>JAILBN010000090.1 GCA_024680915.1 Treponemataceae bacterium | reverse complement strand
CCATCCGGAATATCCGAACGTTTAATGAAATGAACCATTATCCTCTTGTGGGCACCAATTGTAGGAGACTCAAGAATGATAATCTTATCATTAATCTCATCACGCTGCTTTGTTGATTTAATGCCTAAGGATTCAAGAAGTCCGTCAGGATAGACAATATTCGTCTGGGGTGCGACCACATCAAAGTAATTGTCACCGGCATGGAAAAGCTCATAGGGTAAAGAATAGATATCCTTCGTGAGCTCCTCATTTGTCTTGAAGGAAGAATAGAGCATCCATACAAGAGGGATGAGGGTGATTATCGTCCAAAGTATAAAAACGAAATAAGAAATAGGCTTTGCAAGATATTGTCCAAAAAAACTTGTTTTAGGAGCATCGCCCTGAATGTGTTTTGCCATATTAATACTCCTCATCTGTACCAAGTTTCTTACCTACCCAGTTACTGAAGGTAATGAGCAGTACGCTGATTAAAACGACTATGTTCGAGATAGTCGCACCATAAGCGAACCTAAGCGGGTCCTTAGCATTGTTGAAGGATATGCGGTACATATAAATAGGAAGAACTTCCGTATTGATACGCTGCTTTCCTTCTGAAGCCAAAGCGAAGATAAGGGAGAATCCCTTCAAGGAACCGGCTATAGCCAGGATACATGAAGTAAGGATTGCACCAGCCAGTAAAGGAATTGTTATCTTATAGAAAATCTGGAACTCGGATGCACCGTCTATTTTTGCAGCCTCAAACATACTCTCATTGATTTTCTGCAGGTTAGCAAGGAAGATAATCATATAGAAACCGGTATACATCCATATAAGTGCTACTCCGATAGGGAACATTGCTTTCTTTGGATCCATGAGCATACTGAACTGAACGTTAGGGTCATCCTGGAAATACTGCATAAGGCGAGAAACAGGACCATCGATCATGAAAAGCATACGCCACATGATACCGATAACGATCGTTGAAAGGAACTGAGGAAGGAATACCATTGACTGGAAGAAGGTAGCTCCCTTAACCTGCTTTCTGTAGAGGATGAAAGCAAGGGCAAATCCTATAGGAATCTGTCCGAAAACAGAAACCGCCACAACAATCATATTGTTTTTAAGTGCATACCAGAACTCAGGAATCTCAGTCGTTGAATCGACGATACCCTTGTTCATGGTAAATACTTTTATATAGTTAGCGAAGCCCACGAAAGAGGGGGATTCGGTCATTGTCGGATTATAGTCTGTAAAACTCAGAAAAACTGAATAACAAATCGGGTAAGCAATTATAAAGAGGTATACTAGAAGACCGGGAGCAATGAACCCGATAAAAGTAAGAAGGTCTCTTTTATCTGTTTTTTTCACGTTGTTTCCTTTTGAGCTGTAAACGGCCACCTCCATAACACTCCTGTTCCAGAGGCGTTTATACAAAAAAGGGAGACGGTAATAAATCATCCCCCTTTTTCAGAACCTCTTATGGAGGAAAGCCTCGAAGAAGCTCTACTCCATAAGTTTTATGTTAATTACTGAGCGTCGAAAGCCTTCTGAACAACTTCAGCAAGACCAGCAGCTGTCTGCTTGCCCATTACGATATCCTGCATACCAGCATTGAGTGCGTCGTTAGCAGCACCTGTGAGGTATGAGTCGATAACGTAGCATGAAGGATATGCACCGAGTGATGCTTTTTCTGCGATAAGAGGATCCATTCCCTCAGGTGTTACGAAGTTCTTGAGGATTGGGCAAGAAATACCACCGTCCTGGAGGCGCTGAAGTGTCTCTTCCTCACTGTAGTAGTAAGCGATCCATTTCTTTGCAGCATCAAGAACTGCTGGGTCAGAAGCACCCTTCTTTGTGATACCATAACCAACCTGCCATGCACCAGCGATTGAACCGCTCATAGCTTTTTCACCAGGAACTGCTGGAATTGGGATAAGTTTGATATCCTTGGAGAGAGCACCGTAGTTGGACTCACCGAATCCCCACTGTCCGTCAATGTACATAAGGTATTTGCCGTTAGCGAAGTTTGATTTACCTGTTCCATCGTCTGTAAGAGCTGAATCAGGAGTAAGGATACCGTCTGCTACCCACTGTGAGAGAACGTCAAGAGCTGCTACGAAGTCAGCGTCTGTGAACTTAACTTTCTTGTTGCAAGCATCTTCGATCCATGTTGCGTTTCCTGTTGTGCGAGGAATGATACCTGACATAACGCATGAACCCCAAACCCAAGCATCAGCACCGTGTGTTGAAAGACATACATAACCCTTGTCTTTGCAGAGCTTAGCAAGAGCCTTGAACTCATCGTATGTTGTAGGAAGCTTTCCACCAATCTCATTGAGAATCTGCATGTTAACACCAACTACTGTACAGAAGTTTGATCCACCAAGCGGGAGATAAGGTCTTGTTCCGTTACCAAAGAAATCAGGGATAAGATTTACATCGATATTTGAAGGATAGTAAGGAACATTGTTTACCTGCTGATCAGCTTCCTGCCACTCAGCACCCCAGCGAGCATCAGCACCCATGTAAGCTACATCTGGTACATCGCCAGCTGCAAGGCGGGATACAGCCTTCTGATGATATGCTTCATCATAAAGAAGTTCGTAATTAATTACGATATCTGGGTTCTCAGCCATGAATTCTTCACAAATTCTCTTGAATGTCTGACCTTCTGCATTAGAGTTATCACCATAACCCATAATGTTAAGAGTAACTTTTTTGCTGGAAGCAGCAGATTCTTTCTTTCCACCTGCAAAAACAAGTCCGAATGCGAGGATTGCGAACAAGCAAACCAACACAACTTTCTTTGAAAGTTTCATAATTTTTCTCCTCCTAAAGAGTTTCCTAAATAATATACTTCAACCTGACTATCCACAGGGGATATCAGGGAAAAGCCCGATTAGTTAGTTGATTGTTTTCATCAACTAACGACAGAATATCATCACTTTAAAAATCTGTAAAGCTTTTTTTTTCATTTTTTTTACTTTTTTTGATAGAATTCGGAAGAGTCTTTATTCGACAAGGGATTCTGAATCATCCCAAAAGAATTCCCTATTTTTTATTCAGTTCGGAAACCTTCAGCTCCTGTTTTTTCGCAGCCATAGTCGCTAGATACTCCAAAATAGAAGGTCCTTTCTCAGAGGGAGTAGAAAGACTGGGAAGCGCGAAAAGCTGTTCTATGAACATAGCAGCCGCCCCATAAGAAACGGACAAACTTCCGAAAGAGGCCATCCTTACATCAAAAATTGATTTTCTTTCATAAGGCCACTGAATCCTTACCCTGTCTCTTATATGGCTTTCTATCTGTCTCGCGTGCTGGGGTTCAATTCCTCCAATATAAACAAGCTGAAGGTTCAGTGTATTAACAAGGAAGGCGATATGCTGGGCAAGCTCGTAGAATATTGAGTTCATCTCATCATTATCGGTTATTATAGAAGCAAGGCTGTCCTGGCCGGAAAAGAACTGGCCCCTGTTGCCCTCTTCCCAGAGCATACTGCGGAACTCACCGGCAGAGCACTCAGGACCTTTTACGAGCCGGCCGTTCATAACCAACCCGAGGCCTATGGAAAGGTTTTTCTTCGAGTTTTTGGTAGGCTGTAAAATACGGTACTCTGTAAGCAGGAAGACCATATTTTTCACCAGGGGATCGCCGGATATCATCATCTCGCCATAGCAGCAGCAACGGGCATCGTTCTCCACAGAAATAGGAATATCAGTGTATTTCGAAACATTCTCTATAAAGGGGTAAGGGCCTTCTATCATAAGGGGAACAGAGCATTCAATCAGTCCCTTGTCAGAATTTACGAGAGCAGGAAGCCCTACTCCTATACCGATCATTTTGACGCCCAGCTTTAAGGCTTCATAAGCTATCATCTTGTAGGCCTTGGAGAAAATGCCTTCTATACGTAGCTCCTGATAAGTCTCCGGCCTGATAACCTCCTGGTGCTGGAAGAGAATGGAACCATGCAAATCCAGCAGACAGCATACAAAGCGCTCAGGGTTTATCTCAATACCACCTACACAGGCGAACATAGGAGAAATCTCAAGGAATATAGGCTTACGGCCACCCTGAGGTCCCGTAACGCCCTCTGCCATCTCACTGATAATACCGATATCATGGAGGGAAGCCACTATTTTAGTGACTGTCGACTTATCTATACCCAAGGTATTAGCTATCTCTACACGACTAATCCCCTTGCGCTGCCAGATAAGACGCAGAATTCGAGAAACATTGATGTCTGAAAGCGAGTTGATTGATTTCATCCTTCAACTAGCATAGCAGTGTTTTTTAAATTTGACAAGAGTTTTTTTGAACGTGGAATACATACACTTTTTTACCATAAAAATGCTCTCGTGCCAAAGGTAAATCCTCGCTGCTTGCGGGAAGCCTGCAGCGACATTTTCCCGCAGGCTTCCTGTGTGCGTCCAATGTCGCTGATTGCCACAGGCGGCCTGCCTGTGCACAATGTCGCTGCACATCATCCGGAGGGAATGCCTGAGGGCGGAGCGGAGACAAGTATGGGACAGCCTTGCGCTGTGCGAGCTGGGCGACGGACATACCTTACTTGCTCAAAGCCCGTCGCCCGCGAGTCAGATACCTTGCTCCGCGCACCTGCTGTCACATAATTGGCGCAGCGTATGCCCTCAGTAATCCCGCACGCAAAGGCTTCGGCTTTACTGGTCTGGCACTACGCATTTTTTCTGATACGGGAAATTTTCCGTACTGCTTTCAAAAAAAATGAATCCTACAATTCGTTGTTGAAATTATTTTTTTCTATATCTAAGAAATATTTCAAGGTTCCTACCTTGATTTCATCAGTCGCAGCACCATCAGCAACCAGAACGGCCTTTTTGTGCATCTGCAGGCTGCTTACCGTCCACATCTGAGAGATTCCTTCCTCAATGGCATGCTTCAGGGCTGCAGCCTTGTTGTGCCCGGTTATAAGGATCACGACTTCTTCGGCATCGTTTATAGTACCGACACCAACGGTAAGAGCCGTGGTCGGAACCTTTGAGACGTCATTGTCGAAGAAACGTGAGTTCACGATAATGGTATCCTTTGTAAGAGTCTTCACACGGGTACGGGAGGCCAGGGAAGAACCAGGCTCGTTGAAGGCGATATGACCATCCACACCTACTCCGCCTAGGAAGAGGTTTATTCCGCCTGCCTTCTTGATAGCTTCCTCGTAGGCGGCGCACTCCGCCTCAAGGTCCTTAGCCATTCCGTTCAGAATGTGGACATTCTCTTTTTTTATGTCAATATGACTGAAGAAATTGCTCCACATAAAGTAATGGTAGCTCTGGGGATGATCCTCCGTCAGTCCGACATACTCGTCCATGTTGAAGGTAACAACATTTTTGAAGGAAACCTTTCCGGCCTTATTGAGCTTTATAAGCTCGCTATAGGTACCAAGAGGAGTACTCCCGGTCGGCAGCCCCAGAACAAAGGGCTTGTCCGCAGTAGGTGCAAAATCATTTATGCGGCGGGCTATATGGTTCGCAGCCCAAAGTGAACATTTGTCATAGTCAGGTCTTACTATAACTCTCATATTTTCTCCTTTTTTGTACATTGCCAGCATCTCCGGCAAGTCAACAACTTGAAATCAGGAATATCCAAACCGTCAATCCAGGATATTCTTCTTAATCTCTCCACCTATTATGGACATAAGAAGCTTGAAATTCTTGTCAAAAACGATTACATCCGCATCCTTATCAGGAATAATCATTCCTTTATGGTAGAAATGCATTATCTGAGCAGGGTTTGTGGCCGCACATTTAACAGCCTGGCCAGGCTCAAGGCCGTAAGAGACAAGATTCTTGACTCCCTGGATCATAGTAAGGGCAGAACCGGCTATAACATCATCTTTTTTCCTGTGGAAGCAGCCTCCCTTGAAAACCACCTCCTCACCATTGGCGAAAAGAGGACCTTCCGTCTGTTCAGTAGGAGTAAGGGCATCAGTCACAAGAACTATCTTGTCCAAGGGCTTATCACGGATAAGCAGCCTTATCAGATCAGGATGGACATGGATGCCGTCGGCGATTATCTCGCAGGACATCTCCGGGTGGATAAGGACAGCGCCCACGGCGCCAGGGTTCCTGTGATGGAGCTGGCTCATGGCGTTGAAAAGGTGGGTCGAATGAAGGATACCTGCCTGCATTCCCTCAGTCATATGCTTGTACTCAGCGTTGGTATGCCCGGCCTGAAGGACTATTCCTTTTTTCAGACAGTCGAGGGCAAGATCCCTCATACCCTTCAGCTCGGGAGCCACAGTCATATTCACGATATGTCCCTCAGAAGCCTTCCAAAGCCGGTCCATAAGGGCAAGGTCAACCTTCTTTACAGTCTCCGGCCTCTGGACACCCAGCTTCTCAGGCGACAAAAAGGGTCCCTCAAGGTGGATTCCCATTATTTTGGCCCCCTTCTCATGGCCCATGGCTTTCAAAACCTCTTTGATACCATGGATCATGTTCTCCTCTGACGAGGGATAGAAGGTGGGATTGAAAGCGGAGACTCCGAACTGTGCGAGAGACTCAGACATCTGAAGGATGGCGTCGGCGGAGGGATTATCTGTACCTGTACCACGGAAGCCATGGATATGGGTATCTATGAAACCGGGAGATATATAGGCCCCGTCCACGTCAATGATCTCAACATCCGCTCCAAGATTTTTTTGCGCCAAGCGATTCTCGCTGAACACATCCTCTATGATGCCGTCTTTTATAAGGACGGCACATTTCTCAAGGGTTGAAACACCACTTAAAATAGTACCATTGTGAAGACAAATATTTTTCGTCATGAGCGTATAGTAGCACAATCATTTTTGCACCGCAAGAAAAAAAATATGAAATTTGACATCCTGCAAGAATATGTGCTATATTTCAGTTAATTGGTTTAGGCAATCAACCAACTAAAAAGACCCTGCTGTATTAGATACGTCGACAGCAAAGTAAACACCGTTCTCAAGAAAACCTCGGTTTTCAAGATGACGAATTTTTAAATCAGAGAGGAAACACTCATGAAATTCGGTCACTTCGATGATTCTGCACGGGAATATGTCATCACGACACCGCAGACTCCATATCCTTGGATCAACTACCTAGGCAACGAAAAATATTTCTCGCTCATCTCTAACACCACAGGCGGTTACTCATTCTATACTGACGCAAGACTCCGCCGCCTGACCCGTTACCGCTACAACGACATGCCTCTGGACAACAATGGTCACTATTTCTTCATAAAAGACGGAGACACAATCTGGAACCCAGGCTGGCAGCCCTGCCAGACCAAGCTTGATTTTTACGAATGCCGGCACGGCTTCGGCTACTCCAAATTCAGCGCAAAAAAGGACGGGATAAAGGCAGACGCCCTCTACTTCGTGCCCAACGGAGAGAATTGCGAGCTGGAGATGCTCACCCTTAAGAACGAAGGAAGCTCCACAAAAAAGATAAGCCTGGTATCCTTCGTAGAATGGTGTCTTTACAATGCCAGCGATGACTGCCAGAACTTCCAGAGGAATTTCTCCACTGGAGAAGTCGAGATTGAGGGAAGCACGATTTACCATAAGACCGAATACAGGGAAAGAAGAAACCACTATACCTTCTATTCCTGCAACCAGAAAATAGACGGCTTCGATACAGACAGGGAGACCTTCCTAGGGCTTTACAACCCGATATCAGCACCGGCTGCAGTTGTGGCGGGAAAAAGCGGAAATTCCGTGGCAGACGGCTGGAGTCCCATAGCCTCCCACAGACTGGAGCTGGAGCTCAAGGCTGGAGAAGAAAAGACTGTCATCTTCATCCTTGGTTATATAGAGATGGAGGATGACAAGAAATTCCTTCCAGAGGCTGAGAAAGAGGCTGCCCTCAAGGCAGGGTTACTCAGAACAAATACAGCCAGCGGAGTGATCAACAAAGAAAAAGCCTACGCCCTGCAGAAAAAGTTCGATACAAAGGAGAAGGTACTGAAAGCCTACGATGACCTCCGGGCCTTCTGGGACGAGACTCTCTCCCACTTCGAGATAAAGACCGGCGACGAGAAGCTGGACCGCATGGCTGTATGGAACCAGTACCAGTGCGTAGTTACCTACAATTTTGCCCGTTCCGCCAGCTATTTTGAGAGCGGTATAGGCCGGGGACTGGGCTTCCGCGACACAAGCCAGGACATGCTGGGGGCTGCACATCAGCTGCCGGCCTCCCGTATACGTGAGCGCCTTTACGACGTAGCTGCCACCCAGTTCGAGGACGGCTCTGCCTACCACCAGTTCCAGCCCTTGACAAAACGGGGCAACGCCGACATCGGCTCAAACTTCAACGACGATCCCCTCTGGCTGGTCCTTGGTGTGGGCAACTACATCCGAGAGACAGGAGACACACAATTCCTCAAGGTGGATGTCCCCTTCGACAACAGCGAGACAAACAAGGCGACAATGTTCGAGCATCTGCGCCGCTCCTACAACTATATCCCCAACCATATGGGTCCCCACGGACTTCCTCTTATCGGCCGGGCCGACTGGAACGATTGCCTCAACCTTAACTGTTTCTCCACTGACCCCAACGACTCTTTCCAGACTTCCACCAACAAAGACGGAAAGAACGCTGAATCCGTAATGATAGCCCAGATGTTCGTCTTCGTAACACCGGATTATGCCGCCATGTGCCGCCTCATGTGCGATGAAGAAGAGGCCAGAAAAGCCGAAAAGCTCTGCAAGGAAATGGAGGAAGCCATCTGCAAGGCAGGCTGGGACGGAGAATGGTATGTACGGGCCTATGATGACTTCGGAAAGAAAATCGGTTCCAAGGAATGTCAGGACGGAAAGATATTCATAGAGAGCCAGGGCTTCGGAACCATGGCTAGAATAGGTAAAGACAAAGGCTACCCCGAGAAATCTCTGGACAGCGTTAAGAAATACTTGGATTCAAAATACGGAATCTCAATTCTCTGGCCTGCCTACCAGAATTACCACGTGGAGCTGGGAGAGGTTTCTTCCTATCCACCTGGATACAAAGAGAACGGAGGTATTTTCTGTCACAACAATCCTTGGGTAATCATCGGAGAAGTGGTGAACGGAAGACCGGACGATGCCTTTGACCACTACAAGAAGATAGCTCCTTCCTGGGTCGAGGAATTCAGTGACATACACCGCACGGAGCCTTATGTCTACAGTCAGATGGTTGCTGGTAAAGAAGCCCGCCGCTTCGGTGAGGCAAAGAACTCCTGGCTTACAGGAACTGCGGCCTGGAACTTCGTTGCTTTGAGCCAATACATTTGCGGACTGCGTCCAAGCCATGAAGGACTTGAGATTGAGCCAAGGCTTCCAAGCCACGTAAAAACTGCTGAATTCACAAGAAAATTCCGAGGAGTGACATACCACATAAGTGTTGAGAACAAGGAAAACACCGGCGACGTAAAGCTCGATGTAAAGGGCGGTACGGCAAAAGGTCTTGTAGTGAAGGCTGATGACAAAGCAACGGAAGTTTTCGTCAAGGCTATAATAGGCTGAGAAAATTTCCGCATCTTGCAAGCTTATACAAGGAATAATCCACTCCTGCATATGATATGTACCCATAATTCTGGACACATATCACATAAAAGGGGTGGATTTTTTTTCTCCGGGTCCTTTTCCCAGGACGGAAAAAGCTGAGCCAAGGCTCAGAGGCAGGCTGCAGACTTTCCCTGCACCCTCAGAATATTTTTCTTGTGCATTTCTTTATCTTCAGTATAAAATGCTTTTGTAGGTATTTGTTCTAGCAAAACAACTTCTGAAGTAACAGACGTTTACTTCATTATAAAAATACCACACATCAGAGGGGAATTATATGAATATATATGCTATTTACATGTTGTTTTTCGGGCTTTCCACAGTTATAGGGGTTCCTTTACTTTCCTCTTTTCAAATAACCCAGATAAAGGGAGGCACCTATGGAGAATGGTTCGCAAACTTGGGAGCCACCTTTGGTCCTGCCTTGGCACTGGTCGCGATAGTCTCGATTATCAATTACCTGATCGCCAAGCCTCTTTTAATATTGATAAAAGATTCTGAAAAAAGACAGCTTTCTGAAGAAGAGAAGAAAAAATCTACCCACGTCTTGAAAAAGCTTAAGCTGGTCACGATTATTTCTCTTATAATAGGCTATCCCATCGGCAACGGGGCTACGATCATAATAAAGACTCTTACAGGAAAGGTCGCTTACAACACCAAGGAACTGATTTTCATATTCATACTGATCATTCTTTATGCGATCATTGCGATTGAATACTGCGTTACATGCTTCACGGTCGTCGCAAGTAATGAACTTGCGAAATTGAAGATACATAGTATTGAAGGAATAAAAGCAAAACCCTATTCTTCAACAGTATCAAGAATTTTTATTTGTATCGTCCTTTCCTGCTGCTGGCACATGTTCTGCAGTGGTTACAGTGCTATCCGCCATCAATGGCCTCTGCCGGAGTTTTTCAAGAAAATGGCGATAGCCTTTATCTATGGTTTCCTATTTGCTGCTCCCCTATACATGATAACCTTGCATTCCCTAAGGACACGGTTCAAAACTACTATCAAGCAGATTGCTTCTCTCAGGGAGAACGGAGATCTTGTCTCCAGATTGAGCATAAGTACATTTGATGACTTCGGCATAGTAATGACAGAAACGAACAAGCTCATGGATTTCCTTAAGAACTCCATATCCACTTTGAAAAAAGAAAGTCAAAGTGTCGATGTGGACGCAAGGGATCTGATGAATGTAACAGAGAATTCTTTCTCAGGTATAACCCAAATAGTCTCATCCTTTGAGAATATGAGCAAACAGAATGACCAGCAGGGCCAGCTTCTTGACGAGGCAAAGATGAACATAGACAAACTTAACGAAAAAGCCTATACTGTCAGCAAGATTATGGAGAATCAGGCCTCTTCCGAAAAGCAGAATGCTAATTCGATAGAAGCTATGGTCTCAGGCCTTTCTTCTGTGGCTAGTCTGATTGAAAAGGCTCAGGTCCTTTCCAACGAGCTTACACAGGAATCTTCTTCAGGAAAAACGGAAGTTGAGAAGAGCAAGGCCGTCATAAACGAGATTTCTGAGAAATCCAAAAAGATGAACGACGTAATCCAAGTTATCGATTCCGTAGCAAACCAGACAAACCTTCTTGCTATGAACGCGGCGATAGAGGCTGCCCATGCAGGAGAGGCAGGCAAAGGCTTCGCTGTCGTAGCGGGAGAAATACGGAAGCTTTCTGAAGACACTCAGAAATCAGCTAGGGACATCGGTACGATCATCGATGAGATTGTCTCTGTCATTCAGACAGGAGAACAAAGCATGATCGATACTCAGACGGCTTTCGGAAAGATAGGCGAGAAGATTGATATACAGTTCAAGGCTGTGGACGAGATCTCAAAATCAATCATAAATCAGTCCGAAAAAGCGAACAAGGTTCTTTCAAATACCAAGAATACCACTCAGAATATTTCTGAAGTCAATAATCTGATAAAGAGTCAGACGGAATATACGAAGGGTATAAAAAAAGGTATTGAGGATATCGTGAATCTTGCCGAAATTGTTAACAAAGCGATGCAGGAATCTGAGGTTGTCATAAAGGATTTCTCTAATTCCTTCATGACAGTAAAAGAAAAAGCGGATCAGAACAAAACATCTGTCCGTAACATAACTAATGAGCTTGATAGATTCAAGATTCAATAGAAAAGGGGGGCCAGGATTTTTCCTCTTCCCCCTCTGACTTCCCTGCGGATATAGTACATCGGTAGTACGTGGGCTTCCCAAGCCTGAGAGACGGGTCCGACTCCCGCTATCCGCTTATACCACCAAGCAGTAATCAAAAACCTTTATCAGTACCGGGAAAGGCCTGCCCGGCTGAACAATCTGAATTGCATAAGAAGCCTTCTGCCGGAAGAGGCTAAGGCTATCCCTAAAGCTATACTTCCAGCCGCGAAAAGAGTCGTATAGGCATAAGACGCGGCTTCTTCCATGAATCCGTTCACAGCACTTCTCATGGTAAGGAACATTCCGCCTCCTGGAACCAAAGGAAGCAGGCCTGGCAGAAGATAAACCGTAGCGGGAGTCTTAAGCAGGGCTCCCAGCAGCTCTGATAGAACGGCGACGGTGAAGGCTCCCGCAAGGTAGGAAGAAGCCCCCTCCCCTCCTGTCAAGGTAAAGACGAACCAGCCCACGGCACCACAAAGAGCCCCCAACAATATGTCCAAAGGTTTGGAATGAAGATAAACGGAGCTGAAGCCTGAAGCACCCCCACCCCACAAAGCTGCGACAAGAGATGCGACCAGAAGGCTTACAAAGCCAGCCTTCTCACCAACGATGGCAGCGCCAAGAGCCTGGGCAGAGGGCTCTACAGCAGAGGAAGCAGCATCCGCCATAGATTTTCCCAGCTCCCGGGCCAATTCCTCCTGAAAGCTACCCTTGAAAACAAAAAGTCCGGCCACAGCACCCACGGAAAGACCTGCAGCCACCATAAAGGCATCAAGCAGGCGGGCAGCACCAGAGACAAGATCACCCTCTATTATGTCCCTGATGGCATTGACGATGGCAAGCCCTGGAACAACCTGCATCAAAACTGAAATAAGAGTGACTTCCGTGGAGGGAATAAAGCCCAGAAGGAAAACAATCTCTGTAAGGACGGAGCTAATGGCTCCTGAAAGCAGGGAAGACGAGAAGCTTCCAAAAAGTCTTTTCTGAGAGAAAAGGAGGAAAAGCCTTAGGATAAAGCCAATCATAAAGGCAGCACAGGCCTCTGCCAAGGAGCCGCCGAACATAAAGGCGAAGCAGAAGGAGCTTAAGGCTGCTGCAAAAAGAACCAGTGGCTTTTTATAGACAGGTGAATTCTCTATACGGGAGAGCAGGCTCTCAATGACCCTGGGCTCATAGGTCTTTTGTTTTTTTTCTATGCGGCGGGTAAGCTCGTCGATCAAGGATATTTTATCAAGATTCACGCCACGCTTTGTTATACGCCTTATGGCAGAATGATAGTGGTCATTATCATCAGTATAAGAGAACTGAATGACCGTAGGAGTCACAAAGCTGGAGGAAGTTTTTGCCCCCAGGGCAGCAGCTATTTTGTTGACGATTCCCTCTGTCCGGTAGGTTTCTCCTCCGTTCTCAAGAACTATGGAACCAGCCCTTATGGCTATATCGATCATATCTTCGCAAGTAATACCCATATACCTTGAAGCATAACAGCAGCCGGCATTTCACGCAAGGTATGAAAGGGATATAGTCAGGAGGAAAGCCTTCTCCCCGAGACGCAATACCTGGCCTTCTGCCAGCTTCATTACGCCGCGAACTGAAACCTGCGCCATTTCTTTTTATTAGGCAAGCTTTCGTGATATAATTGCATTCATGAAGGAATTCTACATACCCATACTTGATATGAATCTTGAGAAAAATACCGACCAGAAAATGAATGATCGGGAGGTTCCCGGTATAGAGCTGGAATATCCCTGGGAAGGCTATAAGCCAAGAAAGCTCTTCACCGGCGTCTTTGTGGCTGCCGGCAAAGATGGCTTTGCCTTATCCTTCTGTGCGGAGGTGCCGGGGGGAAAGCTGGTCTCCCGCAGGACAGAGGATAAAAGCAAGGTTTTCGAGGACGACTGCCTGGAGCTCTTCATAAGCCCGGAGGACTCTATCTACTATGCTTGGGAAATAAACCCGAACGGAGCCTGCCTGGACTACAGGGTTTTCACAGGGGACAGAGCCCAAGCCAGCGAAAACAGCAAAAAATATGACGGCGGTGAAAAAATATACGGGTCTCTTACTGATACGGTGGCAGGACTTCCCCTGCTCTTCGATTATGATTGGAAAAGTAATGCGGTACGGCGCATAGAAATTGAAGATGGCTTCTGGTATATGGAGCTTTTTATCCCCTGGGGAGATATGGGGCTTTCACAAGCACCGGAAGCCGGAAGAACCTGGTACGGAACGGTAAACAGGGTTGATGCCGGGGCAAGAAGCCGGGCAGTGGCAGGGGAGAAGCGAAGCGAAAACTGCGGCTTCTCTTGCCTGATAGAGGATACGGACTTAGTCAGCTTCCATCAGCCGAAAAAGTTCGCAGCCTTTCACTTTGAAGCGGCTGACACAAAACACTGACAAGGATACCCTGCGCCGGCTTGTAGCGGTCGCCCCAGGCGAGTCTTGAGCGGACTTGTCAGCTCAAGACCACGCGTCAGCACGCCGCGCAAAGCCGGGTAAGCCTATCCAGCTTCGCGCCATTTAAACAAAAAAAGCTGCCCGCACATTCCAACGGACAGCTCGTATTCTGCTACAAAAGCTTCGTTATTTCTTATCAGCGGCTTTCTTCTTGGGAATAACAAGATTCAGGATAATACCCACAAGAGTTGACAAGGCGACTCCGCCCAATGCGAAATTGAAGCTTGAGCCCACTGCGAACTTAAGGGTACCTCCACCGATACCTATAACAAGGATAACAGAAGAGATAGTAAGGTTTCTCTTATCCTGATAGTCGATTCCAGCATCTACAATCGTGCGAAGACCGCTTGATGCGATAAGTCCGTAAAGCAGGGTACAGATACCACCCAAAACAGGTGTAGGGATAGTATTTATAAGAGCACCGAATTTCTCGCAGAAGGAAAGGATAATGGCGATTATTGCGGCGCCACCGATTACCCATACGGAATAAACCTTTGTTATGGCCATAACACCGATATTCTCACCGTATGTGGTGTTCGGCGGTCCACCCCAGATAGCGGCCCAGGCTGTAGCCACACCGTCACCAAGAATAGTTCTGTGAAGTCCAGGATTCTTGTAATAATCCTGACCTACGACCTTTGATGTGGTGAGCATATCACCCAGGTGCTCGCACACTGTTGAAATAGAGATGATTATGAAAGTAATGACAGAGACAAGGTTGAACTTGGGTGCTATCCAGCTCCAGCCGAGAGTATGCAGGCTGTCATCAGCATGGAGGAAAGGCAGGGCGAACCAACGGGCAGAAGCTACACCGCTGAAATCGATGAGCTTGTAGGCTGGGAAGAAGAAGCCCATGATCAAGGTGAAGAGGTAACCTCCCAAAAGCCCTATAAGGATAGAGAGTGTGTTGAAAAAGCCTTTGAAGAAAATGGTAGCGATAACTGCGATTATAAGAGTTACAGCTCCGATGCTGGCATAAACCAGGGAGTAGTCGGCATCCGCACCGGAAGAACCGATGTAGAAGAACTCTTTAATAGCTGTAGGAGCAAGACCAAGACCGATTACGATAATTACAGAGCCTATAACCACAGGAGGAAGAGCCTTGTCTATCCAGGATTTTCCTGCGAACTTGATTATCAATGCGATTATGGCATAAAAAATACCGGCAAAAATTGCACCGCCCATAGCATAGGAAGCACCGTATGCCTGGCTGATTGCAATCAGTCCCGGTATAAAGGAGAACGAAGACCCCAAAAAGGCGGGCACCTTCGCACCTGTAATTAGAATGTAGATCAAGGTTCCTGTTCCTGCTGTGAACAAGGCAGTTGAAGTACTTAATCCCGTCAGCAGCGGAACAAGAACAGTTGCACCGAACATAGCGAACACATGCTGAAAGCTCAACGGAATCCATTTGGATAACGGTGGCTTGTCGTTCGGTCCGTAAAATTGCGAACTCATTTCCATCTCCTCATATTTGTATTAGTCATCTGTGAGAAAACAGGGGGTAAATCCCGCACTATATTCTGCACAAATTGCAACATTATATCACAAAACAGTGGTAAATGGCAAATACAATGTATTTTTCCATAGTGTAGTTTTACAATATTTTTACCGATAAAAAGAATGCATAGTAGTGAGGACTTTAATGAATATTGACATCCTAAAAAATGCTGGCATTGATTATGATAGTGGATACGAAAGGTTCAGCGGACTAGATGCCGTATATCAGAAATTCCTTCGAATGTTCCCGGAAGATCCCAGTTATAATGAAACGGTAGAGGCAATAAAAAATAATAATATTGAAAAAGCATTCTCATCTGCTCATACCTTGAAAGGAACTGCTGGGAATTTAAGCCTTACCGAATTATACCATGCATCCAGTCTGCTTGTGGAAGATTTACGGGTAAAACGAACGGAAAACCTTACAAAGCTTCTTGACAATGTCACAAAAGCATACGAACAAGCAATCAAAGCAATAAAAGAGGCTTCTGCCGATGAATGATGTTTTCCGTAAACTGGAAGAATGGGGCTGCGACGTCGCCGGAACAAAAGCCCGCTTCCTTAATGACCAGACTCTTTTTATGTCCTGTCTATATGGGGTCCTTGAAGACAACTCCTTCGATCGACTAGGCAAGGCCCTTGAAGAGCAGAACTTGAAAAATGCCTTTGAGGCAGCTCATAACATAAAGGGTTTCCTTGCCAATATGGGACTCACCCCCATGTACAACATAGCCATAGAGATTATGGAACCTCTTCGCAAAGGAATCGTGACCGGCCACGATGACAAATACAAAGAACTTATGGATGCAAGAAAAAAATTCGAGCAGATAATGACGAAAAACGGCCTGTAAGAAGCTGCCTCATAAAATTATTGCTTTTCCAGCTTTTCATACATTTTTTTTATCTCATCCTTCCAAACATCAACGAACTTTTTAGGAGAAAGGGGTTCAGCCAAAGCCCCGAAGGACAGGGTCTTACCCAAAACCTCAGTATAATTGGCCACAGGAAATGACAATTCCGCCACTCTCCTGTCTTTTCCAATCCAGCGGAAAACTTGATCACGGTGCCACTGCTGGGACGAAACTATACGAGCCGCAGTATCATAGAAACGGATTTTTACGGTGGATATTTTACTACCTTTGAAAATACCGAAGCCACTTGAAATCAAATCAGCCAGTTCTTTTGCCTGTTCTTTGTCCCTCCTGCGGAATTTTTCTTTCGTAAGGGCAATATCACTTATCCTGGAGATATTGAAGGTACGGATTTTCTCGCGAGTTCTGTCAAAGCCTATTATGTACCAGGCTCCGTCATAATTTATCAGATGCTCCGGCTCAAGAATACGGCGGGAAGCTTCATTGTTAAGATTAATATACCCGATATCAAGGCATAGCCTGTTTTTTACAGCCTCACAAATGATGGCAAAGTATTCGGAGGATATGACACCGGCCTTGGGGAACTGGTAGGAAATACGGTCGCATACGGCACGATATTCCTCCGGGATGCTGCTTTCAAGCTGCTTCAGTATCTCATTGCTGTATACAGGAATATAATGCTCATTGCTTACCAGGGATTTTATCATGACATAAAAAAGAATCAGACTTTGATCCGCGAACTCCAGCGAATGAAAATCCTCATCATACATGTAGCCCTTAAGCTTCCGGTTATAAACTACAGGAGCCTGAAGCCTCTCCCGCAAATACTCAATATCACGCTTTACCTGCCTGACAGAAACCTCGAATTTCTTAGCTACTTCATTTATCGTTGTTTTTCCGACAAGTCGTATCTGCCTGTCAATGTATAGGATTCTTTCCGTCTGACTCATTTTTTTCTCCTTCCTGCTGACCCGAATGAAGCCATGTCAACTCATGTTTATTATAACACAGATGAAGGACTCTGCTGTTTGGAATGTCTGCGAATTTCTCGACAAGCTTCCAATCAGTTTCACCCTGCATTTTTATAGTGCATATCATGTTACGGCACATGCCGGATTCCAGCCACATCAGAATCCAGTCATAAAGACGTTCAGGATAACATATAACATCAGAGAAAACCCAGTCGAAAAAGCCCAGCTCCTGGGGCTTAAGGGTAAAAGCATCATGGGTCATAAAAGAAACTTCGGGGTCATTCATCAGGGAATCTGCCAGGGGAGCTCTGTCCACAGCGAAAACCTTGCAACCCAGCTTACGCAGGACCCAGGTCCAACCGCCAGGACAAGCACCTGCATCGAAGCAACGCTGGCCAGGTCCTGGCAGAAGCCCTTCCTGACCGAAAAAGCTCGAGAAGCGGACAAGAGACTCCTGGATTTTCAGATAGGCCCTGCTGGGAGGATTCTCATGATCCTCCACAAACCTAATAAGTCCCGCAGGAAGACTGGATGTAGTCTTACCTGAGAAAACCATATGGTTGGCATCCAGAAGAGTATACAAGCCTATGGGAGACCGTGGTATTTCAAAAGGAAAGTTTTTGTCTTTTGTATTTATATACGGTAGTTTTTCCTGAATCAAAGAGGAACGGCGGAACTGAGTGAACTGATATGAACCCCAGCTTCTCTGGATTCCTTTAAGAATGCCGGCAGCTTCTCCTATAGAAGAAAAATCTGCTCTTGATGCTTCCAGCATAGCCGTACTGCACCAATAGGGAATATCAACGGGAGATAAGACAGATGCATCAGGATAATAGAGTAAATCTCCGTAGAAGACAGCCTTGCCGAATTCAGGAAATCTTTCTTCTATTTCTGATACAAGAAAATCTTTTTTTTCTGGAAAAGATAGAAAAAATGCGCCAGGAAGCTTTTTCAGACAGTCATGCATAGAGAGTACATTTCTTCTTCCTCGTACTCAGCAGCCGCCATAGCCAATTTTTCAATGTACTTGTATAAAAGCCTTGATCCAGGAGAACGAAGAAACCTGAATCCAACCTCAGTTGAATTCTCTTCTTCTTTTATCCATCTTGGATGACCAATAAGAGTGAATGACTGTGCAGAACCTTTACGGGGGGAAGTAATTTTCAGGTCAAAGTCAGAATCCATATCTACAGAGACCGAAGCAGGGAAGCGAATTCTGCAGCCCAGCATACTTATATCAACAAGAACACCAGGAAAAACACAAAGCTCAGGAGCATCTACACGTCCGATATCATCGAAACGTTCATCTTTTCTTTGTTCAAACTGCATGGTTACACTTTAATACTGTCCGTCTTTTTTTTCAAGTATATAAGGCCAAGAAAAGCAGTCTAGATACAATTTTTTATTTTATAAAAATTTAGCGAATTATTATAACTCAATATAGATAAAAGCTTTTTGCTTCTTAAACTATGAGACCATCGACAACAGGAATAACAGGAGAATTACCGCTGTCATCCTCAAAAACCGTGATAGAAACAACCCTGAGAGAATCGTCCGATACACCAGAGAAAGTTTTTCTTACAATAAATAATTCTGCAGATGACAAAACCGTATCCCAACGGATTTTATTGAAGGCTTCCCACAGCTGGTTATCCTCATAAGCGAAATTAGACCCTACCTCCACATTGATATATGCTACAGGGGCATTCAACTTCCCGGCATAGCCCAGAGTAAGATTATAGATTTTCTTACAAATAGTCTGAATATCCATAGGATATACTATAAGCCCAAAATCCATAAAACACAATAATAAAAAAAGCCTTCGGAAAGCAAAGGCTTCCAAAGGCTTTTTCATATAAAATTAACTATAGACTAGAGAAGGAATGATACACCTGCTTTTGCATATGTAAGACCAGTATAACCAGCCTCCAAGAATGCAGCCATGCTGTCTGTGAAGAACCAGCGTGCACCAGTTACACCACCAGCATCAAATGCTCCAACAGCTTTTTTGCCGATACCATACATCCAGAAACCTAAAGATGGTCCTATATAAACATCAAGTTCAGGAATACCAATATCGAAATGCCACATAGCACGAGCATCTACAGCAAGACCCATTCCAGAACCGAAAGCGAAGTCAACGTTTCCACCGAAAGAAAGAGGAAGGTTTACACTGCCTGCAGCGATAGGAACAAGAACATCACATGTAGCATGGATGTCAAAACCCCATCCATAACCAACACCTGCGTCAATAATCATTCCGCCTTTCTTGATACTGTCAGCATATCCGAAAGGATTGAACGCTGATACAGTAAAAACTGCACAAAGCATTAAAACAGCGACTAAAAAAACACGTCTTTTCATAAAAAACTCCTGTAGTCACAATTTGTGATCCACTCAAATGATATAATCTCTTTTCACCGAAGAGTCATGAAGATTTTTTAACTTACCTTCATGCTAGATATTATAGCCCACTTAGAAAAAAAAAAAAAGATATTCCTGCTTTTTTTAATGGAAATTTAAGAAAAAATTAATAAAAAAGGGAAATATCTTTTTCCATACTTTCATTCAGGTACATTCCTTCATATCTTAAGAAAGAGCTGCGTGAAATGTTCTTACCACCGAAACGAGCGATATTATCCGTATAAAGCTGAGAATCAATAAGATGTCCACCTGATAAACGAAATTTTTCTGCAAAAGTTACAAAAGCGCATTTCGAAGCCTCAGGAACTATAGTGAACATAGATTCCCCGAAAAACATTGATCCCAGCTGCACCCCATAGAAACCACCCACAAGATTCCCGTCCTGCCAGGTCTCAAAGGAGTGGGCGAAACCTGCCTCATGAAAAGCGCAATAGGCTTCGACCATATCGGGGGTAATCCAGGTAGCATTCTGTCCCTGACGCTTGACACTGCTGCAGGCGTTTATGACAGAACGGAAGGCCGCATCCATGGTGAAAACGAAACGTTCTCTGTCAGAAAGGCTTTCATTATGGCGCATAAAACGGGAAAGACGCTTGGGAACATGGATGTTCTCAGGAAAAAGAACGAACCTGGGGTCCGGAGACCACCATAAGATGGGATCGTTCTCAGAATACCAGGGGAATATTCCCTGGTAATAGGCAGAAAGGAGCATATCACAGGAAAGGTCGCCCCCATAGCATACAAGGCCGTCGGAAGCGGTCTCAGGATCAGGGAACTCGTATTTATACAGACTCATAAGAAATTACGACGGCCGATCCGTCTTCATTCAGGGAACATAAAGCCCTGCCTCCCTGAACAAGACGCCCGAAGAGCACCTCATCCACAAGAACCGCTGAAATCTCACTGTCAATAAGACGACTTACGTTACGCGCACCATATTCAGGCGAACAACCTTTTTTCGCGAAATACTCTACGCAAGCCTCAGAAAGAGAGAGCTCCACATTCTTCTTTGAAAGACGAGCCTCAAGCTTTGAAAGCTCAGCTTTTACTATGTCCTTCATAACATCAAGCTCAAGATGAGAAAAAGGAATAACAGCATCCAGCCTGTTACGGAATTCAGGAGTAAAAATGCCGCCTACAGTCTCATGGACGATTTCCTCAGTCTGCACCTTGCTTCCAAAGCCGATAAGAGGTTTTGAAAGCTCCGCGCCGCCGGCATTACTTGTCATTATTATTATAGTGTTACGGAAGTCTGCCTTGCGTCCCTGGTTATCCGTCAACGAGGCATAATCCATAACTTGGAGAAGCAGATTGTATATATCTCGGTGAGCTTTCTCAATCTCATCAAGCAGAAGAACAGAATGGGGCTCCCGGCGGACAGCATCGGTAAGCAGACCGCCCTCATCAAAACCGACATAGCCCGGCGGCGATCCTATAAGGCGGCTGACTGTATGCTTTTCCTGATATTCGCTCATATCGAAGCGGAGAAGCTTAAGGCCCAGAACCTCAGACAAGGCCACAGCAAGAGCTGTTTTTCCCACTCCTGTAGGACCAGCGAACAAAAAGCAGCCGGCGGGTTTGTCCGGATTCCTGAAACCAGCTCTGGAACGCTTCACAGCCTGGACAAGAAGGGACACAGCCTTATCCTGCCCAAATACCTTTCCTGAAAGAAGCTTCTCAAGATCCCGAAGCTGGGCTTTTTCGTCAGCGGCTACAGTCCGCTCAGGAATCTTTGCCATCTTCGCTATGAGTTTCTCAATTATATGTGTATCAACGACCGGGAGATCATCCTCCGTCCCCCGTGGTGCCGCCTGAACTTTCCCTGCTCCGGCGGCAGCCTTTCCGGAATCAGCAATCCCTGCGTCATCCGGATATCGGTCAGTATTCCCTTTCCGACCTCCAACTCCAGGATAGTCAGGATGAATACGCATCCAAGCTCCTGCCTCATCCATTATGTCAATGGCTTTATCAGGAAGTCTTTTTTCCTGAAGAAACTGCACTGACAATTCCACCGCAGAGACGAGAGCCTCGTCTGTGTAGCGTACCTGATGGAAATCCTCATATCGTGAACGGAGTCCTTTCAATATCTCGACAGCTTCCTTTGCCGAAGGCTCCTGTATTTCTATTTTCTGGAAACGACGGGCAAGAGCCCTGTCTTTCTCGAAAGTCCTTGCATATTCCTCGAACGTTGTGGAACCGATGCACTTGATCCGCCCGTCAGACAGAACCGGCTTCAGAATATTCGCCGCATCCAAAGTACCGCCAGAAACGGCACCTGCACCGACAATCGTATGAATCTCATCGATATAAAGTATAGCTTTCTTTTTTTTCTGAAGCTCGTCAAGGACCTTTTTCAGTCTTTCCTCAAAATCACCACGGAATTTTGCACCGGCTATAAGAGCGCCCATATCAAGGGAGTAAATTGAGACTCCACGGAGAACATCAGGGACCTCCCCGTCCACTATACGACGGGCCAGGCCTTGGGTAACGGCTGTTTTTCCCACACCTGCGTCCCCCACATGAATGGGGTTGTTTTTTACACGTCTGCAAAGCACTTGAATTGTACGTTCTATCTCGTCATCACGGCCCACAAGTACGTCAAAACTACCGTCAGAGGCTTCCTCCGTAAGATTCCTGGTATATTTAGCAAGGGCAGACCTATTATCCTTACTCCGCTTCGGCTTTGCAGGCTCTTGGCTTGAAGCTTCGGAATCATCGGTCTGAGGAGTCGATTTTTTAAGCTTCTCCGCTTCTTCCGTATCCAAGGGAAAATCGCTGCTATAGGGAGAATCTTTTCCATAGGTATTGAAGCTGAGCACTTCCATAAGGCGAAGCTTATCGAGATGACCTTTCCTTAGATAATAGGAACAGTACTCCCTTGAATCATCGAACATACAGACTATAACGTCAGTAAGCTCCACATTTTTTTTCTCAGCGGAGATACAATGTATTACAGCACGCTGCAGAAGAGACTGAAAGCCCAAAGTCTGCATCGGCTCTGAATCATCAAAGCAAGGTATTTGTTTATTCAGATAAGAATTAACACCAGATAGGATATATTCAGGATCAGCACCACAAACAAGGAAAAGATCTTTTATAGCCCCCAGCTCAAGGGCAGCCGCCAGAACATGCTCAGGGGTTATAAATCCATGTTTATTTTTTTTTGCCGCAGCTAAAGCACTGTCAAGAACTTGTTGAAGTTCATCGTCCAGCGTCATGCAACCTCCAACTCACACCTTAGCGGGAATCCATTTTTACGGGCATTCTGTATTGTCGCGGAGGCAAGAGTCCTGGCGATATCAAAGCTATAAACCCCGATTACGGCAGCCCCCTTTCTATGAACTGACTCCATGAGCGTAACAGCTTCCGACTCTGGTTTGCTGAATATACTCATCAGAAGAGTTACGACGAATTCTTTCGTAGTATAATCATCATTATACAGAATAACATTATAACTATCTGGAGTTGTAATTTCTTCTTCTGTAATCGTAACACTGTCGGTAAATTCTTCGATTTTCCAATTCATACTGCTTCTATACACAAAACTACTGTTATTTCCAAAAGAGAATAACTTTCAGAAACCACTGCCCTTTTGTTTAAAACCCCCGCCATGTAAGTATCGAGCTTTTTTATGCTTTATATATAATATACTACAAAAACTCCAAAAACTGAAGTACTATTAATTATAACACATAAAAGATAAATATCAGCCATCTGAAGCCGAAAATATAAATATGAAAAAGGAAACAGAAAATCAGATAGCCTTGTTCAATGATGAACCCCAGAATATAGCACCTGTCGAAGAGAAAAAAGAACAAAAACAAAAGAAGACCACAGCAAAAAAAACTACGACAAAAAAGAAAGAACACATCGGCATAGTATTCAACGCCCCCGTGACCCTAACCTTCTCGCTCACATGCATTGCAGTAATAATAATAAAGCAGAATTTGAACTTGCTTCCCGTAATTTTCACGGCTCCGGGCTGTCAGACAAGCGAATTCGCCTTTAACTGGAAAGATCCGGTTCATTATATTCGACTTTTCATGCATGTATTCGGGCATACAGACTGGAACCAGCTTTCAGGGAATCTTGCTTTTATCCTGCTTCTGGGACCAGCCCTCGAGGATAAATTCGGAAGCGGACTGCTTGCCCTTATGATAACCATCACAGCCTTTGTCACAGGTATAATCAATGTTTGTTTTATTCCATCACTTCTTATGGGTGCAAGCGGAACTGTCTTCATGATGATACTGCTTTCATCATATACCACCATAGACAAGACAAAAATCCCTCTCACCTTTATTTTAGTCTGCCTGACTTATATCGGTAAGGAATTTCTCTCTCAGGGAGGGGAAGGAGTATCTGCCGTCACCACCGTGGCTCATATTGCAGGCGGTATATGCGGCAGCATCCTGGGCTTCATGGCGGCAGCAGCTTCTGGGAAACGCTCAAAAAAATAAAAAAATGCGCCCGTAAAACTGAATTCCCGGTTCAAGCAAAAGGGCGCATTACGAATCTGATTTCTACGCTTTAATAGGCCAGCTTCACACCGAAAGCCTCAGCCAGGTCGATGAAATTCTCTTTAGTGATTGTCTGCAGCTTTTTACCGCCTGACATGGATATCACCTTCACAAGAATCTCCGCGGCCTTCTCAATTGTATGCATCAGACCGAAGGTGGAGTCGAAGGTCTCACCGGAGCAGAAAAGTCCGTGGTGGGCCCAAACCACCGCATCACACTCTTTCATAAGAACGCCTGTAGCCTCGGCGATTTCTCTGCCTCCCGGAACCATCCAAGGCACAACACGGATACCGTCGGGGAATACTACCGGGCACTCCGTGGCACTCTCCCAAAGCTCACGGGTAAAGGTCTCGTGATCAAGAGGAAGCACGAAGGTAAGGGCAATAAGATTTCCCGGATGGGCATGGTAGATGATGCGGTTCTCGGTCTTACCAGCCGCAAGCTTCACAGCATGGTTCATCAGATGGGTGGGGAGCTCGCTTGTGGGACGGCCGCCATTCACCAGACCCCAGCAGATTCTGTACTGCAGGCCGGTCTCATCGATCTCGATGACAGCCAAGGAATCCTCCGGGAAATCCTTTACGTTACGGAAATATTTTCCGCTTCCTGTAACAAGGAAGTAGCTTTTCTGAAGCAGGGAAACCGTAACTCCTATAGGCTGCCATGGGGCATCATGCTTGAGGAAAGAAGCTACCTCAGCCACATCAGAATCCTTAAGCCTGTAAGAAAGATTTCCTCCGTTTCTTTCGTGCCAGCCCTGCTGCCAGCCGTCATCGGCCATACGGACAAAGCCCTTGAAAAACTCAGCTTCTGTAATGCAATTTATACTCATCTTGTATCATCCTTTCAGAACCTTCGCCGACGATCCTTCAAGCCCAGCCTCCAGCCTTTCCTGCTTCAAGGCTGCCAAACGAAGACTGGCCGGCGAAGATATTATTATTTTCGTGCGGAAAGAACATCCTTCTCGTAGGCCACAACATCCTCGTACCAACAGGTCTCATCAGGTGTTCCGTTCCTTCGGCAGAACTCGTTCCAGACATCGCCTATGGGGAACATCTTCATTTTTTCCTGAAGATTCATGAGAGCCGTGAAATCACGCTTGTCCTGAAGCTCCGCTGCCTTTGCCTGCGGAAAAAGAAGAGCCTCAAGAAGAGCCTTCTGCATATTGCGCATACCCGTTGCCCAGGCAGCGATACGATTGATGCTGGCATCAAAATAGTCCATTGCCAAAAGAACCTTCTCAGGTCCGTTGTTCACTATCTCACGGGCTATATCCCTTACCTCGTCGTTGTACAATACCACATGGTCGCTGTCCCAGCGTACAGGACGTGACACGTGAAGGGCAACCTTGTCTGAGAAAAGGAGCATGGAAGGAATCTTATCAGCCACGGACTCCGTAGGATGGAAATGGCCGCTGTCAAGAAGGCAGAGAACATTGTTCTTCGCGGCATAGTTCATGTAGAACTCGTGGGAGCCAACAGTGTAGCTCTCAAGACCGATTCCGAAAACCTTGGACTCTACTGTTACGTATACAAGGGACTTGTCATAGGGCATGGCAAGAATCTCATCAAGGGATTTCTTAAGTCTGGCCCGGGGAGCAGCCCTGTCAGCAGGAGCGTTCTTAAAGCCGTCTGGAATCCATATATTCATCACACAAGGAGTTCCAAGCTCCCTTGCGAAATACTCTGATATTTTGAGACAGCAGATTCCATGCTGTACCCAGTACTTACGGATTTCCTCATTCTCGCTGGAAAGGGTGGCATCCGTGGAGAGGGGATGGGAGAAATAAGTAGGGTTAAAATCAAGACCCAGGCCTCTTTTCTTTGCGAATTCAACCCAGGGAGCGAAATCCTCAGGCTTGAGCTCGTTGCGCTCGACCTTCTTTCCGTTTGCAGGCATAGCATAGCTTGCGTGAAGAGCCAATCTGTGCTTTCCAGGGACCAGGGAAAGAACCTTGTCTATATCGTCCATAAGCTCCTGGGGGTTACGTGCCCGACCAGGGTAATTTCCAGTGGTCTGGATACCGCCTGTGAGGGAACCTGCATCCTCAAAGCCGTTCACATCATCTCCCTGCCAGCAGTGCATAGAGATGGAAATTTTCTTAAGCTTATCCAAAGCCTTTTCTGTATCGACTCCTGCAGCTGAATAAAAGTCCGCTGCTTCCTTGTACCTTGTCTCAATACTCATATAAACCTCCTTAAGGAAAAATCTATCACAAGCCTGATGATGCGACACATTTACGCGCATCATCAAGCGATAAGAACACACCTGCGGTGAGCATCTGTACGAGAAGATTTCCTGCGGCTGTAGCCTCCACAGGACCTGTATGAACGGTAAGCCCTGTTTTCTCAGCGGTCCACTTGTTCAGAAGGAGAGATTTTGAGCCTCCACCGATAATATACAAGTCTGTATAAGTCCTATTGAATATCTCGCCCAGCTGCTTCACAGCCTCAGCATAGCATACGGCAAGGCTTCTGTAGACGACGGAAGCGAGCTCCCCTTTCGTCTCCGGCACCTGACAGCCCTTCTTACGGCACTCATCCTTAACTGCATCAATCATAGAAGAGGGGGCAAGGAATACAGAGCTGTTGCAGTCAACTACAGAAGTGATGTCGGCTTTCTCCGCCTCCTGGTCAAGCTCATCGAAAGGAATCTTCCGGCCTTCCCTTTCCTGCAGTTCCTTCCTTATGGACTGAATCATCCACAGTCCCATTATGTTCTTAAGGAAACGGTAGCGTCCCTCATAGCCGCCCTCATTAGTATAGTTCAGGAGGCGGGCCTTCTCTGATTTCTCAGGAGAAGCCAGCTCCGTTCCAAGAAGGGACCAGGTTCCTGAGCTTATGTACAAGGTCTCGCCGTCCTTCTTATCTCCGTAGACAGGAAGAGCCGCCACAGCGGAGCCTGTGTCGTGGGTACAGGGAGCGACTACGTCACAGTTGAAGCCGACCTCCTCCGCTATAGAGGGAAGCAGCTTGCCTATTATGCTTCCAGGCTTCGTCACTGGCTTGAAAAGCCGCTCCGGAAGCCCCAGCTTTTTTATAAGATCATAATCCCAGTCCATACGGGAAGCATTCACAAGCTCCGTCGTACTGGCGCAGGTATATTCGTTTGTGATTTCCCCGGAAAGAAGATAATTGAAGTAATCGGGGACGGTGAGGAAATACCGGGCTTTCTCAAGAAGCTCAGGATTGGTTTCTTTCAAGGCCAACAGCTGGTAGAGAGTATTGAAGGGCAGCTTTTGAAGGCCCGTAACCTCATAAAGTTCGCTGTCCGGGATAACAGCCGCCACCTTCTCAGGAATTCCCGTGGTGCGGGAATCACGATAGGCGACGAAATCGCCAAGAAGCCTTTTTTCGGAATCAAGGAGGACGAAGTCACATCCCCAGGTATCAATGCCTACGCTTTTAGGAGTGATTCCCTCTGCCCTGCATTTTTTCATGCCTTCTTTTATATGACCGAACAAAATATCAAGATTCCAGCAAAGATGACCATTCCTTTCCACCATCCCGTTATCAAAACGGTGGATTTCCTTCATACAGAGCTTTCCATCCTCTCTGTGGCCTATGATATGACGTCCACTGGAAGCTCCTATATCAACTGCAAGAAAAAAAGTCTCCATACATCCCCCTTGCGCCTATTATATAAAATTTCCAAGTATCTTTATGTTAAAGCCATTTTGGATGAAAGTGGTACAAGCGGATACGTCTATTTTTATTGATATATTTTAAACTATGCTTTATAATTTTATCATGCAGATGAGTGATATTCCCGAAGAATTACTCAAAGAAAGCTATGATGAGACTCTATACAAGGAATATTTTGACGCCAAAAAGAATCCTGCCCTGCTGAAGCAATTCCTGGTCAAGCTGAATCCAGTCGATTTAATAGAAAAGACTTTATTTATTCCTGATTTCCCAGAAACTACACCTGATATACTTCCTGAAGAATGGTTCTTCGGCAGCAACCGGAGAAAAAACATAGTCATAAGGAAACACCCGGATTACACTCCCGTTTTCTATCACTGCCATGAATTCCTGGAGCTTTTCTACGTTCTGGAGGGACAGACAAAGCAGGTCATCAACGGGATGGAATTCCATATGAAAAAAGGCGACATTTGTCTTATCCCCCCCAACGTCAAGCACAGCATAAGCGTGTTCGACAGCAGCATAATCCTGAATATCCTTATAAGGCAGACGACCTTCGAGGATATTTTCAGCAACTTCCTTCGTACCGAGAACATACTTTCATCCTTCTTCCTGTCAAACATGTACAGCACAAAGGCCGCAGATTACATAATATTCCATACGGATCTTCAGGACGGACAGAAAACCGGAGGAGCCGACAACATAGAAACAATACGAAGCCTTGTCTTAGGAATGTACAAGGAAACGACGGACACGGACTCTTTTTCACAGGACATGCTGCAGGCTGACCTTCACCGGCTTTTCATCTTCCTCGTAAGAAAATTCAGCTCCTCCTACGACCTTCCCCCGGACGTTAACAAGAATACCATGCTCCGTTTCGATATAATCAGATACATACAGGAAAACCGTTTTGACATATCCCTGGATAAAATAGCTGGGGCATTCAATTTCTCACCCCAGTATGCCTCCAAGCTGATAAAGCAGCTTACGGGCAGAAACTTTACGGATATAGTCCTGCATATGCGGATGGAACATGCCTGCTCCCTGCTCTCTGACACGAAAATCCCGGTAGGTGACATCGCAATACAGACGGGATATATAAACCCGGAGCATTTTATACGTACATTTAAAAAAAAATATGGTGTCACACCGGGGGAATACCGGCACAACACCATATCAAAAAACTCAGAAGTTTAGGATTTAATACCACCAGACATCATCGACTTCTGGATCCACCTCTCTGAAGGCCGGCAAAGTAGGAGAATTCACACCTTCAGCCATGACAAATTCCATCTCAGATTTGAAATATCTGTGAGCAGGACCTTCGGCGTCCCCGACAGCATCTTGCACTTGGTCTGGATTCTGATTACCTATACCTGATCCGACCCCGATCAAAGCACCCTCCGCAGAAGTCCTCGACTTGAGTCCTATGAAAACCTTAACACGTTTCCCCATACGGATCTGAGATTCAAAGACTATATTGCATTGTGTACCCGGAGTATAATCATTGGCAGTCTGTTTCTCAAGCTCCTTAACACTTCCATCATCCTGAATCTCATAAAGATATGCAGATATCTTGAATGAAGGAGAATTATCACCAGCCTCCCCATTCGCTATTCCAACGACGACATTTCCAAAAGAGGAGAACAAAGCACAACCAGAAATAGAAAGAACAATCGCGACGAGAAAAACGAGAATCGCTGCTTTTATATATTTCTTCATATCAAACTCCTTATTAATTCAAAGAGGGCAAGGTAACCGTAATATTTACGGTTCCATACTTCGGTTTCTCAGGAACCTCAATTTCAGTAGAAGAAGATATACTTGATTCAGAAACAACCTGAGGTGCAGCAGGAACGACCTTCTCAGTCTCGCTTAACAACTGAACACCAGAACTTCCTGTCGCATTAAGAATCTTATTCTCTTGTGGTGTTACAAAAGAACCTCCGGACACGGTGACATTCTCTCCCTTGCTGACATAAACCGCACCCATAATATCGGGATAAGAGAAATCGAAGTCTTCCATAGCAGGTACCGTAACACTTTCAGATACAGGCTCTACAGCCGGAGTCTGACTTACAGGAGCTGGCTCAGCAACAGGTGCTTGTGTCTCAGCGACTGGCTCAGCCGCAGCAGGCTCCCCTTCAGAAGGCTCAGCGACTGGCTCCGTTCCGCCTTCAACCGCAGAAGATTCCGGTACTTCAGCGACTGGCTCAACAGCAGGCTCTGTTCCGCCTTCAACCGCAGTTTCCTCCTCTGAAGAAGAAGCGGCTGTCTGTGCGACCGGAACAAAAACCATCTTGGCCTCAGGAGGTGTGATACACCATCTTCCTGACGTACCGATTACAGTTCCGTCTGAGTAAACGTCTCCGCTGGTTCCACGTACAGAAGCCGTCGCAGCAGGAGTTTTGACTGAAAAGCCGACTCGCTTGTTCTCGGCTGGTTTTACATCAGCAGAAATTGAACCCGTATCAAGGTAGACGGAAGAAGCTTTATCCCCATTTTTCTCGAACAGCTGCTCTATCGTAAGACGGGTAAGAGCCTTCACCTTTATCACAGTCTCGTCGAAGGAAAGAATTGCCTCTGACTTGAAACCAGTAGATATAACAGAACCAGCAGGAAGCACCTGTCCCTTGGTAACCGCAACCCACTTGTTACCCTGCTGGACCTCAACTTTCCCACTAAGCTCTATGACCTTTACCTCCATAGAACTTAATGACGCGAAAACGCAGCATAATACAGCAATAAACAATATTTTTTTCAAAGCACTCATATCTGCCTCCTACGCCCAAAACGGGCTATGACAAAAACGACTCCATCAGAACGAAAGCTGGGCCCTGACAGAGGCTGTAAAGAATGAAACACTTGTGTCGCTCACAGGTATCACCACACCACCGGATGCACTCAGACAAAAATCACTAAACCACTGGAATTTCACGTTCAAATTAGCCTGAAGCTCATTCAGCACGAAAGAAGAGACCTCATCCACTGAAGAATAGAATAGAGAAACCTCTGTGTTTGCAAGCCACTTGTCTACAGGTTTCATCGAGAAAGCAAGAGCAAGCTTCAGGACATTGGAGCATCCTATCATACCATCTACAGAAAGCGGTATATCCGTAAAGGGCAGGAAATCTTTCGTCACGAACAAGGTATTGAAAGAAATAGTCGAGGAAAGGAAATTCGGGTAGAAACTGAGGCCTGCGTTTCCAAGAACGCCAAGCTTCTGCTCTGGTCCCATGGCATAGCCGAAACAGAAGGAAGCATTGTAGTACAGGAGAGGAATAATAGGACCATGAGCTCCCACAGTAGCATAGAAACGAGTCCTGCTATCAGAGCTTTCTGTAGTATTACAGTTGATGAACAAATTGACATCTGCATCAAAGGTCTGACCGGCTATAAGACTAGGAGCTGTGATTCGGGAAAGAACAGCCACATAACCAGGGGCAAAAACATAAAAAGAATCAGCAGGAATATCCACAGGGATACCATAAACACCCGATGTCTTAGCATTAAGCAATCCGGTATAGCCAGCTCCCGCTGAGACCGTGAACAAGCTGAATGGCAGGGAGACATACAAGGCATCTATGTTCTGATTGAAAATCAACCCCGTCGAATCAGAAAGAGGGAAACGGCCCACATTAAAGTCCATAGCAAGGCTGCCTATATTGATAGCGAAATTGTATTTAGCAAGCCTTAAGTCGAGGGTGTTCAGGAAATTGAAAACCTGTGCATCGAACAAAGTAAGAGGCCATACGAATCCATAACTTACATTGAGGTTCCATCCGCCCTCAAGAGAAAGCGTACCGAAAGGAAGTGGTGTACGGAACCATACGGAAGCTCTTTCGGTAGCACCTATAACACCACCGAAATTGTCAGTAAACCACTGACGGCCACCCATGCTGATACTCGTATCAAGCTGTCCACCCAAATCGAACGCAGCGACAGGAGAGACAGCGGCAAATATCAAGATTATAGTGATTACTATGCTTATAACTCTTTTTTTCATCTTTTACTCTCCGCTTTCTTCTGAATCAGTCTCTGCAACTGGTTCTGAGGCATCAGCCGTCTCAAGGCATTTGTAAATCAAGTTCAAAGCCTTGTAGCCCGACAAATGAGCCATAGGATCATCAGAAAAGGAAAGATATCCTTTTGACTGGAACTCACGGAAAGCATAGTGGTTTGAACCGAAAAGAGAATACATAAGACCTCCCTCCATCTTCCAAACCTTCATACACAAACCGGCAAGCTGAGAAAGGGTTATCGGGGCATCAGCATTACGATAGCTCCCATACCCTGCCGTCTCAAGAGCATCAAGAGAAGCCCTTCCATTAGCTACATCAGGTACCAGCTCAAGATATACAGCAAGAAAATATCCCACCTGGCCCACGGTAGCTTCCTCAGTCTCTATCATCCGTGAAAGCTCATCAGGGCTTTGGGCGAAAAGCCCGGAAAGAGAAATCAACATTACCAATGTTATTATAAAAAACTTTTTCCCGTACATACTCTAATATTTTAGCATAAAATTTAAAAAAAACAATGCCGGGAGCTAAAAACAGGCTAAAACAATACTTAAGCTCCCAGCAAAACCTCATTCTCTGTCTATATAGTTTCCATCAGTTATATAGCGGCAAGACCGAGCTTTATATCCTCAATTATGTCATCTATATTCTCAAGGCCGCAGCTGAAACGAACCATTCCGCCGTCAATTCCCGCAGCAACAAGCTGCTCGTCCGTAAGCTGACGGTGGGTAGCGCTGGCAGGATGAAGGACGCAGGTCCTTATGTCTGCGACATGCACTTCATCGCTGGCAAGCTTTAGGGCATCCATGAAACGAACCGCGGCATCACGGCCACCTTTTATGCTTATGGAAACCACACCGCTGGCACCATCCGGCAGGTATTTCTGAGCCAGATCATAGCTTTTATCCCCTGGAAGTCCAGGATAGGTTACAGAAGCAATTTTGTCAGATTTCTTGAAGAACTCAGCCACCTTAAGAGCATTCTCGCAATAACGGGCCATGCGGAGAGGCAGGGTCTCAAGTCCCATATTAAGGTAAAAAGCACTCTGGGCCGCAGGATAGCAGCCGAAATCCCTCATAAGCTGGGTGCGGGCTTTTATGATATAAGCGGCATTACCGAATTCCTTCGTATAATTGAGGCCATGATAGCTTGCATCAGGCTCCACCATATCGGCAAAGAAGCCTGTAGCCTTATTTGCCTTGACCCAGTCGAACTTACCGCTGTCAACGATAACACCACCGCCCTGGACAGCATGACCGTCCATATATTTAGTGGTGGAGTGGATCACGATGTCACAGCCCCACTCAAAAGGACGGCATAGAATAGGAGTAGCGAAGGTATTATCCACGATAAGGGGAACATTCTTCTTGTGGGCGGCTTCAGCCCATTTCTCAATATCGAACACAGTGAGAGCCGGATTGGCTATAGTCTCGCCGAAGACACACTTGGTGTTAGGCTTGAAGGCGGCAAGAATCTCCTCTTCGCTGGCATCGGCCTTTACCCAGATACACTCAATGCCCAGCTTTTTGAGGGTAAAGCTGAAAAGGTTGACTGTACCGCCGTAGATACAGGTACTTGATATAAAGCTGTCACCTGCTGAACATAGGTTCAATATGGAGCAGAGGGATGCAGCCTGCCCGCTTGAGGTAAGCATGGCTCCCACCCCACCCTCCAGGGCAGCGATTTTCTTCTCCACCGCATCGCAGGTAGGATTGGCGAAACGGGAATACATATATTCCGTAGGCTTATCGAAAAGAGCTGCGACATGCTCAGTCGAATCGAATTTGTATGTCGTACTCTGAACTATGGGCACGACTCTGGGCTCTCCATTTTTAGGAGAATATCCTGCATGAAGACATAATGTTTCCGCTTTCATAAGAACCTCACTTTTCTGTTATTCTACAGAGAAGCAAAACAGATATCAAGACTTCCCTCCGTTTTTCTCAGCTCTACGGCTTCTTCCAAATCCTCCTGTCTTATATTGAAGGAACCTGCCATATCCGCGATAGTACGGGCTACTTTTATGCAGCTGTGAACCGCCCTGGCCGAAAAATCTTTTTTCGAGACGACTTCCGTCAGAAAAGCACTGCATTCCGGGGTCAACTTACAATAATACTGAATTTCCTCCGGAGAAAGACGGCTGTTCTTCTTGCCCTGCCTGCTGAGCTGAATATTCACCGCCCTCCCAATATCCTTACGGAGTTCCTCTGATGAGACCGTATCGCTTTTGTCTATGTCATCACGGCTTTTAACCAGGGACACTGAGTTGCCAATAACAGGACAGCGGATATCAATCCTGTCAAGGAGAGGAGCCGAGAACTTCTTCCAGTACTGCTCCACAGACTTTATGCTGCACACACAGATTTTATCGGGACTGCCGAAATTACCGCAGGGACAGGGGTTAGTAGCGAGCAACAACTGAAACTGAGCCGGGAAAACAGTATGCCGGCCCGCCCGGCTGAGCTTTATACAGCCAGTCTCAAGGGGCACGCGCAGGGACTGCAGCACGGCAGTGCGGAACTCGGCGGCTTCATCAAGGAAAAGAACACCGTTATGGGCAAGGGATATCTCTCCAGGTCTGCAGCCTATGCCCCCTCCTGCCATTCCCTCAAGGCTGGCTCCCTGATGGGGAATACGGAAAGGCGGCTTCCTTATCAGCTGGACGTCAGGAGGAAGAAGCCCCGCAATGCTGTAGATACGGGTGACCTCAGCGGCATCTTTGCCGGAAAGCAGAGGCAGGAGGGAGGAGAAGCGCTGGATGGCAAGGGTTTTACCACAGCCGGGCGGGCCGAAAACCATGCAGTTGTGACCTCCGGCAGCCGCTACCTGAAGAGCGCGGACAAGCTTTTTCTGTCCAGTGACAAAGGCAAAGTCCTCTTCCTCAATCACGGGAGCGAATTCCACGCTAGTATCCCGCGGGAAAAGCAGGCTTTTTTTTCTATTCCCTTTTTGTTCTCCAGATGAGACCCCGGGGTCCTCAGGGCAGACACATTCCGCGGCCATTCTCATATACTCATGCCTTGCCTCTGAAAGATTCCTCACGACAGATATTTTCATATCCGTGAATATCCCTGCCTCCATCGCATTCTCCTCCGGTAGTATACAGTGGCGGATACCCTGCTCCAAGGCGGCGGAAACCGCACAGTGAACGCCCCTTACAGGTCTCACCCTGCCGGAAAGCTCCAGCTCGCCCATGACAAGGACAGGCTTCTCAGCATCAAAGGCTTCCGAAGGAAAAGACGCTCCCGCCGGAGAAGCACCCTCATCACTGGCAGCCAGAACCGCAAGGGCAATGGCAAGATCGAAAGCCGAGCCTTCTTTTTTCACGTCCGCAGGAGAAAGGCTTATAAGAACCCTCTCCGGTGGAAAATCAAAGCCTGAGTTCCGTATCGCAGCCCGCATACGCTCACGAGCCTCCTTCACGGCATTATCCGCAAGCCCGACAAGATCCACCGCCGGTATTCCCCGCCTGAGATCGACCTCAACAGTCACAAGTGCCCCCTCATATCCAAAAGGAGAGAAACCTATTATCTGCATTTTTCATATGCCTCCAAAAAAGAGTTTTCTATATTGAATATTTGACGGAGAATGAAAAAAAAATGAGCTTTTCTTTTTTTTTCAAAAATAATCGATATAAATCATAAAAACAGGAATAAGAAAACCGTTTTACTTGACTGTTTTTGTCTGTAAAACTATAATTTCTCTCGAAATCAGTGGGAAATATGGAATCAACATGAAAGTAACTATAAAAGAGTTGGCAGAAAAAGCAGGGGTCTCCAAGACAGCAGTATCATTCGCGTTCAACAATCCTAAACGTATATCCTCCGAGACATACAAAAGGATAATGAAAATAGCGAAGGAAATCGGTTATTCCCCAGATCCCGTAGCAAGGATCCTTGCCACCCACCAGACCCAGACTATAGGACTCCTTTTCCCGCAAGCGATAACAGAAGTTCTGCAAAACCCTTATATAGCCGAGCTTGTACGTGGGGTAAGCGCAGTATGCGACAGGGAGGGGCTGGCACTCACACTCCTTTCTCCCTTCAGAGGAATCGTAAACCACACCATACAAAATGCGGCTGTGGACGGAATGATAGTACTGGGAGTAGACAGGGACAGCACGGTTCACGAAGCCTTCAGAATGAGGAACATGCCTTATATTGCCATTGATGCGGCAATAACAGAGGAATACACGAATGTAGGCATTGATGATAAGAAGCTTGCGGAAGAGCTGATGGACATACTGCTTGACAACGGACACAGAAAAATAAGCTTCTGCGCCCTGAAACCAATTTCTGTGGATATAGCAGACAGAATGCATTCCTCCACGACGGACGCCCGCCGGGCAGGAATAGAGAAATCGATAAAAAAACACAACCTTACAGAGGAAGACAAAAAGAATTTCCGCTTCTTTGAGTCAGAGACATCCTTCGACAAATCCTATGAAATCGCCAGAATATACTTGATGGACCAGGACCGCCCCACCGCGGTCTTCTGCATGGGTGACATACAGGCCCTGGGCTTCTACAGGGCAGCGGAGGAACTAGGACTGAAAGTACCGGAGGATTTATCCATAGTCTCTTTCGATGACCTCCCCATTTCCAGCATTTTCAAACCAGGACTTACGACAGTACACCAGCCAGGTTATGAGAAGGGAATAGCCGCAGCAGAGCTTCTGTTAAGGAAACTCAACGGAGAATCATGCACTTCTATTATACTGCCGGCCTACGTGGAGAAAAGAGCCTCTGTCAGTGTTATCGGTTGATCCCGTCTCTTTTCATCTGAAGGGCAGGCTGAAGCTCCTCAGTCCAGAAAGAATCCGCTATCTCGATTTTTCCAGCAGTATGGCCTAATTTTCTATCCGCCCTTATGGACTCTCCATGGAAGTCACTTCCTGCCGTGATAAAAAAACCGATTTTTCTTGCCATTTCCTCAAGACGACGGCAAGCCGCTACCTTTGCTCCCGGATGCCAGGCCTCAAGCCCCAGGACTCCCGAAGAGTGCAGCTCGCTCAAGGCAGCTTCCATTTTTCCCCATGAAATATACAAGGAAAGAGGATGGGCTATCACAGGGACTCCCCCGCTTTCAGATATGGCCTGTATGGCCTGGTCAAGCTCCGCCCCTTGCTTGCTGATATAATATGGCCGGCCATGACCTATGAACCTGTCGAAGGCCTGTTGGCGCCGCCTGACGATTTTTTTCTCTAACAGATATCCGGCTATATGGGGACGACCGATACTCTGCCCCGGATACAAGGATATCATCTCACCATAATCCACGGGATATCCGTCATCCTTCATCCTCTCCAGAATCCTCCGGTTTCTTGCGATCCTGTCATTCTGGAGTCTTTCCGCAAGCTCCAAGAGGGAGGAGGAAATATTATCGAGTCCCAGCCCCAAGAGATGGAACTCTCCTTTCGCCCTGTTTATATTAATCTCGATACCTTTTACGAAATCTATTTTTTTCTCAGCAGCGGCGGCGGCTCCCTCCTCCAACCCCTGCACTGTGTCGTGGTCAGTAAGCGCGATCAGGGATAAGCCCCTCTCCGCCGCAAAAAAAACGACCTGAGACGGTGAATATTCACCGTCAGATGCCGATGAATGAGTATGTAGATCTATCATAAAAAAACAATAGCATATTTTTATTTTTTATGTTAGAATAAAAAGTATATTAAGAGGAATTTCCAATGCCAAGAGCAGTACAATACACAAAAGGATCAATAATCTACTTTTCTGGCGATAAAGATGAGCGTATATTCATCCTTCAGAAGGGCGTAATATTTCTTACGAGTACTGACATAGAGACAGGAGCTCCCGTAACAGAATATATACGGGAGGGTGAGTTCTTCGGGGTAAAATCGGCCTTCGGACACTTTCCCCGGGAAGAGACCGCTACTGTCGTGACAGATTCCATAACTATTTCTATGACTGTTTCCGAGTTCGAGAACTTATTCAGCAGCAACAAACAGATAATCATGAAGATGCTGAGAGTTTTCTCCAACCAGCTTCGCTCAATCCACAAGAAAATTGAATCGATCCTTAACAGCAATGACGGTGTAAACCAATATACAGGAATGCAGCTTGTCGCACAAAGCTTCTATAACGATGAGCAGTACAAATCCTGTTGTGACGTATGTCTGAAAGCTCTTTCAAGATTCCCCACCGCCCCCAACAAAAACAGTCTGGCGAAATTATATACCGATGCAAAAAAACGTGCGGATATGCAGGCTGCCAGAGGCACGTCCATAGAACCGTCAGGTTCCATAATCACAGGAATGGGCTCACAAGGAGCTATGAAGCAGTTCTCGCTTCCCGCTTTCTCTCGTTTCGCAAAGACCTTCAATCCCGGTGATGTCATAATCTCAGAGTACGAGCCGGGGGACTGCTTCTACCTGATACAGTCCGGACAGGTCCAGCTGGTAAAATGCGTGAACGGCGCGAAGAAAAACCTTGATATCCTTATGCCGTCAGAATTCTTCGGTGAGATGGCTATACTTGAGAATACCCCCAGGTCCGCCACCTGCGTAGCCATAGATACTGTAGAGGTCCTGGAGTTCAACAAGGAGAATTTCGAGATTCTTATAACAGGAAACCCGCAGATTGCCCTTATCCTGCTCAAGCTCTTCTGCAAACGTATCTACGACCAGAAGCGGCGCTTCAAGATCCTCGTGATTCCTGATATACAGGCAAGGCTTGCCGATGTATTCCTGATGTTTGACGAGATGAATCCGTCGCCGAACCATGCGGACAGATCCCGTAAGTTCAACATAACGGTACAGGACCTTTCCCACTGGGCGGGGCTTCCTGTGGAGACAGTCCGCGATGAACTGAACAAGTTCGCTGAGAAACGTCGTATCGAGATTTATGACACCAGCATCGTCGTGAACAATATCGTGGACATGAAGCGTATCGTTGACCAGAAAGCTCTGGCACGCCAATCATGATTGACCACCAGGCAGTTTTCTGATATCTTATTCGAAACATTGCCGACTTAGCTCATCCGGTAGAGCAGCGCATTCGTAACGCGCAGGTGGTTGGTTCAAGTCCGACAGTCGGCTTTTTTTTACAAGCAGCTTTCAATATATAAGAAGGCTGCTTTTTTTATGTCCGCTGAACCAACCAACGAAGGACGCGCGTAAAAAAGCGAGCAGTGCGCAGCTTTTTTACGGAAAGGTGCCAGGATGGCACCGTCAGCGTCCGGAGGCGGCTCGCAGGGAGCCGACAGGACGTCGGCGACCGGAGAGTTGGTTCAAGTCCGACAGTCGGCTTTTAATAAGAAGCAGCTTTCCAAACGAAGGAAGGCTGCTTTTTTTGTGCCCGCTGAACCAACCAAGGGAGGACGCGCGTAAAAAAGCGAGCAGTGCGCAGCTTTTTTACGGAAAGGTGCCAGGATGGTACCGTCAGCGTCCGGAGGCGGCTCGCAGGCAAAAAAAACGGGATTAAGCCAGGGCTTCCCCCTTTCCTCTTTATGTCCTATACTGACCTCATGGAAAACATCACAACTTTTTTGCTTGCGTATGATTGCGCTCTCTAAAGTTCCCCCCGAAACCTTTCCGCCATCAGACAACCTTTTCCAGACTCATTTCTGGGGAAGCCTGAAAGAAGGAGCCGACCAGAAGGCTCTATATTTTCAGATCAGCTTTACCGATGACGAGAACAAAAGCAACTACATTCCTCTACTTGTCTTGCTCAGGAAAATCAGAGGGCAGTTCGTCTACGCCTATGTACAGCGTGCTCCTGAGGAGAAAAGTATACCTGCCGATAAAACAGGCTTCCTGGAGGACTTGTCGGAAGCCCTCAGGCCTCATCTTCCTGAGACTGTGATTTTCATCCGCTATGACCTTCCCTGGCTCAACCCGGATCCTGGCAGAAGATCAGAGATGCTTGAGATAATGATGAACTACGGAAGCAAATATCATAATCTGCATAAGGCTCCCTCAAACCATCTGAGCAGCTCCACCTGCATACTGAACCTAGGCCCCTCCCCTCAGCAGATTCTGAACAATATGAGGCAGCAGACGCGGAATTCCATACGCAGAGCCTACCGCGAGGAGGTTTCCTTCATCATACTTGACGCCATGAGCCCGGATTTGCCTGAGCTGCTTGAGAAGACTTACCTGATCTATAAAGACACTGCCCTAAGGAAAAACTTCTATTTTGAGAAATTTGACTACTTCGATAAGCTTTTCAAGCTGAACAAGGATTTTATAAAGCCTAAGGCAGACACCAGCTTCGAAAAGGGCTTGGTTCCTCTGGATGCAGTGGCACCTCCGCCCAAGTTCTATCTTTTCACGGCAAAAAAAGACAAGACCCTGCTAAGCAGCCTTATCCTGGCAATATGCGGCAGCAACGCTTATTACATGTATGCCGCCAGCAGCATGAACAAGAGGGAGTGTATGCCCAACTACGGTCTTCAATGGGAGGTAATCCGCTTTGCCCGAAGCCAGGGCTGCACCAGGTATGACTTTATGGGAATTCCGCCCAAGTCGGATTCAAACTCACCCATGGCCGGCTTATACATATTCAAGACCGGCTTTGGAGGTGCGGTGACCCACTATGCGGGTGCCTGGGATTATCCCTTGAAAAAAGAGGAGTACCAGGCATTCAGAATCAACGAGACCCTTCTGCTTAGAAAATGACAAGAGGGACGAGAAAAACCTATTCCAGCATTATTCTCCGCCAGAAATCCCCGGCATTGGTGGTCATTATATCTGCGGAGGAAAGAGTCTCAGCGGTGGAAAGGTAGCTGGGAGGAACCAGAGCTATATAGGAATCAGGCAGCAGCATTTCTCCCTCCAGATCAAAGCCCATAGTGGAGTGGGCCTCGAACCAGTAGAGGTTCTTGGTCCAATAGGCTTTCATATACTTTATGCCGGATTCCTTCGCCACCCAGGAATCCTCGAAGCCGGGCAGAACATTTATGTTGAGCTCTTTCCCCTCAACCACGTATTCCCGCATCTCCTCCAAGGAAAGAGGGAGCCCGTCATCGCCGGTCACGTACTCCATCATGTCACAGTCAATCATGGCCCATTTCTCAAGCTCAGGAAGCCAGACCAGGTTTACCACGTGACAGTCTCCGTCATCTTTGTCCTCGGGCCGGCAGGTGACGAAATAATTCTTTATGCCGGCAGACAACATAAGCTCGCTTAACAGGATGCTGTGCCAGCGGCAGTTAAAGCCCGTGGGCACTCGGCGGGAATACTCCCACAAGCTTATGGCGTTTTTCTTGGAAAGACCTTCCTTCTGATTGTCATGGGGAATGTTTTTTTCGACAAAAACCGCAAGTTCCACGGCTTTTCCCCAAGTTGACACTGAGGAGGCTGCCAGCTCATCAAGATCAAGGCCGGCATTCTCTTTGTAGTATCCTCGGATCTCAGCAGCACGCTCCTCATCCACAAGATAACTTGTCTCTATTCCATAAAGGCCATCGGTATAAGCCTGGCAAAGCACAAGCTTCTGCTTGTTATCCTCATAGTCTGCAATAATATAGTTAGTTCCAGCACAAGAAAAGAAAAGCACAGAGGCAAAAAGAAAAATAGCGAAAGGTAATGCTCTTTTATTCATAAGCCGTATTATACAGTGCAAATTCTCATACATCAATATCTTCAATTTTCCTGCTTTCATATTTGCGAATCATACGCGAAAAATCTCCGGGCATGATATAATATAGTCATTCTCCTTACCTTCATAAGGTGGGATGAAAACTTTCAGCATATGTAAGAGAATCATGCCGGAGAGGAAGAATAGATGTCATACCGCTGCCTGTCACTTGGAACACAAGGAAAGAAGCTTTCCGCTGTTTTTATCGTTTTTATATCATTATTATTTTCATCCTGTAATAATCAGCTTGAAAATCCTCCTGATAATCAGCTTGATAATCAGGAGGGACGATATACCATAATCAATGCCTCTGCCCAGATCGCAGAAAGAGCATACAGTTTCGCGGAGTTATATGACCAGACTGAAACGGAATACAGATATGGCGGACAAGATCCCCTTCGCATCGTGGGAATCGATTGCTCCGGGCTTGTCATAATGTGCTATAAATATGCCTTGGTGGACACGAAGTATCTTCTGCTGGTATCCGATATGACTGCGGACTATATGTACAAAAACGCTTCCAGCCCGGTTGGGAAAAATGAGATGAGAAGGGGCGACCTGATTTTTATGGGTGAAGCCGGAAATAACGGAGTCTCACATATCGCTTTATTCGACAAGCTGGAGAATGGGAATATCTACTTTATCGACAGCACGAGAAAAGATTCCGACGGTGATGGCATTGATGACATAAACGGGGTCACATACAGGCACTACCCTGAGGATGACACTCGCTTCAAAGCCTTTGGAGTTATGAAGATAAAGTATTGATGGAGTAAGGAAGGAATACAGGAATATAATTCCAGAGTATATTGAGATTTAAGGCTTTCGGACCAAGCAGAGGAAGCTCCGCGACAGGGACACATCCTCTACCTGGCACCAGCTGCAGCCGTTTTTTTTCAATGACTATGGCTGCAATTATTAATAGCCTATTTCCTTGAAAATAGAATCCATGAGCTTTGCGTTCTTAATGGAGAAATCTGCGGTCACGTAAGTCTTTTCCCCTGAAAGTATGCAGCTGCCCAGCTGCTCTATCTCCAGGGAATAATTCTGAGGCACATCGATTTTGCGCTCAGTAAGACCTTTTTCCGTGAAAATCTGGTATGTCACGGCTCCTGCCTGATTATACTCCACCTCTGACTTAATGAAGCCCTTTGTGCCGTGGATATAAAGCCTGTCGAAGCGGGCGTTGGTATTCTGCCCCAGGATCATACCCACGTTAAAAGATGCCCTGGCTCCGTTCTTGAAGCGGATAAAGCCTGTGGTAATCTCATCCACTCCCTTATCAGTGAACTCAGCGGCGGCTTTTACGCTCACCGGCTCTGAGTCGATCAAAGAGAGTATCATGGTGGTGCAGTAGCAGCCCAAGTCATAGACAGCACCGCCGCCCAGCTCCTTGTAAAGGCGGATATCCTCCTTGTAGCCCTGGGTCACGAAGGCGGTATCGATAAAATCCACGTCTCCTATAAGGCCATTCCTCACATCCTCCTTCAGGCTTTTCACATAAGGCCCATGAAGGTATGCGTATGCTTCCATCAGATAGACGCCGTTCTCCTCCGCAGTCTTGAACATAAGGCGGGCCTCGGCCTCAGTCAAGGCCAGGGGCTTCTCACAAAGGACATGCTTTTTCGCCTTCAGGGCAGCTGTAACCCACTGCAAGTGAAGATTGTTGGGCAGGGGAATATAAACCGCCTGAACCTTATCGTCCTGCAAAAGCTCCTGGTAGCTTCCGTAATACTTGTCAAAGCCGTATTCATCAGCATAGCTCTTTGCCTTTTCCAAGCTGCGTCCTGCCACTGCATAAAGCCTTGCATTGGGAGCAAGCTTCATGCCCGGAATCGTAGCCCATCTTGCGATATTGGCGGTTCCCATTATTCCCCAGTTGATTTTCTCCATAAAAGCCCCCTCTTTTTATGCCTCTTTCTTCACGTCAAGGATGCCGGCGGCTTCCTTGAGCAGCTCTATAATCGGCAGATGCTGAGGGCAGACACCCTCGCACTGACCGCAGGCAATACAGTCCGAAGCTTTTCCGCTGCGGGAGGACACCAGCCCGGAATAGAAGTTCTTGGCCCGCCAGTCGTCAGGATAGCGGCGCAGGGTGTTTATGGTCCTGAACACGTCGGGAATGCTGATTTTCATAGGGCAGCCGTCGGTGCAATACTTGCAGGCGGTACAACCGATCTGGGGAATACGAAGGATTTCCTCCGTAACCTCGTCGATGACCTTCATCTCGCCTGCAGAAAGCGGCTCGAAGTTAGTGAAGGTACTCAGGTTATCATCCATCTGTTCTTCGCTGGACATTCCAGAAAGTATGGTCATTATGCCGTCCAAGGAACCTACATAACGCAGAGCCCAGGAAGCAACAGATTTTTCCGGCCTTACACTCTTGAACTTGGCCTCTATCTCCGGTGCCATGTTAGCCAGCATACCGCCGCGAACAGGCTCCATAATAATCATTGGGATATTTCTCTCGTGAAGGATGTCGTAAAGCTTTTGGGATCGGACGACGGGGTTTGTCCTATCAAGGTAATTGAGCTGAATCTGAACGAACTCAATCTCTGGATGCTTATCCAGAACCTGAACCAGAAGCTCAGGACTGCCATGATAAGAAAAGCCCAGATGCTTGATAAGCCCGGCCTCTCTTTTCTTTATGCCCCAGTTGAAGCAGTCATATTTCTCGTAGGTATCGTAATTGGAGCCATCCTCAATTGAGTGAAGAAGGTAGAAATCAAAATAATCAACCCCTGCCCTTTCGCACTGCTCCTTGAAGATTCTCTCCACATCGCTTTCTTTTTTTATTTCCCAGGCAGGAAGCTTTGTGGCTATCATAAAGCTGTCACGGGGATAGCGCTTTACAAGAGCTTCGCGGGCTGCCACCTCGGACTTTCCTCCGTGGTATACATAGGCCGTGTCAAAATAGTTGAGGCCAGCCTTCATGTATTTGTCAACCATGGTTTTAACCCTTTCAATATCAATCTCACCGTCTTTTTCGGGCAGTCTCATAAGCCCGAAGCCCAGCTTTGACATTTTACTTAAATCGATTCCCATAACAGTCTCCTAGATTTTATTCTTTGTCTCTTCAAGGACAGATATCACCTTGTCACACCAGGCATCAAACTCCGGATCCTCCTTCTGGCACTCAGGATGAGAAAGGATGTAATCCAAGGCGATATGTACACCTCTGTGGAAGGGGATAGTGGTCTGCATCTGGGGAACAAGACTTTTCAGCTTGGAATTGTCGAAGACCACAGACACAGCCTTGTCACCGATAAGGCTTCCCTCAAAGTCAAAGCCGTATTTGTCGCCCACCGAGCTCAAGTAGTAGGAGGAGACATGATAGGCCTTGAGCTCCACACCAAGGGCATCGGCTATGGTCTGGTAGATCTGGTTCCAGGACAGGGTCTCGTCGCCGGTTATCTGAAAGGCCTCTCCTATGGCATGGCGGTTTCCCATAAGGCCGATATAGCCGGTGGCGAAGTCCTGGTTGAAGGTAAGGGCCCAAAGAGAAGTTCCGTCGCCATGAACCAGGACGGGCTTACCGGCCATCATGCGCTTCAGGACCTGGTAGGAGCCATTCTTGCCGTGGACGCCCAGCGGCAGGTTGCGCTCGTCATAGGTATGGCTTGGGCGGACTATGGTAACAGGAAAGCCTTCTTCCCTGTATTTTTTCATGAGGAAGTCCTCGCACTTTATTTTGTTGCGGGAATACTCCCAATGGGGGTTGGCCAAGGAGGTACCCTCAGTAATGACGAAATTGGCAGCAGGCTTGTTGTAGGCGGAGGCAGAGCTGATATACATATACTGCTTGGTTTTTCCACGGAAAAGCCTGTAATCCCGCTCTACCTGGTCCAAGGTGAAGCCTATGAACTCACTTACCACATCGAATTCCATGCCGGCAAGCTTTTTCTCCGCATCCTTCTCGTCAGAAACATCGCAGATTATCTGATGAACATTGGAGGGAACCTCCTTCCCCCTGTTCCCGCGGTTCAAAAGCCACACCTCCCAGGTGGGATCCTGGGCAAGCTTCTTCACTATGGCGGTACTGATGGTTCCAGTTCCACCTATAAACAAAGCCTTTGTTCTAGCCATATCAGTCTCCTCTTTTATCATACCATCATCTTGTAGATTTTCGCGCAGTCGTCCTCGTTCAGAGTAACAAAGCCGGATATTGAACCCGTCCGTCCGTCACCCCTGCAAAGCACCTCGACCAGCTTGGGTATATCCTCTTCCTTTGCTCCCAGCTCCTTAAAGTTCCTAGGCATACCCAGGGAGATAAGGAAGCTTCTGAAGGCTTCAATTCCCTCCAGGGCGGTCACCTCAGGATGGTCAAAATCCATCTGGCAGCCCCAGACACGGACGGCAACCTTGGCGAAGCGCATTACATCATGCTTCATGACGTATTTGAAGACCGCCGGCATTGTTACCGCAAGTCCCGCACCGTGGGCGCAGTCATAAAGGGCAGAAAGCTCATGCTCTATGTTGTGGCTGTTCCAGTCCTGGCTGCGGCCCACACCGCAGGAGTTGTTGTGAGCCATCATTCCGGCCCACATGATATTGGCACGGGCGTCATAGTTGTTGGGATCAGCTATTACCCTGGGGCCCTCGTGCTTCATGGTAAGAAGAAGAGCCTCTATAAGCCTGTCCGTTACCTCTACTTCCTTTGTGTTGGTTAGATAACGCTCGTAAAGGTGGGCCATTATATCAGTGATTCCGGCCGCAGACTGATAGGGCGGAAGAGTCTGAGTCAGGGCCGGATTCAGAATACTGAATTTAGGACGGATGGCGTTTCCGCTTGCTCCACGCTTGAACATCCCCTCTTCTTTTGTGATTACGGAATCGGGGCTGCCTTCACTGCCAGCCGCAGCAATGGTAAGGACTGTTCCCACAGGAAGAGCTTTTTCTATTGGCTTGCCGGAGTAGAAATCCCAGAAGTCGCCGTCATAAAGAACACCAGCGGCAATTGCCTTTGAAGAGTCGATAACGCTGCCGCCACCAACCGCAAGAATAAAATCTACCTTCTCTTTTTTACAGAGCTCGATTCCTTCATATACAAGACCGCTTCTTGGATTAGGCTTTACGCCGCCAAGACTTACGAAGGGAATACCTGATTTTTTTAGGGATGCTTCAACCCTGTCCAAAAGACCGGAGCTTTTAGCGCTTTTGCCACCGAAATGAATCAGCACCTTGCTTCCGCCGAATTTCTTGACATAGTCGCCAGCCTGGTTCTCGGAATCTTTTCCAAAAACAAAAAATGTGGGTGAGTAAAAAGTAAAATTATCCATGGGTTAAAATCTCCTTTATAACTAGAATAAGACCACTTCCTTAAAAATAATAGAAGAATTTTATTGAAAATTGCCCATTTTTTGCTATTCTTATATTAAGACTATGGAAAGAGAAATAATCAGATATCCCAATGTAAGCGGGGTATCCTTCACAGAAAGGGACATTCCCTCAATATTTCCACCTCACTGGCACAATGCAGCGGAGTTTATTACTGTTCTGAAGGAGGGCTGCCGGTACAGGATAGACGGAACCCTGTACGAACCGGAGGCTGGCGACATCCTCCTTATTTGGCCCAGGGAGCTGCACGAGCTTATCAGAATACCTGAAGAAAGCGTCGTTTTCGTGCAGTTTTCTTCCTGTATTATAGAAAGCAACAACGACCTTGTAGCTTCCTCATATTTTATAAACAAATGCCACATAATAAAAGGAAAAGAGAATCCTGAGCTGACAGAGAAAATAAGAGACCTTATTTATAAAATACGGGATGTGAACAACAAAAAAGAGTATTTTACTGAGACCAGGAGCAAAATTCTGGTCTACCAGGCTCTCCTGCTTGTGGGGGAATACGTGATGAAGGAGTACAAGGAGAGTCTGGGAGACCGCAAATTCTCAAACAAGCTGTGGGATTACATACGTTACGCCTGCAGCTATATAGCCGAGCATTCCACGGAGAACATAAGCCAGGCAGAGGTGGCTGAAAGAACAGGACTTAGCCAATATTACTTCTCAAAGCTCTTCAAGGAATATACAAAAATGAGCTTTCCCTCATACCTTTCCGGTATAAGAGTAAGGAACGCCATAAACCTTCTGGCCCAGGAAAGCATGTCCGTTACGGACTGCGCCTTTGAGGCAGGCTTCCAATCCACCACGACCTTCAACAAAATGTTCCGGGAGTTCACAGGCCGCAGCCCCAGGGATTACAGGAAACTGCTGTCATAGGGCTATCTGTGCGCGGACGCCCCCAATCAAAAGCTATGGGCTTTTGCCTTACATAGTTCTGAAATCAGAAGCTCTTACGAACTATATCTATAATCTCATCCAGGGAAAGCCCCATATCCCGGCAGGCTTTCACATCCTTCCGTAAAAGCTCCGCCGCCGCTGCGGAGCGCTTGTCGGAAATCTCTCCATGGGCGAACTGACTTACAAAGGTTCCCCTGCCCGGGGCAGTGGAGATGAAGCCCTCCCTCTCCAGCTGCTCCCAAGCCTGCTTCACCGGGATTACGCTTACCCTGAGGTTCACAGCCACCGTCCTTATGGGCGGCAGCTTTTCCCCGGCCGCAATGTCCCCATTCATGATCTGGGCGGAAATCTGCTCATAAATCTGGGTATAAATGGGTTTGTCACTTTTTTGCGATAATACTATATCCATAGCAGCTACATATCGTATTTTTCAAATTGTCTGCTTGCAAAACGGAAGGCAATAAAAAAGCTCAAGACAAAGAATAAAAGCCCCACGATAAGTATAGGAAGCTGACTCAACTGACCAGAGAAATCTGTGAGCTTGAGGAACTGTCCAATCCGGGAAGGATCAAACCAGGGCAGGCTATTGATTTTCATAGCAGCATCCACGTCAGACAAGCCGTCTCCTACAAAAGCCTTCATTTTTCCATTATAGATCCAGACAGGAAGCTCACAAAGCACATAAAAAAGGAAGTACACGATAGAGGCAAACAAGAATTTCAAGCCAGGCTTCAAAGGATCCTTATAAACACGGCCCAGGTAAATCAAATTGAAGACAGCTAGCAGAATCAGCTCTAAGCCTATATAGGCCACGTTTATTCCGATGCCAGCATTGTTAGCCGGGAAGCCCAAGGCTTCAGAGTTCCTTATTATTCCTGCTATTATGGCAAAAGGAATAAAGGATGATTCTATAAAAGCACAGTATAAAAACCTGGCCTTCACTGTATCAATCTTCCTGACAGGCAGAAGAACCGTATAAAGCATTCCGTTGGAAACCTGATTCAAAGCAAAGGTCATCATTACGGAGAGAGTAAGATAATAGGGTCCAATATATACAGGATAAGAGGGTATAAAATAAAAACCAATTACACAAAAAAACCAGATGTACATTGACATGTTGGCTTCAAGTTTCAATTCCTTCTTAAAAAGCTTCATAGTATTCATATTCTTTCCCTACCTTCTTTCTATATGCACCATAATGTCTTCAAGAGTGGGCTCTGCACTCTCAATGCCAGTTGAAAGGACAAGCTCCTCGTCCTCTTTTTTCATCAAGGCTTCAAAGCCGAACTGATGGGTATGGCAGCCTATCAGCTTAGCATTAAGCTCCTCCGTGAGCTGGTCTTTTTTTCCAGCTACCATAAGGTATTTATTCTTGAATTCGCTTTTTTCTGCAGAGGCTATCACCTGCCCTTCCTTTATGTAGGTGATGTAATCAGCGCATTTTTCCAAATCTGATGTTATGTGGGTAGAGAAGAGGACGGAGTGCTGTCCATCCTCAATGAACTCCTGCAGTATGCAGATAAGGTCGTCCCTGGCGGCAGGATCAAGCCCGCTGGTGGGCTCATCCAGTATAAGAAGCCTGGGATTATGGCTCATAGCTACGGCTAAGGCGTATTTTACCTTCATTCCTGAGGAAAGCTGCTTGAATTTCTTGTCCTGATCTATCTCAAAGCGCTGGCAAAGCTCCTTATAGCGATTTTCATCCCAATTCTCGTAGAATTCCTTAGTTATATTGGTGATTTTCTTTATTTTATGCTCAGGGTAAAAATTAACTCCACCGAAAACATAGCCCACCTGCTTCTTTATCTCTATCTCATCCTTGGGAAGGGCAAGACCGCAGATGCTTATTGAGCCCCCGTCGTTATTCATAAGATTGAGGATTGCTTTGAGAGTGGTAGTCTTACCGGCTCCGTTACGGCCGATAAGGCCCATTATGAAGCCTTCTTCCAGCGTTATGTCCACATTTTTAAGCTGGAACTTATCGAAATTCTTGCAAAGTCCGTGTACTTCCAAAATGTTCATGGCAGCTCCCGAAACGTGTTTATGTCACCGACCAATCCGCAGCACAGCTCCAACGTTTCTTTTATATTGTATATATTGTATATACACAATATAACGCATATAGGAACTTGTCAATACCTTAAGAAAAATTATTCCGTTTCCGAAAAATCCTCAAGGAAGAGATCGTCATCATCTTTTCCGCCGGAGGAAGGAAGGGCCTCCACCTTCTTAAGCTTTTTCTCTATGGTTCTGGACCGCACCTCAGCATTGCTTATTTCCTTGGAGGCAGCATCAAGCTTTTTCTTTGTGGCGGCAAGAACATCGCCGAACTTTCCGAACTCTGTTTTTACACTTCCTAAAAGCTCCCAAATTCTGGAGGTCTCCTTTTGAATGGCGAAGGTCCTGAAGCCCATCTGCAGGCTATTAAGGAAAGCCCCCAGGGTGGTAGGCCCGGTGATAGTGACCTTGTATTCATTCTGTATGTACTGGAAAAGCCCCGGAACCCGGATTACCTCGGCAAACAAGCCCTCGAAGGGCAGGAACATAAGGCCGAAGTCAGTGGTGTAAGGCACCTCTATATACTTTTCCTTTATATCCTTGGCCATCTTCTTTATGTCACTTATCAGGGCCTTTTTGTGAATCTCAATCTCATCCTTGTCGGCATTGTCGTAGGCAAGACTCAGCTTGTCCCATACCGCGGAGGGATACTTTGAGTCTATAGGCAGCAGGACATATTCGCCGTCACTGGTTTTGGAAGGAATCTTCACAGCGAATTCCACGACCTTTTTCTCATTGGAGGGATTGGGGTGGGCATTTTTTATGAACTGCTCAGGAGAGAGCATCTGACGGAGGAGAGCCTCAAGCTGTATCTCCCCCAGTCCACCGGCCGTCTTTACGTTGGTCAAAGCCCTTTTCAGGCCGCCCACGTCGCTGGCAAGGTTCTGCATCTCGCCCAGCCCCTTCTGCACAGCCTCCAGCTGCTTGGTGACGATTCCAAAGGAGCTTGTAAGTCTTTTCTCCAGCGTGGACTGAAGCTTCTCATCCACAGTGACCCTCATTTCCTCAAGCTTTTTCTCGTTACTGTCCTGCATATTCTTAAGACTGGTCTGGACGGTAAGCTGCTGATGGTTCAGTGTCTCCTGTAAGGCCTTGGTCAAGGAATCGAAGCGGGATGACAAGGTTCCCATAAATTTTGTCAGGCTACCCGTAATAGAATCCTGAGTATTGTGGGTAAGAGTATCAAGCTTTCCGTTGATGGAGTTCTGGAAGCTCATAAGAGACTCTGAATTTTCTTTGCGGAAGGCTGACAGGGACTGGGAGCTCTCCTTCCTGTTACGCTCGAACTCATCCCGCATATTACGCTCAAGCTGCTCAAGACGGAGCTCAAGCTTGTCTAAAAGAGCGGGAATCTTGCCCAGAATACCGCTGCTGACTTTCTTAAGAAGAATCCCCATCAAGATGATTCCCACAAGTGACAAAAAGGCAATGCCTGAAAGAAAAATGATAATTTCCATATTTTGGGATTTTAGCATAGAGACAGGGACCTATATTGTCCCTGGAATACGAATTGTCAATTTTTTGCGGAATCATGTGGCAGAAGGCGGTGGCACAAGTTTTAACCCCAGCATGTGGCTGAAGTCTGGGTCATATGCGCACAAGGCGCACGAAACCGCACAAAAGCATCAAAGTGGGTGCCGACCTTGGGCAACCCTCCCCTTTTAGTTCATTATGGTGATTTCTACGCGGCGGTTCCGGGCCATGCCCTCTGCCGTGGAATTGTCCGCTATGGGGAATGCAGAGCCGAAGCCCTGGGTGAATATGTAGCGGGGATCCTTCACCCCCAGCTCTACAAGGAAATCTGCGACGGCTGAAGCCCTTTCCTGGGAAAGCACTATACATGACTCCTCCGTACCAGCGCGGGCCGTATAGCCGCTTATAAGCAGGTCGTTACCAGAATAAGCTTTAAGTATCTCGGAAATTTTCTCCAGCTTTTCTTTCTCGCTTTCAAGGAGCACCGCAGAGTCAGCCCGGAAACGGATATTCTCAAGTCTCAGAGTAATTCCCTTCTCATCAATGGTGACTTCAGTATCCTCAAGGTCTTCTATCTGCTTCTGAATATCCTGCAAGGCCTCTTCCTTCGAGAAGTGGGGCTTCTCCGCATATTCCGCGCTGGCAGTACCACGATTCTCAATCTTGTCACCGTTTTTCGTATCGATTACTATGCGGAAATCCTCCTCATAGGAGTGAATGGCACCCGCCTCATTATCCCAGTAGATTGTCTGGTAGGAGTAGCCCATAGCCTTGACTGGAGCCGTTCCCTTTGCATCCTGGGCCACCGGGACATCATAAAAAAGAGAATAATCGGCAGTTATTACATGAAGGGTAAGGCCATCCTTTTCCACCGTACCCTCATAGGTATATTCCGTGGTGAAGGGAATACGGAAGGGCTCTTGAACACCATAATTGACGCGCATGTCGTGGACCTCTTCACCGTCATGCTCCCAGGAGTCGCCAGGCTCCAGGTCGTAGTCAGGAAAGACAGGAACATCACGCACGATGGGCATGAAATATATGTCGTCTATCGTGTAAAGGCCGTATTGGTCACGGTCGAAAACGCTAAGATACTCTTCTCCCCACTGAAAGGTACCTGTCACGGAATGGGAAATCGTCGTCCCGTCATCAGGCTTCTCCTCAGTGGCATTCTCCGTCGTCATGAAGACGGCCTCATGGCTTCCTATACCGTTTTTCTCATCGGTAACAGAAACGGAGATACGGTTCACTATCTCTGAGAAATGGTCGAAGACTCCGTTGTAGTATACGGATTCGTGAACCGTGGAAAGGATGCGGTATTCCTCACCCTTGTTATATTTGAAGCGGAACTGCTCCGAAAAAAGCAGGGAAGAAGTCATAAGAAGCAACACCAGCATCAAAAAAATGATTTTTTTATTGTCTGTCTTCATATAACTCCTCCTCTCAAGAATATTTCAGGTCAGCAGGTTCACTCCTTGATAACACAGAAAACACTCTACTCTGTAAATCGGATATCCTGCCAGATAGCATTATACTTTGCGAGATCTTCTCCCAGATCGTATTTCAGCTCTCCCCTCTCCATATCTGTGGCATTATAGGCAGGCTCTTTCTGCATGTATTTGTCAGCCTCTTTGTTCACGCTGTTGGGGAAACGGAAATAATCAAGGAACTGAGCATAAACCTCAGGTCTGTGGATGAAGTTTATGAACTGAAAGGCTGCCTCGTAATTCTTGCTGTCCTTAAGCACGCACATTGAGTCAAGGTACATAGGACCTCCCTCATCCGGAATGAAGAAATCTACCGTATCCCATTTGGCTTCCTCAATCTCGCTGAAAACGACTTCCTCATATCCCTGGACTACCCAGAAATCTCCGCGGGCAAAAGCTTTTCCGAAGCCCTCGGCATCGAAGGTGACAAGGTTAGGCTTCCAATCATTGATAATAAGGTTCTTTGCCTTGGTAAGCTCGGCATCGTTCGTCGAGTTAACGGAATATCCAAGATAAACAAGGGCATCTCCTATGACCTCTCGCAGGTCATCCATCATGCACATTCTGTTCTTGAGATCTTCCCTTCCAAAAATATTCCAGCTTTTTCCGTATTCAGAGACTTTAGTCTTATTGACGGCGATTCCTGCGATACCCATGTAATAAGGCACGGAATATTTCATCTCTGGATCGTATGTGGCTTTGCTGAGTACAAAGGGATTTATATTATTGAGATTAGGAAGCTTCGTATGATCAAGTTCTTTAAGCATTCCCTCGGCGATCATGATGGAGACGTAATCCTGGGATGGGAAGACTACATCGTAGCCGGAGGCTCCAGCCTTCAGCTTGGCGAACATCTCCTCGTTGGAAGCGAAATTGTCCACATGCACATCTATACCAAATTCATTTTTGAACTGCTCTATGACAGAGTCCGGTGTATAATATGTCCAGTTAAAAAGATATAGTTCTTTTTTCTCTGATTTGTTACAGCCTGCAAAAATAAACAGCACTGCCAGAAGCATCATTGAAGCCAGGAAAAATTTGTTTTTCACGTTTATATCCTCCATTGGAATTTAATTACTTGCGGCAATAACCTTAAGAAATCGCCGCAAAGAGAAAGTTATAAGAACAGTGGCCAGAATCACCACAAAGGACAATGCGTTTATTACAGGGGACACACCGAAACGTATCATCGAATAGACATAGAGGGGCAGGGTCGTAGAACCTGGACCAGATACGAAGAAGGTTATGACGAAGTCCTCAAGAGACATGGTGACGGACATCATGAAACCAGAGAGGACACCTGGAAGGATGGCAGGAATTATAACCTTAAGCATGGTCTGCCTGTCAGTGGCTCCCAGGTCATGGGCCGCCTCGATTATGGAGAAATCGAACTCCTCAATACGGGCAGAGACCAGCAGGAACACAAAGGGAAGACAGAATGTCGTGTGGGCGGCAAAAATAGTGAAAAGCCCCAGCGGTACATGTACCCCGGAAAAGAAGATAAGGGTGGAGACACCCACTATCACCTCGGGGAGGACCATAGGCAGGAAGCTTATAGTCTGTATATACATCCGCCCCTTGAACTTATACCAGTTTATTCCTATGGCCGCCAAAGTTCCAAGAACGGTGGCTACCGCAGAAGAAAGCAGGGCCACTATGATGCTGTTCAAGAAAGCCTCCCACAAATCATCGGAATCGCAGAAAAGCTTTTTGTACCAGACCAAGGAGAATTCAGTGAATTCGCTCCCCTTCCCCTCATTGAAGGAAAAGAAGACTATATAGAAAAGAGGAAGGAACAAAAACAGAATCGTTATTGCCAGCACTGTCACAGATAAGGAGAAATGGTGCTTCTTTTTCTGGAATGCCCTTTTTGCATGTTTTGCAGGCTCAGATAAGGGAGTTTTTTTGTGCAGCCTGTTAAGAAGCCAGCGGTATGGTGTTTTGTTCATTATGCTATTTCCTCTTGCTGCTTGTTTTCAACGCAGCATCTTTCTTTGATGTGCTCATCATCCAAAGAACACCAGCTGTACTTACGAGGGTTATGACCATGGAGAAGGCGGCGGCAAGAGGCCAGTTGCGGGTCTTGTTGACCTGATCCACGATTACGTTTCCAAGCATGTAGGAATCTTTTCCGCCCACGAGAAGAGGAACTGTGTAAGCCCCGAAAATCGGGATAAAAGTAAATATGAGAGCCGTCACGACACCGCTTTTTATGCTGGGCAGGAGTATCTTTACCATTGACTGGAACTTTGTGGCCCCAAGGTCACGGGAAGCTTCAAGAAGAGAGAAGTCAAAACGGTCGATGGAGGTGAAAATGGGCAGTATGGCATAAGGAAGATACATATACACGGAAAGGAGGATTACCGCACGCTGGTTATATAGCAGAGGCAGATAATCATCGATGAGGCCTATCTTTATAAGCATAGTGTTTATAAGGCCATCGTTTCCCAATATGGACATACAGGCGAAAATCCTGATAAGGGAATTGGTCCAGAAGGGAATTATGATGAGCATAAGAAGCAGGGTCTGCTTCTTGCTCCTGGCGATGGCATAGCCGCAGGGCAGTGCTATAAGTATGGTAATAAGGGATGAGATGATGGATATCCACAAGGTCCTGAGGAAAACGATTCCGTATGACTTACTGAACATCTGAGCATAGGCAGACAGGGAGAATTCCCATACTACGCCACCATACAGACCTTTTTTAAGAAAGCTGTATAAAGTTATGATGACAAGAGGAGCTACGAAAAAAACAGTGAACCATATACCCATAGGCCAGGCGTATGTGATTCCAAGATTCTTACGATGCTTTCTCTCTTTCTCTATTTTTTCGTGGACAGGGGAAGCGCTCATTTGTCTATATCCTCGACGATATAGCCGTCATTCGCACTCCACGAGACGAACACCTTGTCTTTCCATGCGATTTCCGGACCGTCATCAAGATAGTTCGTATGCTGCTTGAAAACCTTTATGATACTTCCGTTCTCAAGCTTTACATAGAACTTAGACTGGAAACCGGAGTAGACCGGCTCCTCTACGATTCCTTCAAATACATTTATATCCTTGCGGGTCGTCTGGGGCGCCTCGGTAGATATACGGATTTTCTCAGGGCGGATAGACACGCAGACCTTCTGGCCTGGGTTGGTCTGCTCATAGTCGGTGACAAGAACAGGGGCCGGAAGCTCTGGTATATCAAGCTTGCACATATATTCAGGATCCCTGCCCTCAGGGGTATAGAGCTTGCACTCCTGCACATTGGCGGCGAAAAGGTTTGTCTCGCCTATGAACTTAGCCACGAATTCAGTAGCAGGACTCTCGTAAATCTCGAAAGGAGTTCCCACCTGAAGAACCACTCCCTGGTTCATTACCGCGATACGGTCAGAGACAGAGAGAGCCTCTGCCTGATCGTGGGTAACGTAGATGAAGGTGATTCCTATTTTATCGTGAAGCGCATCAAGGTCTACAAGAAGCTGGGTACGGAGCTTTGCGTCCAAGGCAGAAAGAGGCTCGTCCAACAAAAGGACAGAAGGCTCGTTTATAAGGGCACGGGCTATAGCCACTCTTTGCCGCTGACCACCAGAAAGCTGGTTGGGCTTTTTCTCCATCTGGGTATCAAGCTGGACAAGATGAAGATACTCCTTCACCTTAGCATCGATTTCCTCTTTTCCAAGCTTCTTAAGACGAAGGGGAAAAGCAACATTCTCATAAACAGAAAGATGAGGAAAAAGTGCATAGCTTTGGAAAACTGTGTTAGAGGGTCTTTTATCAGGAGAAAGGGGGGTTATATCCTTGTCATCAAAAAGAACAGTCCCAGAATCCGGGAATTCGAATCCTGCGATAATACGGAGAAGAGTTGTCTTTCCGCACCCGGACGGGCCAAGAAGGGAGAAGAATTCCCCCTTCTTTATAGTAAAATCAACGTTATCAAGCGCATGAAAAGTTCCGAACTCCTTTGAAACGTTGCTGACAGTAACTGTACTTCCTTTCAATGTTTTTTATGTTCCTCCTGATGAAAACATAATATCAGCCGGATTCTGCTCATCCTCAGCACCCATGTGCCCTTCCCTGTGGCCGATACCTGTCAGGCCCCGCAGAAATCGTCAGAAAACCTCAAAGCTGCAACATGAACAATGGAATAAAATGCCCCCTGTTGTCAATATGTTTTATAGGGCTAATTTGAAAAAAAAAGGAAAATTAAGCCAGTTTTTCTCCAGCCTCCTCCAATACACTTGGTATATCTATATGTTGTGGACAATTAGCTGCACAAAGACCGCACTTGACACACTTATCTGCACCCTTCCCATTATTCAGAAGCTTGAGATAACCTGAAGAGACCACCTTGGTAACGCCATCCTCAAAGGCCCCGTTCATGGAAGCCTTGTTATACTCGCTGAAGACATCGGGAATACTTACACCCTGAGGACAGGGCATACAGTAGTTGCAGTGGGTACAGGGAACCCTTACCCGGCTTTCGAACCACTCCTTGGCCTTTTTCACCACGGCCAGCTGTTTCTGCGGCAGGGAATTGGGGAAGGCTGAGGAAGCCGTCGCGCAGTTCACAAGCACCTGGGTCATATCGTTCATTCCGGACAGGGCGGTGACAATCTCCTGGCTTTCAAGAACAAAACGCAGGCCCCATTCAGCAGGAAGCCTGGGGGTCTCCGCCGCCGCAAAAATATTCCGGACTCCTACAGGCGGATTGGCAAGCATACCACCCCTTAAAGGCTCCATGGCTATTACGCCTATTTCCCTTTTTGCCGCATACTCCAGGGCCTGCTTTCCAGGATTGGAGGTCTGCTTCTCTCCGTCGTCATCCAGATAATTGTACTGAATCTGACAGAACTCCCATCCCTGGTATTCATCTATCATCTTCTTGAATACTTCCAGAGAATCGTGGAAGGAAAAGCCTATATGCCGGATCTTCCCTGCTTTTTTAGCACGCTCCAAGAAACTTAAAGCGTTCAGTTTCTTCATCTCCTCCCAGCGGGAAGCTCCCATGGCATGGAGAAGGTAAAAATCTATATGATCCGTCCTGAGCCGCCTCAGCTGCTCGTCAAGGATTCTGTCGAAATCTGCTTCCTGCTTAATCTCCCAGACAGGACATTTATCCGCTATGTAGATGCTGTCCCGAAGCTTCTCTTCCTCAAAAATACTGCCGATTATTTCTTCACTCTTTCCGCCGTGATAGGGCCAGGCTGTATCGTAATAGTTGACGCCCTCTTTAAAAGCCGCCTTTATCAGCTGACGGGTCTTTTCCTTGTCGACCTCGTTCGTGCCCTGAACAAGGGGAAACCTCATACATCCGAAACCTAGAGCGGATATCTTGCAATCATCAATTTTTGGGAAATGTCTGTAATTCATAATACGATTATAACACATAAGCTGAAAAAAGAAATATCAATTACAGACATAAGCAAAGGCTAACTCCATAAAAAGCAAGGATTATTGCTTTTCCCCATCTGCTTGGGAACGATTTTAAGGTTGCCCTGTTTTTAAGTTTGAATTATATTAAAATACAGTGGTTACAAACGAATGCAGATTCGCAGAATCCGCTGAAAAACCTTCAGGAGGAAAAAAGTATGGTATCTATGATAGTGGGTGTGATTCTTATTGCCTTTACGGTTGCAGCAGCTCTTCCGTGTTTTCTAGGATGGGGAGAAGAGATCGTAATGTTCCTGAAAGGCTGCGCGCCTGTTCTATCTGCGCTTATAGGTATTCTGGCGATTTTTATCGGAGTGGCAGACATAAAGGACAAGAAAGAGGCTGAAAAAGAAGAGTCGGCTTCCAGAAAATACGAGGAAGAGCATAAAGAGGAAAAAGAAGAGAAGTAACTCGCAATGTCACAAGCAGCTCCAGGAAAAATACCCCAGGAGTCTGAGGCAGTAAACTATGGATCGGAGCGGGAATATAAAATAGTATGCTTAAAATTGAGAAATACATTGATGAGTATGTGAAAGCAGCGATAGATATTTGGAACGATGTGGTGGAGGATGGTCTGGCCTTTCCGCAGATGGAAGCACTGGATGAAAAAGGTGGAGACGAGTTTTTCAAATCTCAATCCTTCACAGGACTGGCCCTTGATTCCGACACGGGGGAAACCGTCGGATTATATATACTCCACCCCAACAACCTGGGCCGCTGCGGACATATTGCCAACGCTAGCTATGCCGTAAGGAAGGATAAAAGAGGACAGCAGATAGGGGAGCTGCTGGTCAAGGATTGTCTTGCAAAGGCAAAAGAGCTGGGCTTCAAGATCATGCAGTTCAACGCTGTGGTAGCCACCAACACCTATGCCCTAAGGCTTTATAAAAAGCTGGGCTTCACACAGCTGGGCAGGATTCCCAAGGGCTTTCTGCTGAAAAACGGCCATTATGAGGATATAATTCCCCATTACATAGAGCTGTAAAAGTGGAATTTTAGGGCAAGGGACTTATAAGCCGCTTGCGAGCTGTTCCAGGCCTTTACTTCTTATCCATAACCAGCTGGTAACTTCGCAGAGTGAGAGTCTTAAGCTTTTCAAAGTCTGTCACTGTGGTCAAAAGCACCGTTATCCAGTACTTTTTGTTCATATGCCAGGCAGGGAAAACTGATTTTTTGTCCACAAGAGAAGGGATATCCTCCGCCTTAAGATTCACCACATGGACTTTTTCCTCACTGTCTATGCCCAGCTTCTGAAAGGGTATATACATGATAAGCCCCAGCCACTTGCCGTTGGGACACCTGAAAACCTCAGCATCATTATCTTCCCAGGGAAACTCCCCCTCAATCCCCAAGCTTTCTTTTATCCAGCTGATATACGCCTCGGTCAGGTCATTGGTGACAAAGCACTCTGCCCTGATCTGCTCCATAAGCCTGCTGACCTTCTCCCTCAGTCCGCCCACGAAGCTGCCCTTTGCTGTCTTTACATCAAGAAGGATATACCTTTCCCCGGTCTCCTCTTCAATCGCATCAACTGAGATTTTTCCTTCTGTGATGAGGATCCTCGCATAGAAGTCTTTATCCAGCCTTTTTTCCAGGTGCCAGCCGTCAGACTTCCTCTCAAAGCCGAAGGATACAAGACGCTCTTCAAGAGGAAGTGAGGTTCTAAGAAAGTGGGAGAAGTCCATAAGAAGATTATACAAAGGAAAGGAAGGAAAAAGAAGAGTATTTTTATGCTATAATCCTTCCATGCGCTACAGTAAAATCAAAAAGGCGGTCTTCATAGACAGGCCCAACAGATTCATAGCCCATGTCCTGATTGACGGCAAGCCGGAGACAGTCCACGTGAAAAACACAGGCCGCTGCAAGGAACTGCTCCTGCCGGATACCGTCGTCTATCTGGAAGAAAGCGGGAACCCCGCCAGGCGCACAAAATACGATCTGGTGGCGGTGGAGAAGG
>JAILBN010000030.1 GCA_024680915.1 Treponemataceae bacterium | reverse complement strand
TCAGGCGGATTTGTAACGAATTTATGGAAGCCAACCCGGATGTTACAATAAGTTATGAACTTTATTATGATGATGAATACCATACAAAAGTCGCTTCTCGTATTTCTAATAATAATATTCCTGACATCGCATATATGGGCGCGGACGAGCGTTGGGGCGGTGCATGGAAGAATTCCAACCAGCAAATTGATAACACTCCGTATTTCCCTTCCTATATAGACGCTAATCTTGTTCCGAACTTTTATGGAACCGGTGTGAAACCATATCTTCCTTTAGGCGGTTCAAACTTCTGTACGGTTGTCGGTGTTAATATACAGCTTTTGGAAACTATCGGCTGTGATGAAGATGATTTGACGGCAGCTCTTTCAAATTATGACGATTTTGTAAGTCTTGCTACAGCTTTCAATACCTACAAAACACAACATCCAAATGCCGGATTAATTTCTTGTCTTGCAACACATGGTGCAGATTCTTGGGTATGGGGTTCTTGTGTTCTTTCTGCAATTATTCCACGTACAACCGGAGATTCTAAATGGATAGAGAAGGCTGCCAATGGAGAAAGAAGTTTTACTAGTAATGAGTTTAAAGCTGCTCTCCAAGTTATTGCAGATTGGAAGAATGACGGAATAATTGACTCAAATTCTGCCAGTACAAATGATGGAACTGGAAAGGCGAATTTCGCTGCTGGAAAGTATCTTATGTATATCGATGGCCAGTGGGGATTTGGTGAGGCAAACTTTGAGGATCTTGCAGAAGATATAAAGCTTTTCGCTATTCCAGCAATTACAGGTGGTACAGCTTCTTTGCAGAACTGCATGGCTGCGGCTTGGCAGGTTGGTTATGGTATAACAAAGAAAGGTGCTTCGAATGCTAAGGTGCTTGATGCTGCAAAGCGCTGGATGGCATATTTTAACAGTGAGGAAGAAACAATTCAGCGTCTTAGAGACGGTGGAATTTCCAGCCCGATTATCAGAAACTTCACTCTTCCGAACGATATGGATCCGCTCGTTGCAGAAAAAGCGAAACTCTCCGCATATCCAGATTGCTACGTCATCGATTCTTACCTGACTGGAGCAGCAAATGATGCCCTTAATGGAGGCGTTAAGGCTATTGTAGCAGGTACATCCGGTGTTACGGTGGATAATGTTGCACAGGCGATTCAGGATGCGTTTGATGCACAGAATCAGAACTAAGCGAACGTTTTAGAATAGGTCCAGAATAATAAAGGCTGTCCGAAATGAAGCTTTTCATATCGGGCAGCTTTTTTTTGCGCTGTGTAGATTGTTGCTGTGGCTACTCCGAACCATAGGGCACGTTACATGCGCAGCAGATTCCCCACATATTCGTCTGGATTCTTTGAATCTTGAAGTCCTGCAGTTTCCCTGTCATTACAATATGATGCTCGGCGGGAATGTCGAATATCTCTCCGCATTGTAAGCATTTGAAGTGGTAGTGCTCTTCAAGGTTGCCGTCATAGCGGAGCTCGTCATCCTCGATGTTCACCGTATTAAGAAAGCCAGCCGCGACGAGCTGCTTTAGTGAGTTGTACACAGTTGTCTTTGAGAGCGAGGGCATGTCAGACGCGAGCGCGGTATAGATGCGCTCCGCCGTTGGGTGTATCGGGTTTGCCCTGACATACTCCCAAACGGCGATTCTCTGAGGAGAAGGCCTAATGCCTTTCTCCATGAGTCTTGATGCTGCCTCGATATGTGACATTTTCCTGCACATTAGCCGAAATATCTCTCCAAAAGACCTTTGAAGCCGGCTCCGTGACGTGCTTCGTCCTTAGCCATTTCGTGAACTGTGTCATGTACTGCATCGTAGCCCAGTTCCTTCGCCTTCTTTGCGAGCTTGAGTTTTCCTTCACAAGCTCCGCCTTCTGCAGCTGTTCTGAGTTCCAGATTTTTCTTTGTTGATTTTGTCACAACCTCGCCAAGAAGTTCTGCGAACCGTGATGCGTGGTCAGCTTCTTCAAAGGCATATCTCTTGAAAGCTTCCGCAACTTCAGGATAGCCTTCTCTGTCTGCCTGGCGTGCCATAGCAAGATACATTCCGACTTCAGTGCATTCACCTGTGAAGTTCTCCCTTAAGCCCTGGACAACTTCTGGATCAAGCCCCTGTGCTACACCGATTTTGTGCTCATCGGCCCAGCCCGTGAAGGCTTCTCTTTCTGTGAATTTCTCTTTTGGTGCCTTGCACTGAGGACAAGAATCCGGTGCCTCGTCTCCTGTGTGTACGTAACCACATACACTACAAACCCATTCTTTCATACATACCCCCATATGATAAAAAGTTTAAGTATTGATAAAAATAAAATAAGTACATGATTAAAATTGATATAAATTTGTAATCATTACAAATATAAAATAATTCGAATAACAGATAATGTCAAGATTTAAAAGAAAGAAATTTAGTAATGATTACAAAATTGTATTAATTTTTCTTTTCCTTTATTTATTATCTTTCGTTCTGTCAGTTCTTTCCCTCTTTCTTTCGTATCATCTCGGCAGGACACTTGTGGGGCATCCCAGGACTATACTGACAATTAGGGCAGTTGAAGCATTTAACGAAGGGCTTGTTCTCCAGGACCGCCTGACAGAAAGCCGGATCAGCAAGGAGAGCACGGCCCAAATCCACGGTATCAACTAAATCCTTCTCAATAAGATATTTGACAAGGGAAGGCTCATGTATGCTGTTGACACAGGAGACCGGTACTTGCCCTTTGAAATGCTCGTGAAAAAGCACTCCCATCTTGCAGATTTTGTTGTAAGGCTCTCCTTCTTCCTTGAGAGTAGGGTCATCCCATTCAATACCTGTGGAAACCTGCAGATAATCGTAGCCGGCTTTGACATATTCCTCAGCTACCTTTATGGCTGTAGCAATGTCCGGCTCTACCCCCGCTGTCCTGATTGATATGATGAAGTCCTCCCCGCATTTCTCCCTTACAGCCCTTATAATCTCAGCCCCGAATCTGGCTCTGTTCTGGGCGCTTCCTCCGTAATGATCCGTCCTGTGATTGGTCTTTTTCGAGATGAATTGATTTATAAGGTAGCCATGGCAGCCATGAAGCTGTACTCCGTCATAGCCCGCCCGTTTAGCCCTCAGGGCGGCATCTAGGAATTTTTCCTGCATGGAGCGGATTTCTTCTAAAGTCATCTCTTTTGAGAGTCTTGTATCTCCATTTCTGACGGGCACAGCAGAGGGGCCTATGACTGGTCCCATCTCTGGGTTCGCGGTTATTCCTGTGTGATTCAGCTGGATTAGAGTGACTGCGCCATTCTTATGACAGGCATCCACAATAGCTTTGTGGCCTTCTATCTGGGAGTCCTCCCAAAGCCCCAGGTGTATGGGCCCGAATCTTCCGTCGGGAGAAACAGCGGTTGCCTCTACGCAGATAAGGCCGCATCCATGCTCTGCTCTTTCTCTGTAGTGCTGGATGTGCTTTTCTGTCACCTTGCCGTCTGCTCCAGCATAGTCGAATTTCACTGTAGGAGCCATGGTCAGACGGTTTTTCACCACTGTCCTGTTGATTGTGATAGGATCTGTTACCTTTGCCATATTATCCTCCGTTCTTTTATTTTTCCCTGCTGAACTCTATCTCATCCAAGCCTTTGTCCACCACGTTCCTTCTACCTGTTTTTTTGAATCCGTTCTTGGTGTACATTTCCTCGGCTACCTTATTGTTCTCCAGAATCCAGAGTGTGGGGATACCTGTACATTTGCCTATGGCATAGTGAAGCAGCTTGGTTCCGTAGCCCTGTCTTTGAAAAGTTGGCAGTATGTATAAATCCTCGATAAGGTTTCCTGTCACGGAGACAAGACCCACTGGGGACGCACCAAGATTGTCCTCTGGCAAGGCCTCAGGGGAAGGCTCTGGGGCTGGGGAAATGTCATCGGCAGGAGCAGCCCCGGTCAGGACTGAAGTATCTTTTGAAGCCGGTGATGTGACCGTGCCAAGGTTTTTCCCATAAATCATATAGAATTTCGAGCCTCTTTCAATTTTTATCCTGATGTATTTTTCCTGTCTTGCGGGAGTGTGGATAGCCACGAAATCCGGGCTGCAGAAATCCCGGTGGGAATCCTGCCATGAGATTGAGTGGATGTAGGCGGCTTGCTCTATGTTGCTGTCCTTTACTTGGATAATCATTCTGACCTTCTGTTTCAAAATCCCTATAAGTCAATTGGATTATTCTAAAAGTGTATCATATCCTTAATGTATTTACATCTTTCTTTTTTTGCGCTTTGCCCGTTTTTTGTCTTTTAAGCCACAGACCGCAAGACCGAAAGACCACGGAGCCACAGAAGTGGAGGAGCACCGGGGCGAAACTGCAGGAATGCAAAGTTGTAGAAGTTGTGAGCCTGGGTGCGAAACTGTAAGATTTCAAAGGTGTTGGAAGATCAGGCTGAAAAACTGTGGTAGTCCTGGGGCTGAGGACCACAAAATAGTAGGAGCCTTGCTGGAAGCGAAAAAAAAGCGGCTGCACGAGAGGAGGAGGAACGTACAGCCGCCGGATATGAAGGACAAGGCTAAAGTCTTGTCTGTGAAAGTTCTTCTGGTAGTCCCAGGACGATGTTGAGGTTACCGTTTCTGGTACGGAGCTGGTCGATGAACTCCTTCTCGTTGATGGCTTTTTTCGTGCGGATGCTGTAGTTTATGGTGAAAAGGGAGCCCATATTTGTGGTTTTAAGTGAGAGCTGCTTCCAGTTATCAAGGTACTTCGCGAATATGTCGTCGAAAGTGTTCTTATAGTTCATGTCCTCGGGGATAGTTATCTTGAGAATCTGAGCTTCTGACTTATTGGTCATGAAAAATCTTGATATTACCACCAGTACGATGGAAATCAACACCACCAGGGCAAGGGCCGCCGCATATTGCTCCACGCCCACCGCCAGTCCGGCGGCCATGGTGAAGAAGATATAGAGGATGTCCTTTGCGTCTCCGGGCATGCTTCTGAAGCGTACCAGGGCGAATACTCCGCCCAGGGAGACGGCGCGGGCTATATCTGTGCCAATGAAGGGGATTATCACCGCCACGATGGAAGGCAGGATGAAGGTGGTAAGGGCGAAGGTCTTGGAATAGTTTTTCGTCCTGTCGCTCAGCATATAGGCGGCGCTGATGATTCCGCCGATTATCAGGGACAAGCCTATGTGTATGAGGGTTTTGAGAAATAAGTTATCTGTCGTGGTGTTACTTGCCAATAAAGTTTCGAAAATTGATGTCATGGTGAACCTCCGTCTGTTTACCTTGTTTTGTCTAAGCGCTGTACAGAAGGGCGGAGCCATTCTCCGCAGTCTCTTCGGTCTTCGCCTGGAAGCTGGATTTTATGAACTGGGTGTATTCAGTTCCGTATTTTGAGAATGAAACCTGGCGGATTTCGTTTTCCGACAGGAAGTTTACGAACCAAAGGGGGAAAGCTTTGAAGGCTTTTGCTTCAAGGAGCCATATCCCTTCAGGAAGAAGCTGCCTTCCGTAAGCCGGAGTCTCAAGACTCAGGTTTGAGCGGCGGGTCTGTATGTTCCTGTCCAGGGTCATCCTGAAATCCGAGTCCTCTTTGCTGAAAAAAGCGTAGCGGTCATAGGACAGGAAAACCTTGGGGAAGGCCTTGTAGCGCTGCAGCATGTAGTCAATCTCCCTGAAAACCTGCCAGTTGGTCTTTTCATAGCTGGGCTCCTTCCCTGTCTCCAGATACTGGTATAGCTCCGGCAGCAGGAAGGCTGTCCGTCTTTTGTTGACCAGTCCCTTGTGCTTCTTCTTGATCTCAAAGAAAACCGGGGTCTGGGAGTCTGCCTGTCCGTAGCTCCTTATCCTCAGCTTTTCCTTGTAGACTGGTTTTTCCAGTGACCTTCGGATAAGCTCATCGCTTTCCGTGTCCAGATATAGGTTGCATATCTGGTAGGTCCTGCCATCTGAGTTGAACTTGTCGGCATTCATGTGCTTTGCTGCCTCAGCCGTCAAAAGCTCGAACTGATCCTGAGAAATCATGTATTTAATCTCGCGTCTGTTGAATACTTCAATTGCCATGGTTAGACGATAAATGAGTCCGCTTAAACGAATCTGAAAGTAGACTTAAAATAAACTTAAAATGGCGATTTTTTTGTGGATGCCTTTGCCCGCGGGTTTTAGGGCGGCAGCCCTAGGCGGTGGGGTAGCGGACAAGACCGGAGCGAGCCGAATGAGCGTACGCGAAATTTCGGTTCGTGAGGACTTGGGAGCGAGGGGCGGGCTCGCCCCTTTATCGTCCCTCTCTTCTGATTGAAAAAAAAGCCTTATAGTTCTATACTTGTCCAATCAAAACTATTGCCGCAGGATGTAACTGCGAGTAGAAGGAATACATCATGGAAAACAATGAAAGATTGAGCACTGTACGACACAGTACGGCTCATGTTATGGCAGAAGCAGTTCTTAAACTGTTTCCGGGCAGCAAGCTTGCTATAGGACCAAGCATCGACAACGGCTTCTATTATGATTTCGATTTGTCACGCCCGATCAAAGAAGAGGATCTTGCCGAAATCGAGAAGGAAATGCGCCGCATTGTAAGCGGAAACCACGATTTCATCCGCAAGGAAGTCTCAAGAGAGGAAGCTCTGGAGCTTTTCAAGGACCAGCCTTACAAAATCGAGCTGATCAAGGATATGCCCGAAGGTGAGACGCTCAGCACTTATGAGCAGGACGGCTTCCTTGATTTGTGCCGCGGACCCCACGTGGCCAGCACAAAAGAGATTAATCCCCAGTCATTCAAGCTTATGAAAATCGCCGGTGCATACTGGCGTGGAGATATAAAGCGTCCTATGCTTACCCGTATCTACGGTACTGCATGGGAGAAGCCCCAGCAGCTCAAGGACTATCTTAACCTTCTGGCTGAGGCCGAGAAACGCGACCACCGCAAGCTTGGTCAGGATTTGGACTTGTTCCACCTTGATTCCGAGGATCCGGGACAGATTTTCTGGCACCCCAACGGATGGACCATCTATACTGTCATGAAGGACTATATGCGTAAGATGATCCTCAAGGACGGCTATAAAGAGGTCAACACACCGGCCATCATGCCACGTACTTTGTGGGAGCGCTCCGGTCACTGGGGCCACTACAAGGACCTTATGTTCATCACCGAGAGTGAGAAGCGTATGTTCGCCATCAAGCCTATGAACTGCCCTGGAGCCATAGAGATTTTCAAGAGCCGTCTGCGCTCCTATAAGGATCTTCCTATGCGTCTTGCTGAGTTCGGCCATGATGTCCGCAACGAGCCCAGTGGAACCCTGCACGGAATTATGCGTATCCGCGGCTTTGTCCAAGATGATGCCCATATTTTCTGTACTGAGGATCAGCTTGGTCCTGAGGTGGCAAAATTCTGCAAGCTTTTGAAGAATGTCTACCACGACTTCGGCTTCGACAAGCTGGTGGTCAAATTCTCCACCATGCCTGAGGATCACGTGGGTGACCTGGCAACCTGGGAAAGGGCAGAGAAGCAGCTTTCCGACGCTTGTCACGAGGCCGGCCTTGAATACGAGCTTCAGCCGGGAGAGGGTGCCTTCTACGGACCTAAGCTTGAGTTCAAGCTCTATGACTGCCTTGGACGTGAATGGCAGTGCGGTACCATCCAGGTAGACTATCAGCTGCCTTCCGCAGAGCGCCTTGACGCTACCTATATCGGTGCAGATAACCAGAAGCATCATCCTATAATGCTTCACCGTGCTGTTCTCGGTTCCTTCGAGCGCTTCCTGGGAATCCTCATAGAGAACTTCGCCGGTAACTTCCCTGCCTGGCTGGCATCCCAGCAGGTGGCTATGATTCCAGTCTCTCCGGCCTTCAACGATTATGCCGAGGAGGTTATGGGCAAGCTTATCGACGCAGGCTTCCGCGTAGGCGCAGATTTGGGTTCAGACAACATGAAGGGAAAAATCAAGGCTGCTCAGCTTCAGAAAATCCCTTATATGCTTGTGGTTGGTGAGAAGGAAAAGAACGAGGGAACAGTGGCAGTGCGCTTCCGCGACGGCCGCCCCCAGCAGGTCATGAAGCTGGATGATTTCATGGCCTATCTTAAGGATAAGGTTGATACACACTTCGTGGGTATCTAAGTTTTTATAGTGATGCATGGCGACAGATTCTTGCTGTGCACCGAGTTTGTGAAAAAACGGACTGCAACGAAATTTGGACTGGGAACTGTATTGCGGTGTGCGAGCATCAGCGACGTAGTCGCGAGCGAGTCAAACACCTTGCTCTCCGCACCTACAGTTCATCAGGACAAATGTAGAGGAAGTCCGTTTTTTTTCTGTTGGCGAAAGCAATACTAAAGGCTTTTTTTGTGCTCTCCGCACCTACAGTTCATCAGGACAAATGTAGAGGAAGTCCGTTTTTTTCCTGTTGGCGAAAGCAATGCCAAAGGCTTTTTTTGTTGGCCAGTGCTATCTTGCCAGCTCGTCGGCCAGCTCTTCTTCCACGCAGCCGTTGAGAGTCTTCTTGACCTGGCTAAGCTTTTCTGCCAGCTTTTCTATATCGTCAGACCAGATGAAATTCTCCATTACGTATTTCTCGCCCTTCTCAAAGTCTCTGGAAAGCTGTACGTCAATGATTTTTCTCAGCATGGACTGAGCTGCGGGAACCGCTTTCTCAAAGTCTATGGTGATGACCCCGTCCTTTATCTGGAAGGCGCCTTCCTTGATGAAGTGGTTCAGCTGCATCACGGTCCTGACTCTGTGGGCCTGGCTCAGGTTCGGCTTGGCTTTGAGCACGCTGTCTGCTGCGAATACGGTGATTATCTGTTTTTTCTGCAGGTCTGTGTACATTCCCAGCTCCACCAGCTTGTCAAGCATGGCCATGGAGATCATGTCCGCTTTGTTCTCTTCTATAATGCTCTTGTATTTTCCCAGAGCCTCTGTTCCTGATTTCGGTCCCAGGGAGTGGCCGTTCTCATGACCGATGGTGAACCAGTGGTCGGCTTCGTTCTCGTAGAACTGGTGAAGCTTTTTATCCAGAGTGGCATCCAGTATTTTCTGCAGCTGTTCTTTGTCTGAAATGGCCCGTATCTGTCTGTGGTAGACGTTGCGCCTGCCGCCTCCTATGCTGATGGAGAGCTTGTCGTCATTGGGAAGGTTCTCGGCCAGTGTGATCCCGGCCCTGTAGGCTCCCACGTCTCCCTTTACGGTGACGATGTCCACATCCACCATAGTCTGTTTTACGTCGCTCTCGCCAGAACCGCTTGCTGCACCTTTGCCTTGTGCGGCACCCGCGACCGGGATGTTCTGCTCGTATTTGTCAGCGAAAGGCATGTTTTTTGCCAGCTCCGGCAGGTATTTCTTGATCTCAAGGAGCTTTTCTGTGCCTTCCTTGTTGACTATTCCAACACGGAAGCCCAGCATGTCCTTTGACACAGGGGAAATATCATTTTTTTTCAGCAGGGCAGAGAGCTCCTCGTTCTCGTATACGGTCTCTGTCATCTCGTCTTCGTAGTTTTCCCTTGTTATGGTGAACTCCAGCGGGGTGTCCTGAAGACTGGCCCATTTCTTGTCGGCGTAGGCATCTGCCATGGGGTCTGCGACTGTAAGGGCTTTGGCCTGGAGCTTAAGGAATTCATTGAAGTCTTTGTTGGTGGAGGTCTGGGAGGCATTAAGCAGGTGGTCGGCTGCAAGAGAGAATTCCTCCTTGAAGGCCTCTGTGTAGTCCAGGGCTTTAAGTCCCTTTCCCTCGCGCACTATGATGGAACGCTGGTTAAGGATTTTTGCAACCTCTTCCTTTTTTCCGCTCTCAAGCATCTCCTTGAGAATTTTGTGGAACTCCTCCTTTGTAAGGTCAGCGGGGTAAAGTCCCTTTCCAGGAAGCTCCTGGGCAGCTTCTAGAAGTGAGAACTTCTGGGCGTTCATGTCCACGGTGTTGATGCCTTTCTGGGCCTTGAAAAGTATCATGGCCAGCTTGGCATCCTCATTGCCTTTTTCTATCTCGGCATTAAGGAAGTCCCTGAAGGGGAGGTTCCTGGCATCATCCATTTTAAGGAAGGCTTCCTCAAGGATGACGGCGGCTTTCACAAGCTCCTTCAGGGCTTTCTTGTCACCCTCCGCCAGCTTCTCATATTCCGGGGCATCCTTTTTAAGCATGGTCTTTGTAATCAAGTATTCTTTACTTGTTCTTTTTTTCAGTTCTTCACTTGATAATCCTATTTTCATTTCTTTCTCCTGTAAGCTTCTTGGTATTCGCCTGAAATGCTCTCCTGCCCGACATAAATCCTCGCTGGTTGCGCAAGGGCAAAGATTTTTTGTGTAAATCGAAGTTTGTCCCTTTGTCTTCGGACAACTGAAAATAATATACCTATGTAAGCTGTTCTTTTCCAGCGGAACATTTTCCGGAGGATCATTTCTCCGCACAAAAAAAAACTCCGCCTGCAGAGGTGCCACCCAAAAGCTGAGGATAATATGGGAGTGCACTTCACAGTCCGGAGTTTTTTGTATTTTCCTAAAATGCTCTCCTGCCCGACATAAATCCTCGCTGGTCGCGCAAGCGCAAAGGCTTCGGATTTAATGTTTGGGCACTATGCGTTTTAGGCATATTCAAAATTCGTAAAGTGAAACTCACATTTTTATTTGAGGGTGAAGCTCAGCTTCACAGGGTTGTGGTCGGCGTTCTCGAAGTTGTAGTCCATAACCTTGACAGAGTTCTTCTCCACATTCGGAGAAAGAAGGAAACCGTCTATTACGTAATACTGCCAGTCATGATTGGCGGCTTTCTCGTCATTGTATGGGAATTCCACGCTGCGGCAGGTAGGGGCTGAGTCATCACAGGCGATTGTCCAGCAGGCAGGGATCGATGAAGCGTCAATAGAACCGGGCTGCCATCCGTCAGGCCATACGACAGGATATTTTGATGTGCCTGTGGAGGGGAAGGTCTGGTTCCAGTCTCCTCCGGCTATTACGTAGTTGCCTTTATCATATTCACCTTTCACGAAGTCCATGAGAGCTTTGGTCTGGGCTATTTTTCCCTCGCCTTCGTCGAAGGCTTCCAGGTGGAAATTCACAAGGACCAGTTCTTTGTCGGAATTTGAAAGAGGAAGTCTGGAGATAAGCATACAGCGTTTAAGGTTTGCGGTTCTTACCGGCCAGGAGAAGGGGACGGGAAGTGGCTCACGGACCGGGTCCTTCTGCTCCGTGTTCGTGTAGATGGCCACACCACTTGCCACCTGACCGATGGGTGGGAATGGAATCGGGACGAAAATACATTTGTAGTTGTAGGTGAAGGAGTAATTCATTTTGAGCGCATTCGAGAGAACCGTAAGCTCGTTGATTTTGAAGGAGCGCTGTGCTTTCTCATCTATTTCCTGGATGAAGTAGATGTCGGCGGGGTTCTTTTTCAATGTGTCTGTGATACCCACAAGATATTTCTGGACTTTGTCTTTTGAGTCAGGCTGGATCTGCTTGCCTCCGTCCATGAAGAAATCCTCGTCTTTACCAAGTGCGGCATATCCTATGTTCCATGAGATCATGGATAATTCTTTTCCTGTCCTGAAATCGGTGACAGAAGAAGATGCTGTCTCTGGTTTTGCCGTTATCGCTGGTTCTGTTGTTTTTGGATAATACTCTGTTATTGTAAGAAATCCGAAAAATAGAAGCACTAGAAGTGCCAGACCTACGATTACTGATGCGATGATGATAAGTACCTTTTTCATTTGTAACCTCTGTTATTAAAGTTTGCTTGCGAGTATGGATTATCGCAAGGACTTGTCAGATTCATAAAAAATGAAGGATTTTTACAAATCTCTCTCCATATTATCACCTCTTTCTGATAAAATAAAGATATGAGAATATTTATCATTTCAGATATACACGGAAGTCTTTCAGCCTTTGATAAAGCCATGGAAGCGTACAGCCGGGAGAAGGCCGGTCTGCTTGTTATATGCGGAGATTATCTTAATCATGGTCCGAGGAACGATATTCCAGATGGTTATGATACCAAAGGTTTGGCCGCAGCCCTTAACAAAGTAAAATCTTTTGTCCTGGGGGTAAGGGGAAACTGCGACAGCGAGGTAGACCAGATGATGCTGGAATTCCCTGTCCTTGCTCCCTATACGACGATCCTGCTGCCCCGTGATGAGGCCGCAGGAAAAGGAGCTTCTTGCGGGGGCTTGCAGACTGAAGGAGCGGTCTGCCGGAGGATTTTCGTTCATCACGGACACCTTTATACTGCTGAGGAAGCCGCTAAGCTGAATCCGGCAGGGGCTGTCATAGTCTCTGGCCACACCCATGTGCCAGTGCTTGAGCGCTTTGTCCTTAAGACTGAAGCTTCCTCTGATGAGGCTGGGCTCCAGTCCGGGGAAAGCGGAGCTTCTGGCGGGGGTTGCACTCCGGCGGAGGCAGCTTGCCGTGGCGGGAATTGCTTGCCCTCTGCTGACGGAACTTGTATCCCGGCCTCCTATGTCCTTCTGAACCCGGGATCCGTGTCCATTCCTAAAGGTGGCTCCGAGCCCGGCTACGCTGTCATTGAGACTTGTCCAGACGCCATGACCATAAGGCTTTGCTCTTTGGCAGGAAAGACCTTGAAAGTGCTTGAATGCCAGTGAAAAGGGCTTGGTCAGGTTCAGGCTCTTTATTCACCCAGGCTGTATTTCGCCGATAAAGCCAGCTCCACCCCATGCTGGAGGTTCCCGCTTATATGGTCTCTGTTCAAAACGAAGACGTAGGAAGTCTTTCCTGTGACCTTTATTCCGTTGTTGAATATGTAGGAGCCTGTGAGCGACAGCCTGTGGGTGGTCTCTATGATTCCTGTGGGCAGATGGGCCCTGGCAAGAGCTTCATTTTCCTGCAAGGAACCTGTATTTGTGTAGTAATAGCGTACTGAGGGATAATAGTTGCAGAAGTATTTTCCCGAATAATCCTCATCATCGCTGACTCTATGCCCCTGGACTTTAGGCTCCTGCAGGGTGTCGAAGTCAATCTCTCCCTTCATCTTCATCAGATATTCCAGGCCGCAGGACCATTTCCCGCTTTTATCGTATGCGAATCTTACGGCGGCGGCTATGCAGTCCGGTCCGAAGGGTGAGCCTATCCAGCTGTCTATTGTGTCCTCACCGGTCCTTACCGACCAGATTCTGTCATACCTCTGCCTAAGCATTGACCAGCGGGGATCCTGTTTAATGTACATGAAGGGGGTAGTGTATAATCCTTCCAGGTTTAGCTTCCATTTACCGCCGCCGGGAGCCTGGAAATAAGCGTCCGCGCCCCCCTGCAGACCGTAGGAATCAGGAAGAAGTCGTCCGTATTCGCTGTCGAGCTCAGAGGGAAGCTGCATTTCGTTCATGGCGAAGATAAAATAAAGTCTGAGGTTTTTTACTGGAACATAGTCGGTGAAAAGACCAAGATAGGCGCAGTAGTTCACATCGTAGAAGCTGTTCATGTCATCCAGATAATAGATAAGATCATCTGAAGGATAGAAATTATGAAGTACCATGAGCGGATTGAAGAAGCGCAGCTCAGGGTCTCCGTAGATAAGCTGTCCCTCCATGGCTCCTATTCTCAGGTTAGGTAGTATTCTCCATTGGAAGTAATGGATGTTCAGGTATCTTTTGAAGTCGACCTGAGCGAAGGTGAACATCATTTTTATGTTGTCGGCCCATATTGACGCTGTTAGATATGCGTTTGTCTCGAAGGTGTGATTATAGATAAGGCTTCCTGTGAGAGTTTTTCCTATGGTCAGGTCTGAGCGTCCCAACTGGATGTTGAAGCCGAACTTGTCAAAGGATGCTCCTCCGTTCACGTTGGCGTAGTTGGGGAAGAGAAAGTCAATGTCCTCAAGGCTGCAGGGGATGTTCGAGAAGCTTTGGGGCAAAGCTGCCTGGACTATGTTTTTCCCGATGAAAAGATCCCCGTCCATATAAAGATATTTTGAGACTCCAAGTCTGACAGGAGCCCTTACTGGGTAATCCTCTATATATTTGTAGAAGCTCCAGTCCGTGTTCTCGTTGGATTTCCAGTAAAGCTCCGGTGTGAAAGAGATATCGGCATCAAAGAGTATGCCTTCCTGCTGGTCTTCTTCTTGAGGATAAAGAAAATCGTAAACTCTTTTGTATATGTGAAGCCCTGATTCGGAAAGCTTGTCCTTATCTATGCTTCTCAAATGGAATTTGAGCTCGGACACCGAAATCGGGGAGATATCGGCTACAGTCGTTATTCCCGCCTCTGTGCACAACTCATAAAAAAGATCGTAAATCTCATTGGTGCCGTGGATAAGCTGGGAGTCGTTTAATATCTGCGCCTGCAAAGAGATTGCCAGTGATACAGAAAGCAGGAAGGAAAGAATTCTTTTTATACTCATGGATTTATTATACTGAATTCCAGTCATTGTCCTCAATCCCGTCATGAGAGATTCTTTTTGTATTTTCCTTGCTTCTTGCATGACTGGGAATTTGTTATATACTTGTTCTCATGATTATGAAAAAAAACTCTGAATTTGAAGCTTTCGCCCATAGTTCTGATGCCAACTCGTTTTTTCATCCTTTTTCCAGGGCAGGCTTCTCTTTTTCGATACTGCTGCTTCTGGTCAGCTTCTTTTCTTTGTTTTTATCCGGCTGCCGTAAAACCTCCTCCCAGGACAAGAGTCTTGTGGTCTACAGCCCTCATCCTGTGGACTTCATAACGGAGCTGGTCCGCAATTTCGAGAATGATACTGGTATTCATGTGGAAGCAGTTCAGAAAGGTACGGGCGAGATTCTGAGCAGCCTTGCCCTTGATCAGGATTCTCCAGCCTGCGACGTGATGTGGGGAGGCTCTCTTTCCTCCGTCGCCTCTGCTGAGAATATGTTCGAACCCTATACATCCCCCAATGAGGAGTTTTTCCAGAGTGCATACAAGAACAGGGAGGGAGTCTTCACCCGTTTCTCAGACCTGCCCAGTATTCTCATGATCAACAGGAATCTTGCAGGGAACATGGAGATATCCGGCTATTATGACTTGCTCCGTCCTGAACTGAAAGGACGTATCGCCTTCGCTGACCCCAACCTTTCATCCTCCTCCTGGGAGCATCTCCTTAACATGGTTTATGCCACCGGGGGAGGCGACTTGGAGAAGGGCTGGGAATATGTAAGAAGGCTTTGCGAGAACTTGGACGGCAAGCTTCTTTCTGGCTCTAAGAAGGTTTACGAAGGTGTTTCCGACGGGACTTTCGTTGTGGGGCTTACCTTTGAGGAGGGGGGCGCCAACTATGCGGAGACAGACGAGAACATTTCTCTTGTGTATATGGAGGAGGGAGTTGTCTTCATGCCCGATGGGGTCTATATTGTGAAGGGGAGCCCCCATATGGAGCAGGCAAGGAAGTTCGTTGACTATATGACAGGGAAGAACGTCCAGACCTATATAGCCAAAGTTCTGAACAGACGTTCGGTAAGAAGTGACGTGGGATTGAAGCCTTACCTGGTATCTAAGGATTCACTCAATGAGATCCATGTGGATTACCGGATGGCGGGGGATTTGAAAAATCAATGGCTCTCCCGTTTTTCAGAGATATGGAACTCGCTGCAATGAAGAAAAAAGAGAAAATGACCTTTTCGTCGTTGAATATGAGTCGACCCCGCAGTGCGGCCCGAAAGCGGCCCGGTCTGGGAGGGCAGAGAGGAGCCCGAAAGCGGCCTGGTCTGGGAGGGCAGCAGACAGCCCCGAACCTCCTCGGCTCTGAAGCCCCCGGTCTTTTCCAGAAGCCTGTCCACTTCCGCGATGAAATCCGCACATCCTTTATCTCCTATGCTTTCATTCCTGCGGCTGCCCTTTTCGTACTCATAACCCTTTGTGCCGGGATTATCTGGTCTCTGGGCATAAACCGTAAGGCCCGTAGTGACTGCGAACAGATATGCTCGGTGCTGGAGGTGGCGGCTGACAATTATATGGAAAAGATAAGGGAGATGAATAAGCTGGATATAAAGAGGATGAAGGAAGACAGAGCTTTTGTCTCAGAGACTTATTCCAGCCTTAAGGAGTTCTTGAGGAAGCAGCTTATCTCAGCGAATTTCGTCGTTATCGATAATGATTTTTCTGTCCTGCTTCAGGGCGACTCCTCCCAGACCTTTCGTATTCCGTCTTATCAGAAAGAGATAGATTGGGGACCTCTCTACCGGATGTCACTTAATCCGGGTCTTCCTATATTGGAAGTATCCCATGAGTATTCCTCCGGTGCTCTTGACGAGGTTATAGCAGGCTGTGCCATCTTCAATGAGGGGGCTGTCTCAGGCTATCTTGTGTTCGTGATGACGGGGAAAAGTGTGCAGGAGGCCTTGAAGTCCATAAGTTCTCCCTATGTGGTGACCAATGGCTACAGGGATGTCTTCGTAACCACGAACCCTTATTATCTTGATGATATGAACAGACTTTCTTCCCTGTACCGGACTGAGCCCGGTGAGGTTTCTGTAAGCGGTAGTAATGCGGTTTTCAGGAGGGATATCTGCGGTGACTCTCTTTCTGTATATACGATAATCGATGTCTCCCAGATGAAGAAAGCTATAACGACCCTTATTCTGCTTGCGGTCGTGCTGCTTGTTTTCCTCTCTGTGGCCATGTTCGTCAGCGGGGACAGGATAGCGGCAGATAAGACCAGGACAATAGATGAGCTGGTCAGGGCTTTCCATGATGTGGAGGACGGAAACCTGGAGAATCGCGTCAACATTCAGGGGAACATAGAATTCCAGACTATAGGTGAGGCCTACAACAAGATGCTTGATGATATAAAGCGTCTTATAGCGGAGAACGAGAAGGAGACCCGGGCCAAGTACATATCAGAGCTGAAGCAGCTGGAGATGCAGTTCAATCCTCATTTCCTTTATAATACCCTTGCCACCGTGAGATATCTTGTGAAGCTTGACCCGGACGGAGCTGTGAAGACAGTGGTAAGTCTTGCGGAGCTTCTGCGCTACAGCCTCAGTTCTGACTCCTCCTATGTTGAGCTTGGGGGTGACCTTAAATATATAGAGAACTATCTGGCCATACTTGCCACTCGTTTCGGAAAAAAGTTCGGTTTTGATATATCGGTCTCCGATGACTGCAGGAGGGCGGTGATTCCTAAGCTTATAGTTCAGCCGGTGATAGAGAATGCTGTGAAATACGGCTTTGAGGGGGTCTCATCGATGAAAATTTCGGTAAGTGCGCAGAAAGACGAGGATTTTCTTTTGCTTACAATAGCTGATACAGGAAGCGGCATGGACCAGGAGACGCTTTCCACCGTCAAGGCTCTGCTGTCTACGCCGGAGAATGCGACTAACCATATAGGGCTTTTCAACGTACAGCGGCGTATAAAGCTGCTTTACGGTGAGGAGTACGGGCTTTCCGTGGAAAGCGAGGCGGGCAGGGGAACCGTCGTCAGGGTAAGGCTTCCGTACAGGTGTGAAAATGTTAGTTTGTAAGCCGGTTTCAAATATCTTCAGATG
>JAILBN010000018.1 GCA_024680915.1 Treponemataceae bacterium | reverse complement strand
AGCAGACACTCAAGCCTTATTTTCCGCAGGCAAAAGGCTCAATATACTTCTGTATAAAATCAACCCGGTCAAAAATAGTTGGCTTAAAATATGAGGCGACTGCCACGACAAGATTTTTTCCCGGATTCACGTAAATTACGTTTCCGCTGTTTCCAATGGCGGCGTATATGCCTTGCTTTCGGTCAATAATCCACCAGAGGTAGCCGTAATCCATACCGCGGAAGTGTTTGCCTTCCACAGTACGGGGCCTTGTCATCTCCTCTATCCATGCCGATGACACAATCTGCTGGCCTTCATGCTTTCCCCTGTTCAGACAGAGCAGTCCTATTTTTGCCATATCCTGAGCAGAAAAACAAAGCCCGTAGCCAGGAGTCCCGAGATCCTCCTTGTCGCAGAACCAGACGTTTTCTTTTGGCTCCTTGCTGATTGTAAAGTCCTTGTGCTCCTGGGCAGACTTTGCGATATAGATTCTATGCTTTTTAATTCCCAGCGGTTCAAAAAGATACTTGTTGGCAAAATCCACCGTCTTCATTTTTGTAGCCTTGTACAAAAGGCCGGTAAGAATATGAAGGCAGACGGTGCGATAATCAAACTCATCAGTGATACCCTTGCGGCCACCAAGAAAATCCAGTGAGGTATAGGTCCAGTTTTCGCTTGAACAAACCTTGCTCCAGGGGTCACCCTTTCCCTTATAAGGTGCCCTCATTGTAAGCAGATGCTTTATTGTAACTTCATAAATTGTTTTTTCTCCCCGCTTTACCTGGTATTCGGGAAAATAATCCAGAACCTTGTCATCCACACTTTTAATCTTCCCCTGGTCTATGGCAATTCCAATCAGCAGGGCAAATACGCTTTTTGTAACCGACATTACGTGCAGACAGTCATCGCTTTTGTAATTGTTCCACTCGTCACTGTAAATCGTCCTTCCATCGCGGATAGCTGCAAGCTGACAGATATTCGCCTGCTGCTCCTGAATCAGAGCATGCAATTCTGCTTTTGTCATAAAAATAATCTCCTGAAATTGCAAGTTTCAGAAGCTTTCCTGCCTCTGAAATCTGCAATTCATTTTTCTTGATTTTTGGACGTCCTGTAAAAAAGTGTAAGGTGATTAAAAATTGAATTCAATAGTTTTTTTAAGATTTTATTGACAGTACGTACATTATATAATAATCCATACGTACAGAGGTAATCTATGGATGCGAAATTAACGCTGAAACTAAAGGAGCAGTCAATTTCCAGGGCCAAGGAATATGTTTCTACTATTGGAACTTCGCTCTCTTCAATAGTGGAAGATTTTTTCGATGGTCTTACGTTTAACAAAGAATCCTCAAATTTTGAATACAGTCCGCTTGTAAAGGAGCTTTCCGGAATCATTCATCTGAATGAAAACTACGACTATAAATTTGACTATACCTCTTATCTGGAAAATTAATATGAATAAGGTTTTCGTCGATGCTGACGTGATTCTTGATCTGCTGGCAGAGCGGATTCCGCATTTTCATTGCTCTGCCCTTCTATTCACCTTTGCCGAGCTGAAGAAACTGGAGTTATATACAAGTTCTCTTATTTTTGCTAATACTTTTTTACATTCTCCGCAAGCAGCTGGGAAAGGAAAGTGCAAAAAAAGTCCTGAGAAAGCTTCGTATTCTGCTTCACATTATTGATTCTTCTGAAGCCGTCCTTGATAAGGCCCTCAATTCTGATTTTCTGGATTTTGAGGCTGCAGTCCAGTATTATACGGTCTTGGAACAGGGAATTAATGTCATTCTGACCAGGAATTTGCGTGATTATAAAAATGCATCAGTCATCGTTCAGACCCCTGAGACCTATCTTGTTTCGAAGGGGTTGATCGGAACCTGATGATTGTAAGCGGAATTAAATACTGAGTGGCAAAGTTCGGATCGCAGATTGTTTCTTGGCCACTTGTCGGCCGCTCGCTGGTGTGCTGTGAAACTGCCTCGCCGTTCCCTTCGACTGGGTGAGTTTTCTGGCCTTTTGCTGGTGTCCGGCCGTCTCTGGCACCCGGCATACTGGCAGTTCGCCGGGAATAAAGCTGAGCCGTGATTACCGGTGTCCTGCACTGCCGATCGTGTACTGTCAGTTCGCCGGGAATAAAGCAGGGGGATTTGAGGAAATTATGGACAACATTCATTTGATAAAAGAGGATAAAAAGCCTGCAGCCCATTATCACCTACCTGGCCTCTTCGAGTTCTACGAGCTCTACAAAGTCTTCCTGCCCCTTTTCCGGGAGCACAGGGATTGGTTCTACGACCACTGCGACATTGCCTCTGTTTACGGTGCGCCTCAAGACTGTCTTTGGGGCGGCGGCAGGGCAGCCTTCGGTGATGCGGATGCGGGGGATGTTCTTGCCCTGATGAGGGAATACGGTATTTCTGCCAGGCTTACCTTCAGCAATTCACTGTTAAAGGAGGAGCATCTTTCGGACAAAAGGTGCAATTCTCTTTGTGCTTTGTTCGAAAAATCCCCCGGCCAAAACGGAGTGATTGTCCATTCCGATTTGCTGGCGGAATATCTTAAAAGAAGCTTTCCGGGACTTTACCTGATTTCCTCCACCACAAAGGTTCTTACTGACTTTGAGGATTTCCGCGCCGAGCTGGACCGCTCTGACTTCAAGTTTGTAGTGCCTGACTTCCGCCTGAACAAAGCTTTTGAAAAACTCTCGTCCCTTTCCCAAGGTCAAAAAGACAAGGTTGAGTTTCTCTGTAACGAATGCTGCGACTTTAACTGCAAGACACGGAAGGCTTGTTATGAGAACGTGAGCCGCAGAAATTTGGGGGAGGACCTTCCTGAGCATAGGTGTGCATCCCCGGATTCTCAAGGCGGCTACTCCTTTTCTCGGGCCATGAAAAATCCGGCATTCATCGGAATAAAAGAGATTAAGGCAAGCTATCTGCCAATGGGCTTTTCTAACTTCAAGATAGAGGGACGGGGTCTGGGAAGCGCAATGGTCCTGGAGTTCCTGCTTTATTATTTGACAAAGCCCGAGCACCAGCTAGAGGTACGTGAGTCGATATACCTCGATTCAATGCTGGACCTGTTTTAGCGACCGGACAAAAGTCTGAAAAAAAGATAATCGAAAGTCAGAAGATCAAGGTGACCGCCTGTCCTGGAGCAGTCGGATGATTGCAGATGATATGTCAATGCTTCTGGACAAGAGAAGAAGAAAAGATTTACAAGGAGATTGGCGGCAGTCTCAGGCCTCATTTTACTGGCGAGCAGATTGATGATATCAACGAAATGATTTTGATTTTTATCAGAGATATGATTTATATGTTATACTAAAACTATTGGAAAAGAAGGACGCGAAAAATCATGGGATAATTCTGCAACCTGGGTTTCCTTGCTCGACCCTTCATACGATTCTAAAGTTGCAAAAGCGGATAAGGAGAAAAAATTGGACTTCAGAAAGATTTTTGACACAATTCCCGAACAGTTTGATAAATATCGTCCGACATACTCGCAGGAATTATTTAAAAGCCTGATTGATTATGCTGCAATCGGGCCTGGAAAAAATGTTCTGGAGATTGGGCCTGGGACAGGACAGGCTACAGATCCGATTTTGAAAACCGGCTGTAACTATAACGCCATAGAGCTTGGCGAACATCTTTATGAAAAAATGAAAAGCAAATATGGCAGCTACGACAATTTCCACATAGTAAACGACGACTTTATCACTCACGATTATGGCAACCAAAAGTTCGATATGATTTATTCCGCAGCCACAATTCAGTGGATTCCAGAAGATATTGCTTTTTCGAAAACTTATGATTTACTCTCTCCCGGCGGAACATTAGCAATGATGCTTACAAATGCAGAGTACCGTTCAACAAACGAAGAGCTTTTTCAGAATATTCAGAAAATATACGACACATATTTTAAGCCCGAAACTACTTATTCCCACGGAGCCTTTCATTATGATAAGGCTCCGGAATACGGCTATAAAAATTTTGAACGCCGTGAATTTTACGGAGAACGAGTTTTCACTGCAGACGAATATGTAGCCTTCAGTGGAACTCACTGCGACCATATGGTAATTCCAGAGCCTTACAAAACAAAGTTCTTCCAAGGACTGCATGACGCAGTAATGAAGGCCGGAAATAGAATTGTTTTCAAAGACACTTATGTTTTGTATCTCGCAAAAAAATAAATAAGGAGGTTCTCTATGTCGATTGTTGCCGCCTTTATGGTTCCCCATCCGCCCATGATAGTGCCGGAGGTTGGACGAGGAAGTGAGAGTCAGATTGAAAAGACGATTAAGGCTTATGAGAAGGTCGCAGAGGAAATCGCTGCCCTTAAGCCCGAAACGATTATTATTTCCAGTCCCCACAGCGTCATGTATTCTAATTATTTCCATATCTCTCCGGGGTCTGCTGCCAGCGGATCCTTCTCGGAATTCGGGGCTCCCCAGATAAAATTCCACATGGACTATGATCAGGAGCTTGTGAAGCTTTTGACTAGCAAGGCAGCGGCTGTGGACTTGCCCGCAGGAACTCTTGGGGAGAAGAATCCTTCCCTTGACCACGGAACTATGGTGCCCCTCTATTTTATTCTTAAGAAATACAAGGACTTCAAGCTGGTCCGCACAGGGCTTTCGGGCTTTGACCTTTTGAAGCATTATGAATACGGTATGATGATCCGTGATGCGGTGGAAGAGCTGGGCCGCAGGGTTGTCTATGTTGCCAGCGGAGATTTGTCCCACAAGCTTCAGGACTACGGCCCCTATGGCTTTGCTGAGGAAGGCCCGGTCTATGACTCGCGGATAATGGAGGTGTGTTCCACTGCCCGCTTTGGGGAGCTTTTTGACTTTGACGAGGACTTCTGCGATAAGGCTGCGGAATGCGGTCACAGATCCTTTGTGATTATGGCAGGGGCTTTGGATGGCAAGGCAGTTGAGGCGAGCCAATATTCCCACGAGGATGTGACCGGCGTAGGCTACGGAATATGCTCCTTTGTGCCCAAGGGTCAGGATGAGTCCCGGCATTTTCTGGATGCCCGCCTCCGGCAGCTTCAAAGTGAGCTTGAGGAAAAGCGCCTTAAGTCTGATGCCTGGGTAAAGCTTGCACGCGCCTCCGCGGAATATTTCGTAAGGAAGGGAAGGGTTATGGAGCTGGCAGCCATTCTGACTGACAACTCGGCCTCTGCGCCTGAAATTCCGGCCAATTCGCCCGGCCAGTCTGACAGATCCGACAAGTCTGACTGTCCTCCAGACGGGGCATCAAAGCTTTGTAGTGCTCTTCCGCCGGAGCTGCTTCAAAGTCAGGCCGGAGCCTTCGTTTCAATCCACAAGTTCGGTGCCTTACGGGGCTGCATAGGAACAATCGCCCCAACACAGGAGAATCTTGCCCTGGAGATAATCCACAACGCGGTGAGCGCAGTCTCCAAGGACCCCCGCTTTGAGCCGGTGAAAGAAGATGAGCTGGAATATCTTGATATAAGCGTGGATGTTCTGGGGCAGGCGGAAAAAATCTCTTCCCCTGCAGAGCTTGACGTAAAAAGGTACGGGGTCATAGTCCAGAGCGGTTATAAGCGGGGCCTCCTTCTTCCGGACCTGGACGGAGTTGATACAGTCGAAGAGCAGGTCTCAATAGCAAGAAGAAAGGGAGGAATTCGTCCCGACGAGAAAGTGGACTTATTCCGCTTTGAGGTCGTGCGTCACTATTAATGTGTTCGTGGCCACGACCAGGTTCATTTGTCGGAGGTAGAATATGCCTGTTTGCAAAGTTTGTTTCAGACACTGCAGGATAGAAGAGGGCCAGACCGGCTTCTGCGGGGCAAGGACCTGCCGGGAGGGGCAGATAATTGCCGAAAACTACGGAAAGCTGACCTCCCTTGCCCTGGACCCCATAGAAAAAAAGCCTCTCAAGCTGTTTCACCCGGGGACTAAGGTTTTGTCCCTGGGCTCTTACGGCTGCAATCTCCGCTGTCCCTTCTGCCAGAACTCAAGCATTTCCTGGTCACAAGAAGCCTTTGAATACAAAAACCGTGCGGATTTTTATGAGCCCCAGGAAATTGTAAAAACTGCCCTTGAGCTCCGCCCCCGGGGCAACATAGGTCTTGCCTTCACCTATAACGAGCCCCTTGTGGGCTATGAGTTCGTCCGTGACACTGCGAGATTATCCAAGGAAGCGGGCATGGAGAATGTCCTGGTGACAAGCGGCACTGCATCCCAGGATGTGCTGGAAGAAATCTCCCCTTATATCGACGCTATGAACATAGACTTGAAAGCCTTCTCCGACCGCTTTTACCGCCACCTTCTGGACGGAGATTTCCAGATGGTAAAGGATTTTATCACGGGTGCTCTTAAGTCCTGCCATGTCGAACTCACCACCCTTATCATACCTGGTGAAAACGACAGGGAAGAGGAGATGCGGGAACTTTCCGCCTGGGTGGCAAGCCTTGAAAAGGAAAACAAGAAAAATATCCCCCTCCACATCACAAGGTTCTTTCCCCGCTTCAAGCTTGCTGATAAAGACCCCACGCCGGTGGGCACCATAATGGAGCTGGTGGAGGTGGCCAAAGAAAAGCTGGAATACGTTTTTCCTGGAAATGTATAAAAATCAGGTATAAACTATGACCGGCACTCTCAATCTCGGGCAAAAAAGCATTTTTTCTGCGGATAAAGGGCATTTGCAACTGCAGGTTGCGGATTTTCCAAGTCACTTTGGTAGTTTGCCACTGTAAGACCTGCTATTCTGGCATCACCCAAAAGGGAAAAAACGGTGATACCACATCACGGAGGTAGAAATCAAATGATATTTGCGGACAAATTAATCGATCTTAGGAAAAAGAATGGCTGGTCACAGGAAGACCTGGCAGAAAAACTGAATGTCAGCCGTCAGTCTATATCCAAATGGGAGGGCGCCCAGTCTATCCCGGATATGTCAAGAATCATACAGATGTCAGAATTGTTCGGTGTCACTACCGATTATCTGCTGAAGGATAATATGGAGCAGGTAGAAGCTTCACAGGAAATCAGTGACGACAGCCTTAACAAAACAATCGGCATGGAGGAAGCCAATACCTTCCTTAATGCAAAGGAAGCGAATTCCAGGAGAGTAGCCCTGGCGGTCATGCTTTGTATACTCTCTCCTATTGCATTGATAATGCTGGGGGGAGCCCAGGAATTCGGGCTTCTTCCTTGGTCCGAGAATATGGCAGCTGGTATCGGGCTTTTGATTATGATGCTGATGCTTATTCCTGCGGTGGGACTTTTTATCCTTTCCTATCTTAAGGTCTCTCCCTTTGAATATCTGGAGAAAGAAGCGGTAGAAACCTTGTACGGTGTGTCAGGAATGGTCAAGGACAAGAAAGATAAATTCCAGCCCATCCATACCCGCTATCTGCTTACAGGTGTCCTGCTTTGCATTGCAGGGACGCTCCCTCTTTTTGCCTGCATAATTTTCGGGGATGAGTCTTTCTGGGCTGTTGCAGGGATCGGAGCTCTTCTCCTGCTGGCTGCGGTGGGTGTCCTGCTTATAGTCCGAGTCTCCATAATCTGGGGCAGCTACCAGATGCTTTTGGAGGAAGGGGATTATACCCGTGAGAACAAGACCAGAAACAAGCACTACGGATACATCAACGGAGTCTACTGGTGCCTGGCTACCGCAATCTTCCTGGCTTGGAGCTTCATAAGTGACAGCTGGGAAATCTCCTGGATTGTATGGCCTATCGCGGGTGTTTTATACGGCGGAGTGGCCGGGATTACCAGCGCTCTGAGGAAACGGTAAGCTTAAGTAAAAGAGAAGCCCTGCATACGGGGGGCTTCTCTTTATGGCTTGTTACCAAGGACGCTCTTTTCCGTCGTAATCCCAGAACATACCACTGGCAATTATCTCCCCGGTCAGGGGCTTTTCCCTCAGAGACCGGGCTAAATCAGCGATGCCCCGGGCGGAATCCGCAGGATTGATGGGAGCCTTCGGACCACCCATGGGAGTATGCATCCAACCAGGGTTGAAAAGCAGTACCCGTATTCCTTCCGGCTTAACATAGCGTTGCAGGATAATAGACTGGATATTGAGGGCTGCCTTGGACATACAGTAATCATAGCGGTTGACGTAATCCGCATGGGTGGTCATGCTGCCGGCTTCAGAGCTGATGTTGACAAGGAGCTTTTCATCTCCCTGTCGCAGCAGACTGAGGCAAGCCTTCACCACACGGAGGGGTCCCAAAGCATTCACATCGAAAAGCTTACGGGAGCCGTCCACATCAAAGGCCTCAAGCAGATTCTCGCTCTCAGGACGCAGAATCCCCGCGGCATTGATGATGATATCCAAGGCTTCAGTCTCAGAGCTGACCTTATCTGCCAAGCTCTGTACAGAAGAAGAATCAGCCACATCTGTCTCAAAAAACATATAGTTGCCGCCAGACTCGGCAAGCAGCTTTTCCGTCTCCGGCCGGCTTCCTATATCAGCCCCGAAAACCTTATATCCCCTTGAAAGGTATTCCCTTACCAGGCAAATGCCAAGCCCTCCGGCTGCACCTGTGATTAAAATCCTTTTCATTTTTCCTCCTATGAGAATACGGACCATAGAAGAAAGCCTCAAGCCTTCTGTCTGTAAAAGGTTCCGCAGAAAGGAAGCCAAAAATCTTTCTCCCTGTCAGAATGTCCGCAGAGAGAAAGCAGTCTGTGACTCCTCCCCTCTCTCATTATATCATGATGTTGCGATCAACCCTAATATTTTTATTCTACACAGCTTCAGTTGACACTTATTCCATATTCGTGATAAAGAGATTTAAAAGAATCTGTTTGAAGGTGGCTTGATGGGTTCGTTGTTTTTTTCAGGATAAAAATCGCGGACTGCTTCTCACATAATCCAAGCGGAGCAAAATCTTAAAGAAATGAGGGGAAAAATGCTTTTATCCAACGAAGAATTAAAGAAGATTTATTTTGGTGCCTATGAGTTTGAAGAGACGGCGGAGGGTTATCTCCAGGCTTTTCAATACACTAAAAAACAGGTGGAGTACTTTAAGGGTGCTTCTGATTTCTGGTATGAGCGTAGTACATCCTCAACGGCAAAGACCCTTGAGTTCACTACCTCTGCCACCAAGCTTTCCTTTGAATACAAGATGATTTGGAAAAGCTCCCTTGATTCCTTTGAGCTTATGGTGGACGGACTTATCACTAATATCGAGTATGTGGAAGGTCTTAATGATGAGGGCAGGCTTGAATGGGAGCTTCCAGAGGGAGACAAGTCTGTGGTTATTTATCTTCCCATCGATGCCACGGTGCTGCTCCGCAATTTTACCATAGATGCCGAGGTGAAGCCCGCCGTTAAGGGAGAGAAGGTTCTGTGGCTGGGGGACTCCATAACCCAGGGCTATGGTCCTCTTCGTTCCTCCTGCTCTTATGTCAGTGTGGCCAACAGGCTTTTGAATTACGATATCATAAATCAGGGAATCGGTGGTTACATATACGACAAAAAATCTCTTATGAGGATGGAGGGCTACAGGCCGGACAAAATCATAGTCGCCCTGGGAACTAACCAGTACGGGGATCCGGATATGACGCCAATAAAAGAATACTACGAAAGACTGATGGAGATCTACGGAAATGATATTCCTGTGGTATGTATCTCCCCTCTGTGGCGAGGGGACTCTGTGGAGGGAATTCCTGTCCTCATGAACTTCTGCCAGGAGGTGAAGGAAATCGCAGGCCAGTATAAGAACGTAAGGATCATCGACGGCATGAAGCTGGTGCCTCATCTTCCTGAATACTTCCTTGATAAGCTTCACCCCAACTGCCTGGGCTGCGAGGTGTATGGCAGGAACCTTGTCGAAGAACTCAAGAAGCTGGGATAAACAAGCTTATGACAGTAAAAAAACATTGTAAGAAAATAACAGTTTCTGTATAATTATACAGAATTTGTTGCATAAAACTATAAAAACAGGAGTAAACTTATGAAAAAATTGGCTTCTCTTATTCTTGCACTCTGTCTTCTACTCAGTATCACAGGATGTAAGAAAAAAACAAACTCCACCGGGGCTGTAAAAGCTTTGCAGGATCGCGGGGTTTTCGTCCTTGGTCTTGACGATTCATTCCCTCCTCTCGGCTTCAGGGACAATGATACGAACGAAATCACAGGATACGACATTGACCTTGCAAAAGAAGTAGCAAAACGCCTGAATGTTGAATTCAAGGCCCAGCCGATTTCTTGGGATGCAAAGGAGATGGAGCTTTCAACCGGAAAAATAGACTGTATCTGGAATGGCTTTACAATCACGGAAGAGAGAAAAAATCAGCTCTCATTTACAGAGGCTTATCTTAACAATGAGCAGGTTCTTGTAGTCCGTGCAGACAGCGGAATCAAGTCTCTTGCAGATATGAAAGGAAAGATTCTCGGTATTCAGAGTGGTTCAAGTGCCCAGGAAGCTGTGGATGATAATCCGACTTTCGCCTCTTCAATCGGAGAGACCATATACTTCAAGGACAATATCACAGCTTTGAATGATTTGGACATAGGTGGTGTGGATGCAGTCGTAATGGATAGTATCGTCGCCAACTATTCCATAGCACAGACAAAGAAGCCTTTCGTCGTGGTTGATGAGGCTCTTGCCAACGAGGCATATGGAATCGGATTCAGAAAGAACGAACCAGAGCTCAGGGATAAGGTTTGGGAAGTCCTTAAAGAAATGGTCGCAGACGGAACCGTCGAGAAAATTTCTAAAAAATGGTTCGACAAAGATATTTCTGTAATCAAATAACAATCTGCAGATAATCTGATGGATCAAAAATATATTAAAATGCTTGCGGCGATGCTTGACGGATCAGTCACTTCGCTGCAAGTCTTCTTCCTGACACTGATTTTTGCGATTCCTCTGGCCCTGCCCATTGCCCAGGGCAGACTCTCAAAGAATAAGTTCCTTTCCGGCCTGATAAATGTTTTTCTTCTTGTCATAAGAGGTACCCCGCTTATGCTTCAGCTACTTGTCGTCTACTTTGGTCCGGGACTTTTCGTGCGCTTCCTGGTCAACAAAGGCTACGACGTCACCTTCAAATGGGACAGATTCACAGCCGCCATAATCGCGCTTTCAATAAATTATGCGGCTTACTTTGCTGAGATTTACCGCGGAGGAATAGAATCAATACCCAAGGGACAGTATGAGGCAGCCAAAGTCCTGGGCTATACAAAAAGCCAGGCCTTTTTCAGGATAATTCTTCCCCAGGTCGTAAAAAGGATTATTCCAGCCATGGGAAACGAAGTCATTACCCTTGTTAAGGACACAGCCCTTGTAAGTGTAATCGGAGTCAGCGAACTTCTGATGGTGGCAAAGGAAAGGCAGGGCGCCTTGTTCAGCTTTGTCCCACTCTTTATTGCCGGTGTATTCTATTTTGTGATGAACTGGATTGTCTCCATCGCTTTCGCAAAAATAGAGAAAAAACTCAGTTACTACAGCTGATTGAAAAGGCTCGGAAAAATGACAGAATACCAGGACGATGAAATTATAAAAGTCGAGAACTTAAAAAAATCCTTCGGTACGAATGAGATTTTAAAAGGTATCTCCTTCTCAGTAAAAAAAGGTGAGGTTCTTGGGATTATCGGGCCTTCAGGCAGTGGAAAATCTACGATCCTCCGCTGTATATCCCAGCTGGAGGATGTCAGTGGCGGCAGCATCAGTATTTGTAAACTTCCCCTCGTGACCGATGGCCTGTATTCGGACAAAAAGCTCCGCCATGAGATTATTCTGAAAAGCGGTCTTGTTTTTCAGAATTTCAATCTTTTCCCCCATTATTCGGTTTTACAGAATGTCGTTGAACCGCAGATCCGTGTCTTGAAAAAGACTAAGCAGGAAGCAAAAGAGAAAGCCATAGAAATCTTGAACAGGATAGGGTTGGGTGAAAGGCTAGTCAACTATCCCTGTGAGTTAAGCGGGGGCCAGCAGCAAAGGGTCAGCATAGCGAGAGCCCTTGCAATGGAACCTCAGGTTCTTTTGTTCGATGAGCCGACCAGTGCCCTTGATCCGGAGCTTACAGGTGAGATTCTTGCCGTTATCAAAGAGCTTGCCCAGGAAAAAATGACCATGGTGGTAGTAACTCATGAAATGGCCTTTGCCCGAGATATATCGACCAAGATTATATTTATGGACGGAGGAGTCATAGTCGAGCAGGGAGAACCTTCGGAAGTAATAAACAGGCCCAAGGAAGACCGCACGAAAGCCTTCCTCAGCAGATTCAGCAACGTATAAAGCTCATTTCACATATTGGTAGGCAATACGGGCGGAGCCGTCAGTCACATAGATTATGCCGCAGCGGGAAAAACCACTCTTCTCTATGAGAGACTGCATAATCTTATTATTGTGGTGAGTATCTATCCGGATATTGTCAGAAAGTGATTTGCAAAACTCGATGGAAGAGCGGAAAATTCCATGCTCAGAGCCATCGCTGGCTATCCGATGGATTGTGGCATAGGGTTTATCATTGAGCCAGGAACCATCCTCTATATAGTGGTAAGTTTCTTCTTCACCGAAAAGAAAAGCGAAGACACCGCAGACCCGGCCCTCTCCATTTGTAAGCACGTAACTCACTTGCTGCCCTATATCATCCCGGACCAAAGCTTCGGAGGGGTAACTGTGTCCCCATTGAGTGGCATTCCCAGTGCGGATCATAATCTCCTGGGCGGCATGATATACATTCATTATGGCAGGGATGTCGGCAGGCTCTGCCTTTCGTATTGTAAAGCTTCTTTCGGACATGAAAGTCTCCTGTTTTTGATAAAACTTTTTCTGGCTTTATTATAGCATGAAGGATACTGGCTATGTAATATCAGCCACATACTTCCATGCTTTCTCTAAGCTACACGAGTACCAGGGCGGCGGGGCGTCAGATTCTGGGGGTCGTCCAAGCAGGGTATGCCGGGGGCGGCGTGGTGCCGGAGACATCATGCTTCATGCCTTCAGCGGGGTTCGTCGGCTATAAATTGTCCGCCTATATTTTATCTCGTCACCGTCAGTCTCACCCAGAGTCAGGTCAAAATCCTTCAGGTCGAAATCAGGGAAAAAGGTGTCTCCGCCTTCTACCGTAAGGTCAACTTCTGTGATGTACATCTTATCCACGAAGGGCAAGGCTTCTTTATAAATACCATACCCCCCTGCGATAAAAATGTCTTTTCCGCAAAAAGCTTTGCTTTGACTGGACCTGTCAGCTTCTGCCGGCACGGCTTTTCCAGCCACTTCAATCGCTTCCTTCACGCTTCCTGCCGTCATCAGGTTGTCTCCCTCAAATTTCTTTGTGCGGGAGACAACAATCGTCAGTCGTCCAGGCAGAGCATGTCCGATTTCTTCGAAGCTTCTCCTGCCCATCACAACGATATTACCGGTGGTCAGCTCCTTGAACTGTTTTTGCTCACCTTGAATCTGCCAGGGAATACGGCCTTTTTTCCCGATTACATTATTGCGGGAGCGGGCTACAATCAATCCTATCATTTCTGCATTATACCTCTGACATACGTAGTCTTTCAACGACAGTGCTTTTCATAGCAACTTTATAGATAAGCACAGGCAGAAGCAAAGTAATGACAATCATAACAGGGAAAACAGTTCCCAAGGGCAGCAGAGTAAAGCTCCAGTCAAAGTAGGACATTCCACTTCCTATGGATCTGACTAAAAACACGGAGAAGATGCTGCTCAATACAGCTCCAAGAAGAAACGTGAAAACCGCGTACAAAAGACCTTCCAGACACATTCCCCAGGTTTGATTTTTCTTTGTCATACCGACGGCCTCAAGCATAGCAAGCTCAAGCTTTCTGGACAGAATGGAAGTAATCATCGTGTTAGTCAGGTTCAACAAACCGATCAATGCAAGGATTCCCGTAAGCAGTCCTCCCACAATCACGATCATGCCGGTAAAGCTTTTGAATTCCTCCTTAAAGACCTTGCGGGAGGTATAGGTCAGCATAGGCTCTACTTCCTCTGTATAAGAGGCCATCCAATTTTCCATTTCTTCTTCGTATTCATCCTCTACATTAAAGAGGCAGCGCATAGGATCCCTTTCTCCAAAAAAGCTGGAAAATTCGCCGGAGGGAACATAATAAGAAATGTCCAAGGTTGAGAACTGTTGAAAACGGAAGGCATAAGGCATTTCCACAGTGGCCAAAACTTCATATTCCTTGGTCTCCCCCTTATTGTTGGAGACTGTGATTTTCTCACCTGGAAGAAAAAAGGGAATGGACTTTGTCTTATCAGAAAGTCCCATGCTGTATTCGCTTACAAGAATATAGTCTCCGCTCAAGAATTTTTCCATATCAAGCTGACCACGGATTATCCGCATGTTATTAAGGACGAACTCGTCAATTCCATAGGCAAAAACCGCATCGGCCCGGTATTCCCTGTATACATCTGCGACTAGCTTCGTTCCCTCCCAGTTGTAGATGGTCTGCATTACATCCTGGCTGAAAAGGTTCTTCTCAAGCTTGTCAAAATCATCCTCTGTGAAACGCTGATAGGTGTTCTCAAAATAAATGTTTCCCTGCTCTTGGATTCCGTCTTTTCTATCAAGCTCCTGCAGGAAGGCTTGGCTGACTCCGTTTATATTTTTAGCGTTGTACTTGATTCCTGCATTATCCAGACTGGCATCTGCAATGGAAAAGTCTGTGGCTATCCGGTTTTCTACAAATTTATCTTCGCTGAAGCTGTGAAGCATAGTGTACACACTGTTCAGAATTACCAGCGAAAGTGAAAGAGATAACACTACCCAGAAAACTTTTTTCTTGTCTCTGGAAAGATTTCTTCTTGCAAAAGAAAAGCTTGAATATGGAGTATTCTTTCCGACCTTTTTTTTCGTTTTTTTTCCTATGTTCTGTCCCTGGGTGAATCTCACGGCTTCAATGGGTGAGACCTTGGAGGCAAGCCGGGCAGGTCTCCGGCAGGAAATCAGAACTGTAACAAGAGAAAAGAGGGCCGAAAGCAGGGGAACAAGGGCATTCACATGAAGAGACATGCTCATATCATAAGAAGAAATGCCATCGAACAGAGTTGAGACCACTGGAATAAGAACAATTCCAACCAAGCTACCGGCCAGTATGCCCAGCAGGATTCCCGGAATTGAAAGATAAAGAGCCTGCCACTTCACAAGCTTGTTAAGCTGTTTTCCGCTCATGCCTATGGTTTTCAAAAGTCCGTAAGAACGGATGTCAGAATAGACATTGATTCTGTAAATATTATTTATGATAAGATAACCTGAAAGAAAAATCGTGAACAAAAGAAAAACAAGCAGCAGCAAGGTGCCAACATCCATGGAGCTCAGGGCATTGGCCTGGCTCACCCCGATCTGTATGTCAGGAGGAAGATTATTCAGCATAAGAGCTTTTATCATTTTCCCCTCGATATCAAAGGGAACAGCAAAATCCACATCCAGATTTATGCGGCCGGAATAACCTTGGTAGCCAGTCTCTGTGCCGCTTTTGTCGTAGTAGGAAGCCTTTGGAACCGGGGTATATTTTTCCTGGAAGGCTTTTGACACAAGGGTTACCTGGGACATGGAAACCCGGTCGCCTGTGTAGACACCACAAATAGTAAAGTCCTTATCGAAAACTTTATAGTTTGTATCCACATGGATATGAACCTTCTGTCCCAGAAGCTCATCGTACCTGTCCGCATCTATGTCGAATTTGAGGGCCTGCAGGGTCAGGCTGCTGAAAACAGCCTCATCCTCTGCCTGAGGAAAGCTTCCCACCTCGGGAGCGCAGAAGCTTTTCTCCGCTGCCTTCTCGCTTGCCCAATGAAGCTCGGTACGAACCTTTGCCAACTCACGGTTTGACGCTTCCCCCACTATAATCCAGGGGTAAACAGCCTTAAAACCAGGATAGGAAGCAAGCTTATCACACTCCTCCTGATTAAGGTATTTATAGGAGCCCATGGCGCTGCTTCCAATCTGACGCTGCATTGACTTTTCCAGCATTTTGAGGATACCGCCCCCTGTAGTGAAAAGCGTAGTAAACAAAAAGGTACAAAGGGCAACAGAAAGAATAATGATAAGGCTTTTTCCCCGGCTTTTGAGAATGTACTGACGGGCGGTCCTTCTGATAACAGAGGAGTTTTTTACCTTAGGGCTGAAAAGATTTTTTTCCTTGCTGCTCATTTGCTTCCTCCCACTATAAGACCGTCTTCAATGCGGATAGTCCGGTCCGCAAGCTGGGCAATCTCTTCGTTGTGGGTAATCATCAGGATTGTCTGCCCGAATTTCTGGCCGGTAACCTTAAAAAGCCCCATTACGTCCTGGCTTGTCTTAGAGTCCAGGTTTCCTGTAGGTTCGTCTGCCAGAATTATGGCCGGAGCCGAGGCCAGGGCACGGGCAATGGCCACACGCTGCTGCTGGCCGCCAGAGAGCTGGGAGGGAAGAGCCTTCTTTTTTTCAGAAAGCCCCAGAATATCGATAATCTCATTAACAAAGGCTTCGTCCGCCCTGTCGCCGTCAAGCTCCACAGGGAGGACTATGTTCTCATAGACAGACATCACAGGAACAAGATTAAAGGCTTGGAAGACAAAGCCGATTTTTCTTCGGCGGAAGATAGTCAGCTCCTCATCCTTAAGGGAGAAAATGTCCTTTCCCTCTATGAATACCTTGCCCTCAGTGGGCCGGTCCAAGCCACCCAGCATATGAAGCAGGGTGGATTTTCCGCTGCCGGAGCTTCCTACAATGCTTAGGAATTCCCCCTTCTCTACAGTCAAATCAATTCCCCGCAGGGCCTGGACCTCTGCCTCGCCCTTGCCATAGATTTTCGTCAGCTTTTCAGTCTTTAGTATTTCCATTCTATCTGCTCCTTTTCTTGGTGTGTGTTTTTCGTCCGGCCGCAAAAGCACTTGTTCTGTCCGCAGAGCGGAGGCCCTTGCAGTGAGCTTGTGCCTTTCCTGCCGCAAAAGCACTTGTTCTGTCCGCAACCTTACATATCTGGAAATATACAAAAGGATTCTTTCCAGATTCTTTCAGAGAAAAAAATAATTCTGTCACTTTTGAAAGATTTTAAATGGGGAGGTAAATGGAGAAGGTTGTGCCGGGTCCGGAACCTTGGTCAGAATCCACGTTGACAGAGCTTGAAGAATGGCTGACTGCATCGCAGAAACTGGCAGAAGCACCTGAGCTTCTCTTGGAGGCAGCTTCCGGGCCGACCGGAGACGAGACCTTGATGTAGCCTCCCTGCCCGCTCACAATCTGCCTGGCAAGATGAAGGCCTATTCCAACCCCATCCTCAGATACCAGAGCGGCCGATCTGTAGAACCTGCCGAAAATCTTGGTCTGCTCCTCCTCCGCTATGCCGGGGCCGGTATCAGTCACATCGACCTTGACGAACATATTGTAGGGAATAACCTTTATGGCCACGCTCCCTTGGGCCGTGTATTTGACAGCGTTGTCCACTATGTTGAAGACAGCCTCCTGTGTCCACTTTGGGTCTATGTCAGCCACAGCCTCCGTAGGCTCCAGGGTAAGAGTCAGTCCCTTTGCTGCAGCACGATCCTTAAGCTGAGCGGTAACATTCTGCAGCAGGGGATACAATTCCGTCCTCTGCCTATTCAAAGCGATTATGCCGCTTTCAAGCCTGGAAAGCTTTACAAGGCTGTCAATCAAAAAACGGAGCTTCTCGGCCTGCCCTCTTATGGCGGCTACACTCTCCCTTGCTTCTCCATCAAGGGAGGAGTCCTCAAGGAGCTCACTGAAAAGCACCAGATTGGCGATAGGAGTCTTGGTCTGATGGGAAATATCAGAAATCAATTCCTTAAGCTTGTTTTTCTCATTCTGCACATTCTTAGCAGAAAGGGCTGAGGAGGAAAGATAGTCCGACAGCTCGGACTCAAGCTTGGAAAGCCTGCTTTCATCATAGCGGGATTCAGAGAAATCCCCCTTCATGGCCTGAGTAAGCATATTCTCAATGGAATCCAGGATTCCTTTTGTTTTGATACGGTCATAAAGCACAAGCCCAAGGGCTGCCAAGAAAAGAAGAGTGGCGGCGATAAGCAAAAAAAGACTCATTTTGCCTCACCCAGGCACCAGGCATAACCTATGCCGTATACAGTCCTTATCTTATCTCCTGAAGAAAGCTTGTCCCGAAGTCTTTTCACCGTGACAGAAAGGGCATTCTCATCCACATACTCAGCTCCGTCAGTCCAGATACGGTCAATCAAAAGCTCCCGGGGAACTGTATTGGGAGCATTCTGGGTCAGCAGGCACAAAAGCTTCTGTTCCGTTTTGGAAAGCTCCACAGAAAGCCCGTCCACATAGAAAAGCATATCCCTGAAATTGAAGGAATATTTACCGTCAGTGAAACAAGCAGCCTTTTTTCCTGCTTCTCCTCCTGTCAGCTTAGAGGCCCTTCTCAGCTGAGAATTCACACGAGCCCGCAGAACAGCAAGGGAGAAAGGCTTGGTTATATAATCGTCAGCACCCTCTTCAAGACCATTCACTATATCCCTGTCAGTGTCATTGGCAGTAAGAAGGACAACAGGTAAAGAGGGCTTTTCCTTTTTTATCTCACGGAGGAGGACAAGACCACTGCCGTCAGGAAGGTTTATATCCAGCAGGACAAAGGTTACTGTGCCCAAAGAAAGCTGCAGCCGGGCCTCAGCGATATTGACGCAGGAAACAATCTGCCTGTCATCATCCTTCAAGGCTTTGCACAAGCCCTGGTTCAGCGTCAGGTCATCCTCCACGATCAATAATTGCTCCAACTATTCCTCCAGAATAAAAAACACTTATTGCTCTATTATCCGCTTCTTCCCGGTATTTTTCAATGATCATGGCTGCAATTATTAATAGCCGCTTTCCTTGGAAATAGGATTCATGAGCATGCCCATAAAAAAAATGAGTAAATGAATATTTTAATTATTGTTAATTTATGCTGATAGGAATAGAATACTCATCATCCTGATTTTTGATGGGTGACAATATGAATATAAAAACAAGGGTCGCAAGAATTGAGGATGCGCAGGCCTTGCTTGATATCTACAGCTACTATATCAAGAATACTGCCATCACCTTCGAATATGAAGTTCCTTCACTTGAAGCTTTCTCAGACAGAATAAGAGGAACTCTCGTGAATTACCCCTATTATGTAGCAGAGGTCGACGGAACTATTGCCGGTTATATATATGCGGGAAGGTTCAGCCCCAGGGCAGCTTACGATTGGGTCGCAGAAACTTCTATTTACATACATAAGGATTACCACAGATTGGGGCTGGGCAGACTTCTTTATCAAAAGATTGAAGAAACCCTGAAAGCTCAGAATATAACAAATCTCTACGCAGGAATCGCAGACCCCCTTGAAGACAAGGACGAGTATCTCACAAAAAACAGCGAATTATTCCATGCTGCCATAGGATACAAGACTATCGCCTTTTTCCAAAAATGCGGCAACAAATTCGGAAGATGGTACAATCTTATCTATATGGAGAAGATAATCGACGAGCATCGCTGTCCACCGGAGGCCTTCATACCCTTCTCAAAGCTGGTATGAATCCTGAAGTCTGGTAACAGGCTGTTCTCGGTCTGCCAATTCAGACAAGCTTGCTCTTCTTACCATGCAGCAAGGAAGAGGAGCGGTACCGTCCATAGGACATCATTCTTTTTTTATGGCTTTCATCTCAAGGAAAGCGGAAACATCCTCAGCCCAACTGTATTGGCTCATGAACTCGCCGGCAAAGCTGTCCACAGCTTCTTTCTTACCAGCAAGGAAATCATAGTAGTCGCAGTTTATAATCTCAGGATTTATGCGGAAATTATTATATTCTGCAATAAAGACGGAATCAATTGAAAGGTCCTTTAGTGTGTGTTTTATATCAACAATAAGATTACGCAGATTATTACCATAACGGGTAGAATCGGCGGAATCGCCCCAAAGGATTGAGATAAGCTCCTTTGAGTTGACGGAACTTCCTTTTTTGTATACTAGATACCCGAAAAGCTCGTTCGATTTGGTCCGGGAAAACTTAACGATTTTATTTTCAAATAAAAGGGTAAAATTCCCGAATGTCTTTGCTTCCAGATTTTTCTTCTGCTTTTTAAGAAGCATTAAATGCTTTTTTGCCAGCCTTCTTTTATAAAGAGAAATCCAGAACATAACCATAGCAGTCAAAATACCATCAGCCAGCCCGCTTATTCCGAAATTAAAATAAAGTCCTGGTCCCATAAAAATCATTTCCAGTACCAGTCCAATAAGAAAAGGAAAGGGAGAAAATGAAAAAAGGCAGAGGGAAATGGTACCTGTCAAACAGAAAATGGCATAACCATTGAAAGGCTGGTCAAGAATATAGAAATTATACAGAGCTGCCAGCATACATGTATGGCAAAGCATATAAAAGGGAATAGTCTTCTTTATATAAGCCTTTTCCCTGTCTATATTCTTGTTTTTTTTAGAACATATGAATACATAGATGCTGATAAGCGTAAAAATGCTGAAGTAAATCAAAGATACAAGGTGATCTTTCAGGTTCGAATAATTCCTTACGAAAACCACTGTAAAATCTACAAAGCCGAAAACAAAAAAACAAGGCCCTAGGAACAACAGAACCAGTCTGTTACTTTCCCCCACATCCGCCAAATCCAATTCAGGTATATAAAACTTCTCATTAAAGTGATTTCTTATCGAATTCAAAAAAAACATTTCAAAAAAAAACTCAAAAGGTATTCCTGAGTATTATAACATAAAAAAAAGAGGAATTCTTTCATTTTTCACAATTTTGTGCTGATTCTGTGCTCTTTTTTCCATAATTTTGTGCTGATTCTGTGCTGTAGGTATTGTAATATTAACTGGAAAAAGTTTGTAAGGCTTGATCCGAGGAGATTTTTTTTCTTCATAGATACAAGAAACAGGATCTTATTTATGCTGAGAATCGATTGGGAAAAATTTATATTATTCGTCGTTGTTTTCGTGATGTTGGTTTTGCAGCTTATATCATTAATACAGTAGTGCTATAAACGGAAGAACCTCCTTGCCGTTTATTATATCCTTGCCCGGAGTCTCCCCCGAATTGACTCCGGGCTTTTTTCATTCTTCCTATATACCTATATACAGCTCTTCCTCTGATTATTGTAAAGTATTCTTTTACACAAACTTTACATTATCCTCATTGATTATTTCAAAATAATCTCCAAGAATATAGTCATGATTCATATTCTTGAAGACGACGGAAACATCCGGAAATTAATAATCTATACTCTTCAAAGCCAGAACTTCCAATGCTGCGGGTTCGAGAAGCCTTCGGACTTCTGGACCGCACTGGAGAAAGAAAAGCCTGAGCTTCTGCTCCTGGACATAATGCTACCGGAGGAGGACGGTATTTCGATCCTTAAAAGAATACGCTCTGACGACCGCTACAAATCCATTCCGGTTATCATGCTCACCGCGAAGGACACTGAATTCGACGTGGTCACAGGACTGGATTCCGGAGCCGATGATTACGTGACAAAACCCTTCGGCATGATGAGTCTTGTCTCCCGCATAAAGGCTGTACTACGTCGCTACGAGAAGAAAGGGGGAGAAGCAAAAATACTGACTGCAGGTCCCTTGAGAATAGATATATCAAAGCATACCGTATTTGCGGACGATACTCAGATTTTTCTGACGGTAAAGGAGTTCGACCTGCTGACCCTTTTGGTGGAGAACAAGGGGCATGTCCTCAGACGGGAACAGCTTTTGAACTCAGTATGGAACATAGATGCGGAAATAGAAAGCCGTACTGTGGACGTTCATATCCGCACACTGAGGCAGAAGCTTGGCAAGTACGAAAAACAGATAGAAACCATCCGCGGTGTCGGATACACAATCAGATAGGGGAGAAAAATGAAACAAAAATCCCTGACCTTCCGTATTTTTATAAATACCTTTTTTGTGGGAACACTGGTCTATTTAATCTGTGCCTTCCTTTTCATCAGCAACCTGTACGGCTATTTTGAGGATCAGCTTTTCCACGAGCTGAAAACAGAAAGCAATTTCCTTAAGAACTATGTCCTTGAGAATGACATAGAAGAGCTGAAAAAAATAGAGACAGAGAACAGAATCACGCTGATCCACAAGGACGGGAGCGTTTACTTCGACAACAAGGTCAAAGCAGAGAACCTTGAGAACCATGGAAGCCGAGAGGAATTCCTGGGGGCGATAACAAAAGGCTCCCACCAAATATCACGATATTCCTCCACAATGACAGAGAAAACACTCTATTATGCGGAGCAGGTAGAGAGCGGAGACGTGATAAGGATAAGCTGCGACCAGCATTCTGTATGGATCCTGGTGCTGGGGATGAGCCGTACTCTTGTCGCCATTCTGATAATAGCCATAATCATTTCAGCCTTGTCTGCCAGCTGGATATCAAAGAAAGTGGTGAACCCACTCAACAATATCGATCTGGAGAATCCGGAAGCCACGAAGGTTTATGATGAGCTAATGCCCTTCACAAAACGTATTGCCGAGGAGAACTTTGAGAAAAAGCAGAGGGAGGAGCTAAGGCAGCAGTTCACGGCCAATGTGAGCCATGAACTTAAAACACCGCTTACAAGCATAAGCGGCTTCGCGGAAATCCTAAAAACCGGAGAAACGGATCAAAAGACCACCCAGGATTTTGCCTCATCGATTTATGACGAGAGCCAGCGAATGATTACCTTGGTGAATGACATAATAAAGCTCTCGAAGTTAGATGAAGAATCCATAAGCCTGGAAAAGGAAGAGATAAGTCTTAGAGAAGTCTCCAGGGAGGCTATGACAGTCCTTTCAGCCAGTGCTGCCGCAAAAAACGTGAGCATGAAGCTGAGCGGAGACAGCGGTGTGATAAGGGGCGTACAGCCTGTAATATACGAGATGGTCTACAATCTTATCGACAACGCCATCAAATACAACAAAGAAGGCGGCTCCGTGGACATAAAGATACAGAATATACAGATCAGGACAGATTCCGATAAAGGAGGAGTCATCTTTACCGTAAAAGACACAGGAATCGGTATTCCGGAGAAGGAGCAGGAGAGGATTTTCGAACGCTTTTACCGGGTGGACAAAAGCCGTTCACGGACCATGGGAGGAACAGGCCTGGGGTTGAGTATCGTAAAGCATGCGGCAAAATACCATAACGCAAATGTGCTTGTAAAGTCGGAAGAAGGCAAAGGCAGCAGCTTTACGGTAATCTGGGGAAGAACTGCGATGGACCAATGAGAATTTTACACAAATTTAACATTAACCTGATTTTCCGGAGAAAGCCTTTTCCTTTATAGTTGAGTCATGGTATTTAACATAGCTGGGCAGATTCTCGGCTTTATGGGTTCGCTCTGCCTGCTCCTTTTCGGAATGAACATGCTTTCCAACGGTATTCAGAAGGGAGCTGGAAGGGGTCTTCAAAAGCTGCTCTCAAAGATTACAGGGAACAGGTTCTACGCAGTCCTTACAGGGCTTGGGATAACGGCTCTTATCCAGAGCTCCGGTGCCACCACGGTTATGGTGGTCAGCTTTGTCAACGCAGAGCTTCTGACCCTGTCCCAGGCCATAGGGGTTATTTTCGGAGCCAATATCGGTACCACGGTCACCGCCTGGATTGTCTCTTTTTTCGGCTTCAGCTTCTCAATCTCCGCTGCGGCCCTCCCCCTTTTCGGCTTCGGTTTTATCCTTAAATACTTCAAGAAATTCCGTATACATAACTTCGCTGACTGCTTCATGGGCTTCGCCCTGCTTTTCATGGGACTGGGGCTTTTGAAGGAAAGCCTTACCCTGGGAGATGCGACGAAAGAGCTTCTTTCCACGATTTCTGGCTGGGGACTACCGGGAATACTGTTGGGGGTCCTTATAGGAGCCGCCATCACAGCCTTGATCCACTCAAGCTCAGCCATGACGGCTATTGTCCTGACCATGGCCGCCAACGGTTCATTAAGCTGGGACCTGAGCGCCGCCATAGTTCTGGGAAGCAATATCGGCTCCACAGTGGATGCAGTCATGTCAAGCTTCGGGGCTACCACGAATGCCCGGCGGACAGCATTCGTCCACGTGGCCTTCAACGTATCCGGCACCCTTCTCGCCCTCCTTGTATTCACCCCCTTCCTTAAGCTTATAGACTTTATAATTCCGGGCAACCCCTCAGAAAACATCACCACCCACATAGCCATGCTGCACACGATTTTCAACCTTTGTGCCACTCTTATCTTCCTCCCCTTCGTGAACCAGATTGCCCTTATCGCGACAAGGCTTGTCCCTGACTCAAAGAAGGAAGAGGATGCCCACTATCACATGCCTGCCATCATCCCCTACACCAGGATGAGCGCAGATTTATACGCTCCCCAGATTCACAGCGAGATTTCAAAGATGGCCTCAAAGGTCATGGAGATGTTCGACTCAATCTGTAACAGCTTCCTGAACTCCAAGAGTGACACACAGGTGGTGGAGACTGAGACAGAAAAGGTCGAAATACTGGAGAATTATGTGGACGAGATGAACTCTGCCATCAGCGGCTTCTTGGAAAAATGCTCCCGCCAGCCCAACGCCAATTCAAAGGACAGAAGCCACTTCTCCAAGCTGATTCACATAACCGACACCCTTGAGAATCTCAGTGACGAGACCTGCTCCCTCATGCACACCGCAAAAAAATACATCTCAGGAAAATATTACGATTCCTCAGATGCCAGGACAAAGGAAATCCAGGATTATCTGGAGCTGGTCCGGGTTTTCTTCGAGCAGGCCTGCATGTTCTTCACCATGGGAATAACCCAGGAAGAGAAAAATGCCGGCGAGGACCTGGAGCAGCAAATTGACGACAAGAAAAGGAAACTGAAGAAGGCAAGCAGAAAGCGGTTGGAATCAGGCTCCGAAGTCAAAAAGGAACTGCAGTACATAGACATGGTGCGTAAAATAGAACACGCAGGTGACTGCGTATGGACCATGATGCAGGAGCTGTAGAAAGAATTACAAAGCAGCGGCGCGCAGTCAATGGGAAGGCTCTCTTTTTCGGAGCTTGCCGGTGCGCATGGCGTGAAGGCAGCCGGGCGAGTGGCTCAGTTCTGGTGACAGGCCGGAGGCGCATTCAGTGGGCGACAGGCCTGCGTGTACCCGGTGCGATTCAGTCCGGGCGAGTGGCGAAGACTTCTGTCTGGACATGTGGCCCGTGTGGCTCAGTCCGGGCGAGTGGCGTATGGCCGGTGTGCTTCTATCCGGGTTCTCCGGCTTGAGACTTTACAGACAGCCCGAAAAGGCACAAAATCAAGACATGGACATTACACACCACTACATAGAAAAAGGCCAGGGAAAGCCGCTGATTTTACTCCACGGGAACGGAGAGAACTGTGACTACTTCTGCCACCAGATAGAGACCTTCAGCAGTAAATACCGGGTGCTTGCCCTTGATACCAGAGGACACGGAAAGACAGCCAGAGGAGACAAGCCCTTCACAATCCGCCAGTTCGCCCAGGATTTATTCGGTTTTATGACTGAGAAGAATATAGAGAAAGCCCACCTGCTGGGCTTTTCTGATGGGGGAAACATAGCCATGGTATTTGCCATGGAGCACCCGGAGAAGGTGGACAGACTGATACTTAACGGAGCCAACATGAAGGCCTCCGGAGTAAAGGTCCTCACCCAGCTTCCCATAGAAATAGGCTACAGGATTGCCAGTCTCTTCGCCCATAAAAGCCCTGAGGCCAAAGCGAATGCGGAGATGCTGGGACTCATGGTCAATGACCCAAATCTGACCCCAACCGATTTAAGCAGAATAAAAGCCAAGACCCTGGTAATCGCCGGGACAAGGGATATGATAAAAGCATCCCACACAAGATACATCGCATCCTGCATAGAAGGAGCAGAGCTGGCCTTCATAAAGGGCGACCATTTCATAGCCAACAGGAATCCTAAGGACTTCAACGAGAGGGTGATGAGCTTCTTGGAGTAGAGACCCGACAGGCACTGCCCCCACACGACAAAGATTCCGGCCCCTGTCCGGCACCTCCTGCCCGGCCCCCAGACGGAAAAATGCCCGGCATGGAAGCCCGGCACTCCCTCCAACCCAGACGGAAAAATGCCGTCAACAGCGGTGGTCCGGAAAAGTCCGCATAGACAGAAAAAATGCCCGGCATGGAAGTCCGCAAACATCGACAGCCCCGCCCAGACGGAAAAATGTCCGGCATGGAAGTCCGCCAGTTCCCGCCCAGCATAAAAGTCCGCCCATCATGGGAACCCGCCACCACAAGCCAACACAAGCCAACACAAGCCTCCACGGGGGAAACTCACGGGCCGTCAGGCCGAGAACCAGTCCTCCACCCGGAGGAAGGCCATCTCCTTCATCGGCTCAAAATCTGCAAGATTGTGGGTTACAAGCACCATACCGTTTGATATAGCCGTAGCGGCAATCTGGGAATCGTAGTTGGGAAGAACCCTGCCCTCCTGCTCAGCCATTGCCTGAATCTCGCCACATATTGAGGCAGAGAATTTATCGTAGGGGATTACATCCACATTCTCCCCAAACTTATCAATAAAATCCTGAATTCTGTCACGTCTTTTACCCTCTGGCATACGCTTCACTCCACGGGTCATCTCTTGCCATGTAATTGACGATATTGCACAAATATTTCTCCGTGCTGAATAAAAAGCGAGAACCTGCTCATCAGGGCGTTCCTTGATAAACTCCAAGACAATATTTGTATCCAATAGATATGTCTTTTTCATAGAAATTCCTCTCTTCCTAAACAATTAAGCCCAAGGATCCTTGGAATAATCAGGACATTCGCGGGAAGGAGTGATATCAAAGCCCAAATCATCAAGCTGGCCTTCATTTTCTTTTCGCCATTTCATAAGCCAATCATCCTCTTTCGAAGAGAAGTTTTCAAATTCCTCATAGCTTATGATGACTGCAACAGGCTTGTCGTAGCGGGTAAGCTCAACGACCTCCCCCTCCTCCGCCCTTTTCACCAGGGCTGAGAAATTATTGCGGGCTTCATAAATAGACGTCCGGCACATGGAAACCTCCTTATGTGATCATAAAAGAGTAGATTTACTTAGAATTTAGCACGGGAAAATAACCTAGTCAAGTTTTAATATGTTAGCCAACTTTTATCTAAAAGATTTCTATTTTTCACACAAGAAGCCAGCGTAATCGAATTTGTAAAGCATCACCTTATTGCCGAACATATCCACAGGAGAGCCCGAAGCCCTGCCATCCAGAATAGACTGAGCCCCCTCCATAAGCTTAGGAATAAGGGTCGCTTTCACAGGGAAAGTCCCATGCATAGGATAGATTTCATCAAAAAGCCCCTGATAATCCCCCAGCCTCCCAAGACTCTCGATATAAAGGGCAAGATTACGCTGGGGCCCGAACATAAAGATATTCCCGTCCTGAATGGAGTCACCACCCACAAGCACCCGGTATTTCTCATCAAGGATGGCGATGCTGCCCTTGGTGTGACCAGGCAGATCGATAACCCTAAGGGATCGGCCTCCAAGATTAATCACATCACCATCATGAAGCTTCTCGATTTTCCCCTCCGCCCCCTGGGCACGATAATTCTCCTCCTCGGCAGGACTCATATAAGCCACATCAAAAGCCACGTTTCCAGAGATATGATCCGGATCCGCATGAGTGTTTATCAGCATCAAAGGGAGCGAAGTTATCCCCTGGGCCATAGACCTGGCATCCGGCGTATTCATGCCACTATCGATAAGAGCCGCCTTGGAATCTCCGGCAAAAAGGAAAAAACGGACCATCCCGTCCTCAATCCGCCAAGTCTTATCGTTTACCTGAATGATTTCTGCCATAATTTTTCTCCTTATGATAATATGGGCGCCCCCATCGGTGGCTACGCCACCTTGCCCGGTTTTTCAGGTAGCAAAGCTCCCCTCAAAACCGGGGGGCGGGCCTTCCGTGGCTCACTCACGCTCGGCGTCCTCACTCCAAAACTCCACCGCAGAAAGCCCTGCACCCTGCAAAAAAGCTTCTCCGGCACATAAGCCACATTCCCTCACGCCGTTCCGGTCGCTGGCTACGCCACCACTCCAGCCCCTGGCGCATAACACACGAATAAATTATAAGACAAACACAAAATTTTGCCACAACAAAATCCTATAATAGAATAAGGAGAATTTATGGATGTTCTGATAAAACCCTTCGATAAAGATTATTTTTCAGTGAGCTTTCTTGGTAATTTTAACGAAGTCCTTCTGCATGCCGTACACAATGTATCAAGAAGAAGATGGAACAAAAAAGAAAAGCTATGGCTGCTTCCAGATAATAAGCTTACAAAAGACAAACTTATTGTCAATCTTTACGAAACCGGCTTATTCACTTATAGAAAAGATGAAAAGGAAGCTTCCTACCTCAAAGCAGAGATAAGAAAATTGATAGAAACAATGACAGTCCGTCACTATAGCGACCACACAAAGGCCTGCTACAAAAAATGGGTAGAAGAATTCCTTCTGATACATCAAAAAAATATCAACACAGTCGGGAAAGAAAGAGCGTCTTCCTGTAGTATTCAGTCGGGAAGAAGTTAACAAAGTTATTGAATGTATGTATGGGACAAAAAAACTGATTGCAAAGCTTTTGTATGGAACAGGAATGAGACTGAATGAAGCTTTGAGCCTGCGCATATCAGACCTTGATTTTGATTTGAATGAAATCATTATCCGCCACGGTAAAGGAGACAAAGACCGACACGTAATGCTTCCGAAAAAACTTGTAGCAGAGCTAAAAGACCATATAGAAAAAGTTCGCCAGATTCATAATCAGGATTTAGCAGATGGCTGGGGGGCAGTTTCAATGCCTGGTGCCCTTGCAGGAAAATATCCCGACAGTTGCAAAGAGTTCAAATGGCAGTGGCTCTTTCCCCAGAAAAACCGCTGGACTAATCCCCTGACAGGAGAACAAGGCCGCTGGCACACGGACGAAAGCCTCATGCAGCGAGCCGTAAGACAAGCAGTTTTAGAAGCCGGAATAAATAAAAACGCCAGCTGCCACACCTTCCGCCATTCCTTCGCAACCCATTTGCTTGAAATTGGATATGATATCAGAACCATCCAAGAGCTGCTTGGCCACAATGATGTAAGTACGACAATGATTTATACCCATGTATTGAACCGTGGAGCTGGTGGATTGGTTAGTCCGCTGGACAGACTGTGATTTCATAATTTTATCCGTAACCGTATAAACTCTTTTGCTTTTGTTACAAAAGCATGCTACAATAAGAAGAAATCCTTTTCAGTCTTAAGATTATACTGACAGTTGTTGTCAGTATAAAACTCCTATAGCGGATAGGGATAATATTTGTTAGGCGGACAGCCCACTGGGCTGGTAAGTTTTAAGGAGTAAAAAAATGACAACAGGTGATTACATAAACACAACTGTAAGCGACATTATAAGAAATTTTGTTAATAACAATACTTTTCTTCCTGCAATTCAGCGTGAGTATGTCTGGGGAACATACGAAATTTGTAAATTATTTGATTCTCTAATGTGTGGCTATCCAATAAGTTCTTTTTTATTTTGGAAAATCAGAGAAGAAGATAAAAACAAATGGAATGCATACGAATTTATTCGAGATTTTGATAAGGAATCACCTCATAATAAAGAAGCAAATTTTGCTGGATTAAACAAAGACTTGTATCTTGTTTTGGACGGTCAGCAAAGAATGACTTCGTTGTATATAGGTCTTAAAGGTTCTTATTCATATTTCTATTATCGCAAAAGAAAAGAAGTATTGGCTATTGATTTGTTAAAACAACCATCAAATGAAATAAATCCTGATGAATTACAGTATGGTTTTGCGTTTATCGAAGAAAGCGAATTCGCTAACCCAGAACATTGCTGGTATAAAGTTGGTGATATTTTAAATTTTGACAAACCAAGAGAAGCGAAACAGTCGATTTCTAATAAAATTGCTCTTTACTCAGATAAACAGCAACAAATTATTGAAGATAATTTGGAAGATTTACATAATATGGTTCATACAAATCGTTGTATAAACTATTATGATGAAAAAACTGATGACTATGACAAAGTTGTAGAAATTTTCGTCAGAACAAATACGGGTGGTGTAAAACTCGAATACAGCGATATTTTACTTTCAACTGCTACTGCAAAATGGAAAAAACTCAATGCCCGTGAGGAAATTTATAATTTTACAGACTCTCTTAATAAAATTGGTTTAGGATATCGTTTTGGAAAAGACTTTGTAATGAAAGGTGCAATGTATCTTACAGAAGGATTGCCAATTCAATATAAGGTAAGTTCTTTTACTCGTGAGAATTTGGAGAAAATAGAAGATAATTGGGAAACAATAAAATCAAGTTTAAGTCAGACTATTTCACTTTTGAGCAATTTTGGTTTTAATGATAAGAATATTGTATCGAAAAATGCAGTTCTTCCTATTTCCTACTACATAAAAAATAAAACTGTTACAAATTTTGTAAATTCATCAAATCAAGATTTGATGAAAATAAAGAATGATATTCAAAAATGGTTTGTTTTGAATACAATAAGAAATATTTTTGGTAGTTCATCAGATACAACTTTGAAACAGTGTCAGGAAATTTTGGAACAGTATAAAAATAAAGAATTTCCTTATCAAAAACTTAATGAGAAGCTTTCTGTTAGTTCTACATTTAATGAAGCAGAAATTAATAATTTCCTACTCTATACATACGGAACAAAATATAGTTACCTGCTTTTAACACTTTTGTATCCTGACAGAGATTGGCTTGATAAAAAATATGCCGAAGATCATATATTCCCACAAAGCGAGTTTACTCGACCAAAACTCGTTAAGCGTGGTTATTCTGAGGATAAAATACAGGCATATTTGAGCAATTATAATACAATTGTTAATCTCGAATTATTGGAAGAAAATGAGAATAAGGCAAAAAATGCAACTCAATTTGATGAATGGATAAAGAGTCGTGATTCGAATTTTAAGAAACGCCATTTGATACCTGAAATTGAACATTATGACTTTGATCATTTCTTGGATTTTATCGAGGCAAGAAAGAAATTGTTAATTCAAAGATATACTGAATTCAATTTTAAATAATGAATCTAACTCTCGGGCTGTAACAAGGAGCGGTAGAACGGGACTTTGCGCCGATTGGAAAAAAAATGACTTTGGAAGAAGCTGAAGATTACGTAAAAAAAGTAAGATGGCAGTATGCAAAAACCTATATAACCGCACCTCATGAATATACTTGTTTGGAATGGAACAAAGACTTACATTCCCAAATGATCGATTTCGCATATTTTATAAAAATTAATGGATATACAGAAATTTCCGGAAATAAAGCTTTTCGAGTTTTAAAAATAGAAGATATGAAGTATTGGACTATGACATATCCATTAGAAAATACAGATTTAATAAACAGAACTTTTATTGATAAAGAAAGACAAGAAAGAATAATTAACTTTGTTCAATCAAAGGCTTTTGTTCATGAAAAAGGAATGTCTCTTGCAGATATAGAACAAAAAATTGGAGAAGTTAATAAAATAAACATGTAACAAAGGTTCGTAGCCGACAGCGGGTCAAGCCCGCTGCGGTACAACCAGATGTTATGTGGACGCCCGCACTGGGGCGCTAGGAGAAAGAAAATGAAAAAAGTTTCGTTCTTATTTTTTATTGTTTTTTGTTTTTTCAGTTGTTCAAAAAAAAGTGAATCATTGAATATTATTTCAAAAGAAACAAAAGATAGATCAACTGATCAAGACTCGCCTCAGTTTGTAAACATTCCATCAAAATTAAGAAACTTAGAAAACTATGACGAAAATGATATTGTTTCACAAATTATAATAAAAGGCCCTAAACCTCAAGATCCTACTTCAGCAGTTTATAATTTTCAAAAAGACAAAATTACGATGATATCAGGAAACCTTAAGATGACAAAAGATGAATTTTATCTTGAATATCCGGACAAAATCAATGAAACCGCTGATTCTGAATATATCTCAAAATGGCTGAATATTCTTTTTCCAAATAAAGAAACTGCCATCTTAAAATGGGACGAGGAAAGTTTTGATTTGGAAAAACAAAAATCTGGTGCTTATGTAATAAATGGATATATATTTTTAGATGCAGACAGATCAAAGGCTCTTAACAATTTTACTTTGAATGATTACGAGGTTAACTTTTCACAATCAGTTTTAATAATTTCTGAAGAAACATATTTTTATGAAAAACCAGATTTTTCCAGCAACAAAATATTCATAACAAAAAATCCACTAGCTAATTCAAATTATTCAGAAGATAGAAGATTGTTTAATCAAAAACTTAAAATTATAAATCATCCCTTCTCTATTCCAGCTGTTGAAGGTATACATCTTAAAGCAAGAGCTAAATACATTCCGAAGGATAAGACAGACGAAGTCTGGTATTATGTAAGAATTGACACTCTTTCAGATTCTAAATATGGCTGGATAAATGGAAAATCAACAAGTAAATCTGATACTTCTGAAGTAGCAAAAACTCGTTTTGCTACATTAATAGATAAGTTTGAAAAAGCAGGAGCTGTACAAATTGTCAATGCAGACACAAGCAATTTACCAGCTGAATTAAACTGTTTTGATATTGAACCGGATGCAGAATCTTATTTCTTCTATGATGATAATAATATATGGTTTGTAACAGGCTATAACAGATTGTATACAATACTTCCAAGATCTTGCCTGGCTGTTGATACCGACGGTTACCTTAAATGTAAATATAACCAGTTTTCATTGCTTTTCATTACAGGTGGAATTAATCAGGTTTTCCGTGATTTTAAAAATGACGGAGAAAATACCTATGATGATCCAGAAAAAAACGAAGGCTTTCACAATATGAATATTAAATCAATTACAGCCTCATCTTCATTTGAGGAAACAATAAAAGGCCAGCTCATAAAATATACTCCTGACAATTTGGGCAAAGCCTTTGAAATAGGTTGTAGATGTCATCCATACTGGTGGAATTATAATCACATTCCATGGGTAGAAGGTGTTGATGGAAATGGTATTGGGGAATACATTACAATTGAATTTACAGAACCTGTTATTGAACTTGAACTTATTAACGGATACTCAGATATTAATAACATGAAACTTTATAAAGAAAATGCACGCGTTAAAACTTTTGAATTAGAAGAT
>JAILBN010000113.1 GCA_024680915.1 Treponemataceae bacterium | reverse complement strand
GTGCGGCAGCCGGAACAGTGGTGACTATTACAGCGAATGCCCCTGAGGCAGGAAAGGTTTTCGACAAGTGGGAATGCACGCCAAGTGGAGAAGTTTCTTTTGCGGATGAAAATGCACCTGTGACGACATTTGTGATGCCGGAGGATGCTGTTTCAATTACAGCCACTTATAAGAATAAGTACACTATAAGCATTACAGATGGAAGAGCCACTCCATATTCTGCGGCAGCCGGAACTGTAGTTACTATTTCGGCATCTATACCTCCCTCTGGACAGGTTTTTTACAAGTGGAAATGCACGCCAAGTGGAGTAGTGTCTTTTGCGGATGAAAATGCACCTGTGACGACATTTGTGATGCCGGAGGGTGCTTTTTCAATTACAGCCACCTATAAGCCTGCTCTTAGTATAAGGGTTGAGAATGGAACTGCGACAATAGACAATATAGAGGTGACGAGCGGAGCTGCAGAAGACACGGTAACTGTTACGGCTTCGGCTTTGCCTATGAAACAGTTTGATAAGTGGGTCGCAACAACAAGTGGAGTGACCTTCGGAGATGCGAACTCACCCAGCACGACCTTCACTATGCCAAATAAAAATGTAAGTGTGAAGGCAACCTATATAGATCTTTAAACTGTAACTGTTGAAGGCGGAAGTGCCAGTCTGAGTGAAGGCTCGGTGGAGAGTGGTGTATTGCCGGGAAGCACTGTAGCTATTACAAAGAGTACAGATCCGAGTGGAAAACACTTCGGAGGCTGGACGGCTAAAACCGAAGGAGTTGAATTCGCAGATGCTTCAGCTGAAAGTACTACCTTCATTATGCCTGCTGGAAATGTAGTTATAGCGGCTTCGTATTTTGTGGAAGTCGCGGGAGCTGTGATAAACGACTCTGTCCCTACCTCTAGAGTATTCATATCAGATCGTACTGTTACGATAAACGATCTCCTTGTTTGTGACCACGAGGTGACTCAGGCTGAGTATGAGAAATATTGTTGTTATGGTAGTAATCCTTCTTCTCAATATGGTCTGGGTGGCAGTTATCCTGTATATAATACTAGTTTCTATGATGCGCTTGTATACTGTAATTTGCGTTCATTAGCTGAAGGTCTTACTCCTGTATATTCCATGAGTGGTATACAAAATCCAGCTGAATGGACAGATGTAGGACCAAGAAATGAAGGCGGTGTTACAAAATACAAAGGTAGGACATCTAAAAACAATACATGGAATTCTATAAGTATGGACTCAACTGCAAATGGTTATAGACTTCCTACGGAGGCTGAGTGGGAGTATATCGCCCGGGGTGGCAACAACGGAATACCTGAATCACAGACGACTTATTCCGGAAGTGACGATGTGGATTCCGTCGCATGGTATACAGCTAACAGCGGTGGCAAGGTCCACTTGGTTAAGACCAAGGCTCCGAATGCTTTGGGTATTTACGATATGTCTGGTAACTTGGATGAATTGTGCTGGGACTGGTACGGAACGATAGAATCAGGTACAGGTCCGGAGGGTGTCGAAATGCCAGTGGTTTATAATGACCCGTCCTCTCCAGAAAGTCTTAACGCCCAGCTGCATGTCAAAAAAGGTGGCCGTTGGGATAAAGAGGCTGCATTGAGTACTGTTTCTTATAGAAACTCGTGCTTTCCCAGTGATAGAAAGAACCATTTAGGTTTCCGCGTAGTAAGGACTAAGACAAACTAAAAATAGAGTGGCTCAGAGCTGAGCCACTCAGCAAGTATCACTTCCTCTTTTTTAAGATCTGGAAAGACAGGTAAAAAGAAGAATTTCCCTTAAATAAAAATCCTAAAACATCATTTTTTTTTACTCTGCGTTCGTATAAGCATTGCATGAAGAAGCTAAGAAAAAAGTCTTTAGTCATGGTTCTGTTCTGCTGCTTTGTCTTTATGCTGCCCTCTCAGACTGGTTTTGATTTCTCAAGTCAGGATATATCTGAAATCGTATACGCCGTTTCCCTTGCCAGGTCTTTCCCCATAATCTGTGATGATACTGTGTCCGGTACGGCATCTTTCCGCTTTGCCGCTGGTGATTTCAATACTGCCTTTGACTCTTTTCTCCTTGCTAACCGTCTTTATGTGCTGAAGGAAGAAAGCCGGTGGATTGTATCCCGCATCAGGATTATCCATCGCGATGACGGCCTGATGGATATCGATGCCTATGATCTGCCAGCCGAAAAGATTTTTGAGAGATTATCTGCCGAGTGCACTGTTCCTGTCCTCTACGATGCCCTGCCTTCTTCTCCCCTGTCCGTCCATCTTTCCGGTGTTGAGGTCTGCTCTGCCGTCGCTGTGATTATGCGGAGGTTCGAAGGCTATTCCGTCTCCTATGAGGACAATTGTGTCGCAGTCGAGAAAAAAATCCAGGAAAGCTTTTATCCTCCGGTGGTGGATGATAAAAGCCGGATAGAAATCTCCCTCAGTGATGGGCTTTTCTCCGCTGAGCTTTCTAACGCAGAATTTCCTCAGATTATCGAGCGAATTGCAGAATTGTCGGGAATAGAGTTCTGCTCTCTGGTAAAAAACTCTTCCTATATAATAAGGGTCTCTTTTCAGAATGAACCTTTCAACAAGGCTCTGGAGATTATTTGCGCCAATTCGGACGTGGGTTTCAGGTGTGTGGAGAATCTTTATCTTTTTTTCACCATGCCTGATGCCGGAAGAAAATTCCGGGAGGAAGAGAAAAAGTGGTTCGTGTTCACCACGGATTATATTTCCTCTGGGGAAGCCTGCCGTCTCATGAAGCTCCGTTTTCCTGATACGGAATTCTCCGAGATAAGCGCAGCCCGTTTTATGTGCTCTACGACAGAGGCTGCTCTTCCCGAGATGTCTGCTTATCTTTCCTTGTGTGATGCAAGCGAAAAGACTTTTTTGATTTCCCTCAAATATATAAGGACAGATGATTTTCTGGCAAATCTTCCGCCGGGTTATTCTGCTTCCTCCTTCAAAAAAACAGGTAGTTCCGATGCTCTTTTTTATACCGGGACGGATAAGACTTACGAAAAGTTATGTTCTTTGACTGAATACATAGACAAGCCTGCGGATATGCTCTCCTACGATCTGCTTATAGTCCAGGCTCAGAAGAGTGTGTCTTCTGACTGGTCTTCGGCTTTTGAGACTTCCCGTCTGACACCCGGCGACAGCAATGGTTTTCATGTGGGTATAGCTCCCTCCTTCAAATTCAATATCGATATAGTGGCGGCATTCGGCTATTCCTTTTCGGCAAAGCTGCAGGCGGCGGTCTCAGAGAACAAGGCGAAGATTTTCGCAGATACGACATTGTACGGAGTTTCCGGGGTGCCCATCAGCTTCAGGAACACGAATACCTACCGTTATCGTGACCCGAATTTGGATGCTGACACCGGGAAAACTCTGAACGGCGGTGTTACCAGGGAAATCGTGTCTGGTCTTGTGCTGGATATAACGGGCTGGCTTTCAGGCGACGGGATGATCACCACCAGCGTCACGGCTTCTTATTCCAGGCAGGGGGTGGATACTTCTTCCACAGGAAATCCGCCTCCCACTTCAGAGAAAATTGTCACGACGCAGGTAAGGGGCCGCTCCGGAGAAGTCATAGTTCTCAGCGGGCTTATCCAGAATGATGAGAGCTCTTCATCGACAAAAACTCCTTTTTTCTCCTCTATTCCGGTTTTGGGCTGGCTTTTTAAGGCTGAGGATAAGACAGAGGAGGACAATGAGCTGACCATATACCTTATCCCGAGAATATCCGCCGGGTCGGAGCAGAAATCCGGGACGGGAGGCGGTGCGTCTTACGGGGATTTTGTACAAGAAGACCACTGCGGAGGAGATGCATACAGGGACTATATAAAGTCTGAGATTCGCCAGGTAGTCCAGAAAAGGAGGCAGAGAAATGCAGGCTTATAGGAAGAATGAGAAAAAGGAGACTGGAGGGCGAGCAGCCGGAGAAACTTCCTCCGGTGCTAGTTCGGCTAGAGTGTGTGCAGCCGGCGGAAGTGCGGTTCTTGGGCTTGAAGCGACCGATGCGGCTGGCGCGAGTCCGGGAGGGACGGCTGCCAGCCAGGTGGGGTCTTGTGCGGGCCAGAAGACTGTCTGTCAGGCTGTATCTTGTGCGGCCGACGTTGGAGAAGCCGGTGCTTGCCCGGCTTGTGCGGAGTCTTCGTCCGTCTTCCGACTTTCCCCTGCCTTTTGTCTACACAACAAGGTCTGCCTGCTGGAGGCCGGCGACAAAGTTACCGTGGGCCTCTGTGACATAGATGATTATATGCTTAAGAAGCGGATAAGGAAGGTGTTTGACATTTCTGAGTCCCGGGGTCGGCAGCTGGATTTCATTGAGATCAGTGAGGAAGAGTGCTGCCGTTCCATAGCCCGCGTCCTTGCTGACATCAGCTCAGGGCAGGGCAGGGATACTGCCTCTGGAGAAGCTCTCTCTCCTCTTCCTGATAAGAATTTTTCCCGGGAGGATGTGGAACCGGCTTTCGCCACTGAGGCTTTTGCCACGGAGGATTTCGCCGAGTCCCCGGCTGTTAGCATCCTTGATTCCGTGATAATCGAAGCCTTGACTGACAATGTCAGCGATATACATTTTGAGCCTGTGGTATTCCAGGACGAAAAGGAAAACCTGGTCATAAGGTTCAGGAAAAACGGAGAGCTTATGGTCTACAAGATTACTGAGATTTCTTTTTTGGAGCCTGTGATCCTGCGGATAAAAATGCTTGCCGGCCTTCGCACTGAGGAATCCCGCAGACCTCAGGACGGTAGGTTCCTCTGGAGAAACTCTAATTTCTCCGCGGATATAAGGGTTTCTGTCATTCCTCTTTGGAGGGGGGAATCGGCTGTGCTCAGGCTTATAAAAAGGGCCGCCAGTCCTGTGAAGCTTTCTGAGCTGGGCTTTTCAGAGGGGCACCTGTCTGTGTTGAAGAAGGTTCTTTCCAGACGGAGCTCTCTCATTCTTGTGGCGGGTCCTACTGGAGCCGGAAAAACCACCACGATAGCTGGAATGCTCTCCTTTCTTGTGTCAGAACGTAGGAAGATAATCTCCATAGAAGATCCTGTGGAGTACCGGATTCCCGGCGTAACCCAGATTGAGGTGAGGCCAGCTATTCAGTTTGATTTTGAGGATGCTCTCCGTCATGTTTTCCGCCACGATCCTGATGTTTTGATGATAGGTGAGATTCGCGACGGTAAGACAGCTGTTACGGCTGTAAGGGCGGCTGTGACCGGTCACTTGGTTTTGGCAACTATTCATGCCTCCAATGCCTGTTCCGCTGTGATAAGGCTTCTTGATATGGGGATCGAGCCTTACTTCCTTGCCTCGGTTTTCGGAGCAGCTGTGGCCCAGTGTCTTCTGCCTGCCGCAGCCGGCGGAAGGACCGTGGTGGCGGAGATCCTCTGCGGAAATGAGGCTGTAAGGCAGCTGATAGGGGAGAAGGCCAGGGTTTCTGCATTGGCTGGGTGTATGCATGAGCAGGGAATGGTGTCTCTTAATGAGGATTTCGCTGCAAAGCAAGCCGCGGGAATTATTCCTGAAAAGGAGCTTTTCCATGAATGACAGGCAGCTTTTCCTTTCCTTTTGCGAGCATTTGGGCGGCTTGCTGAAGGCAGAGCTTCCTCTCAGGGATGCCCTTGTTGTTTTGAGTGAGTCCGCCGGCTGCGGCAAAAAACAGGCTGCCCTCTCCCGCAGCATATTCGACTTCATGAAAAAGGGCTACTCTTTTTCCAGCGCAGTCTCTGTGAACGGGGTGATACATGTGGACGAGCGGATTTGTTCTTTGATCGCCGCAGCTGAAAGGGCTGGTAACTTGTGCGAGATGCTCTCCTTCGTAACCTCCTCTGAATCCGAGAGCAGGGCTTTCACTTCGAAAATCCTGGGTGCTTGTGTTTATCCCCTTTTTGTGGTGGTTTTCTCAGCCTGTGCATGTCTTTTCCTTCTTCAACATTCTTCTCTTCTTGGTTTCAAGAGGATTCCCGATGGTGCCTATTCCGGTTTTTTGATTTCCCTTATTTTTATAACCCTTTTTTCAGGTCTTTTCTTCTGGGCTGTAAGGAGGAAAACTTCTGAAAATCCTCAGCTTCTTTTTTTCAATTCCCTCTCTTTCTTCCTTTCAAGCGGTTTTGATCTGAAAAGGGCTCTTTCTCTTGTCTCTATTGCTGCTGGGCTGAAAAATGCCTCTCTTTGCTCGGTTCTGCTCAAAAAGCTTTCCTTGGGGATTCCCTTTTCTAAGGCTCTTCAGGAAGAGGGGGCTTGCTCAGCTGAGGCAATGGCCCTGGTTTGTCTTGCCGAGAAATCCGGCCGCTTGAGAGAGGCCTGCGAAACTGTGGCTTCTCTTATTAGGGAAGAGGACAGGGAGGGGCGGCAAAATTTTCTTCGTTATGGGGAGCCTCTGCTTTTGGCCGCGGTGGGGATATATGTGCTTATTTTGGCGCAGAATGTGGTTCTGCCCTTCATCACGAATTTTGATTATTTGCTTTGAGCTACCAGGGAAAAGTCTGCTTTTCAGGGCTGAGAGCCTGGTATTCGGTTTTCAGGAGGTTATATGAAGACAAAAAAGGACGACGCTTTTTCTTTTGCCGAGACTATCGCAGTTCTCGCGATAATGCTTATTCTTACCGCCGGTGTGGGCTTCTCCGCGGCGGGCTATGTCCAGAAAGCCCGGAGGCTTTCGGCTGAAAGCCAGATCGAGGTGTACAGGCTGGCTCTCCAGTCCTATTACCTTGACTGCGGTAGCTATCCCAGTGATGAGCAGGGGCTTGCCGCTTTGTGGGAAAAGCCTCTGCTTTATCCTGTTCCCGCTGGATGGAGGGGACCTTATGTAGATCGTGAGATTCAAAAGGATCCTTGGGGAAAGCCTTTTATATATTCGTCCAGAAAAAACAGGAATCTGCCCTTTACTATCCTTTCTCTTGGTAGTGACGGACTGGAAGGAGGCTCCGGTGATGCGGAAGATATCGTCTCATGGAAGTAAAAAAGCAGTGGTAGATGAGGGGAGCATTTTGGGGCTGACGGTTTTTATCCTCTTCTTTTTTGTGGCTGCGGTCGGGCTCTTGCTTCGTGCTTCCTATGCTGAGTACAAAAGCGTCTGTGCTGAATACGAAGCTTTCGTCCTTGAGTGTTGTGCTTCAGGGGAAGCAGGTGAGATATGAAGCTTGTGGAAGTCCTTGCATCGGCACTTGTGCTGGTGATGCTTTTTCATGCTCTGTGTACTCCCGTCTGCGAATTCCTCCGTCTTAAAAAGGCTGCGAATGAAGTACGCAGTGAATTGTACGAAAAGAAAAAGCTTTTCGAGCAGTCGCTTTTCTTGACGCCGGAAGGAGGTCAGTTTGAAGAAAAAAGTTTTTCTGGAGACTGAGGAATACGATATCTACATGTTTCCGGTCCCCGATAGTGTGCTGAAGGGCAGAAGCTTTCTGTGTACCCTTTTCCCTCGTAAAAAAATAATTCAGTGGGTCCTTTCCTGGATGGAGAAGCTCCATCCCTGTTTTGACGGTCGTTTCATGCATGATATCCGTTTCTTTAGGGAGAAGGGGCATGTCATGGCTCTGGTCACAGTGGCAGAGAAATTAAAGCTTGCTCCCCATCTTGTCAAAAGGAACACTGTGCTTTATGTACAAAGGCCTGATAAAAGGCGGGTTTTCGACCAGAAATCTCCTTTCCGGATTCTCCTGCGGCTGCCTGCTTGTTTTTGTCTGCTTGTGCCGGCTGTCTTTTCGGGTTTCTTTCATAATGAGGAGGGGCATAGGCTGGGAACTGTACCGGCTTTTCCTGCGGAAGCCGTCCTTTCTTGCAGTGATGATTCTTCCGATCTGGGAATTTCCCGGGGGATATTCCCGGGCTCTGAGGCTGAAGGAGGAGAGGAGGCCTGGGAAGAGGTCTGTCAGCTTGCTGTGGAGGATGAATCTCCTGCAAATCCGGAAGGTGTCGAGGCTATCCTTGTGGCTGAGGCTTTAGAGAATATTGCGGCTGAGGCTTTAGAGAATATTGCGGCTGAGCCTTGTGAGACTGACCTTCCTGAGGCTTCAGTTTCTGTCGTCCCAGAAAATTCAGAGACCGAGCCTTGTGCTTTTGTGGAGCTTTCCTCCTTGGATGCTGCTGAAATTCTTCCGTGGGGTGAGCTTTCCAGCTCAGATTCCTTGCAGGAGCTGCCTTTAGTCCCTGTCACCTTTGAGGATGGGCTTGAAGAAAAGCCTTCGGAAGAGCTTCCGTCGGACACGGACTGCACACAGGAGGTGGAGGCTTATCTTCCTGTGGAGGATGAGGATACTCATGAGCTTTGTGATTCTCCTTTTGTAGATGATTTTGTCTCTCTGCTTAGAGAGAAAGGCGGCCGTATCAATAGCTTCAGGTGGCAGACTCTTCCTTCTTTGTCCGCTGTGATCGCTGTGGAAGGCTCTTATCCGGAGGAAATATATGAAGCTGCCCTGGGGCTTTGCGCTTCTTTCGATGAAGCCTTGGACGGGATGGAGCTTTTTGATGCCGGTGCTATGATCAAGAATGATCTTCCTGCTCTTTCCTTCAGCGATATAAATTATTCTGACAATATACCCTCCTTTTTAATCACTCTGGATTATTCTCGGTTTCAAGTACCCTCTCCACTTTCTGAAGGAAAAAGTAAGAAGGTTTTTCTGCCCGTTCAGGCGGTTTTCAGGCAGATGCTGCTTCGGGCAGGGGGTAAGGTGGTGTCTGAGAGCATGGATCCTCCCTTTGTGTCAGGAATAATTCCCTATGAGTGTTGGGCTGGCTTTTCGGAAGACCTGTCTCTTTCTCTGCATGAAGATGTGGGGGGCTTGCAGCTCGTTTCCTTTGACCTTTCGTCGGAAGAGACTTTTATCTCTGTCTCAATGTCTTTTTGCCCTCAAATAACAGCTTTTTTCCCCTTGGAGCATATTTCTGTTCTTTTTCCTGTCCAGGAGGAGCAGTCAATGCCCCCTGTCAGCGTGATTGATGAAGCTCCTCCTGTGGTCTGCGACTTGAACTTGCAAGAAGTCGGGACTGTATGTATGGAAAACGGCTTGTATGTGGATTTTTACAGGAATAGTGATGGCAGCATAATAAAAGGTGATCCTTATGAAAAATAGAAGCTCATTTACTGTTTTTTTACTTTTTTCTTTGTTTCTTTTATCTGCTTGCAAGAACCTCTGTTTGTATCCGCCTTTCCTTTTGTCCCCGCCGGAATGTGTTCTTTCTTCGGAGTCAGGGAATTTCCAAATTGCCGGAGTCAAGTTTTCCCTGTGGAATAGGCGGCCCTCCGAGATAAAAAGAATATCTGTGGTCTTCTCGGTTTATGAAAGTGATCAGGGAGAAAATCCTTTCTTTTTAGGAAATGTGATATGTGACGATTTGGAGTGCTGTATTGAGTCCGGTGATTGTGCCGAGTTTGAGGCAGGTCTCGATGCCTATGTGCTGCAGGTACCTGATAAACCTTATTATATCGATTTCCTTTATCTTCAATCAGTTGAGTTCGCCGACGGTTATGTCTGGCTTGATCCTACGGGTGCATTTTTCGTGAGAGGTAAAAAATGAAAAGTAGCGGTAAATTTTTGTTGTCAGCTGTCTGGGCTTTATTCCTTTTTATTTCATGTGGACAAATTCTCCAGATGGATGATGTTCTGACACAGAAGAATATGAGTCATAAGCTCGGCCTTGTTTGTGAAGAGGGGGGAAGGGTCGTCAGTTCTTCAGGGGATAAGCAGGAGTTCAGGACTGGCGAGCGTTGTATGCTTACGGCTGTTCCTCTTGACGGATACACCTTTGCTGGTTGGACTGGGGACGTGGACAGCGGTGATAAGACAATCTGCGTGACCTTCGATTCTGATATCTTTCTGTCCGCTTCCTTCAGTAGAATCCCTCCGGAGCCGGTACCTGAACCTGAGCCAGAGCCGGGCAAATACAAGCTGTCTATCCGTTGTGAGGCTGGCGGCAGTGTGGTGAGTTCCGCCGGCGACAAAACTGAGTTTACGGCCGGTGAGCGCTGTATGCTGACGGCCGTTCCTGAGGAAGGCTATGTTTTTGACAGTTGGACCGGAGATGTGGGCAGCTTTGATAAGACAATCTGCGTGACCTTGGATTCAGATATTTTCCTGCCCGCTTCCTTCAGTGAAATCATCCCTGAGCCTGAGCTTGTGCCTGTCAAGTACAAGCTGTCCGTCCGCTGTGAGGATGGCGGCAGTGTGGTGAGTTCCGCCGGCGACAAAACTGACTTTACGGCCGGGGAGCGCTGTATGCTTACGGCCGTTCCTGAGGAAGGCTATGTTTTTGACAGTTGGACCGGGGATGTGGGCAGCTTTGATAAGACAATCTGCGTGACCTTGGATTCAGATATTTTCCTGTCCGCTTCCTTCAGTGAGATCATCCCTGAGCCGGAGCTTGTGCCGGGCAAATACAAGCTGTCTATCCGTTGTGAGGATGGCGGCAGTGTGGTGAGTTCTGCCGGCGACAAAACTGAGTTTACGGCCGGTGAGCGCTGTATGCTTACGGCCCTCCCTGCTGACGGATATACTTTCAGCGGTTGGACCGGAGATGTGGTCAGTTTTGATAAGAATATATGCGTGACCTTGGATTCAGACGTCTTCCTGTCCGCTTCCTTCGACAAGATTCCCCCGGCACCGGTCCCCGAGCCAGAGCCTGAGCCTGTCAAATACAAGCTGTCGGTCCGCTGTGAGGATGGCGGCAGTGTGGTGAGTTCTGCCGGCGACAAAACTGAGTTTACGGCCGGGGAGCGCTGTATGCTTACGGCCGTCCCTGCTGACGGTTACACTTTCAGCGGTTGGACCGGAGATGTGACTTCCTCCGAGAAAAACATCTGCGTGACCTTGGTTTCAGACGTCTTCCTGTCCGCTTCCTTCGACAAGATTCCCCCGGCACCGGCCCCCGATCCCGAGCCGGAGCCTGTCAAGTACAAGCTGTCTGTCCGCTGTGAATCTGGCGGCAGTGTGGTGAGTTCTGCCGGTGACAAAACTGACTTCCTCTCAGGTGAACGCTGTATGCTGACGGCCCTCCCTGCTGACGGTTATACTTTCGGCGGTTGGACCGGGGATGTGACTTCCTCCGAGAAGAATATCTGCGTGACCTTCGATTCTGATATCTTCCTGTCCGCTTCCTTCGACAAGATTCCCCCGGCACCGGCCCCCGAGCCAGAGCCTGAGCCTGTCAAATACAAGCTGTCGGTCCGCTGTGAACCTGGCGGTGTTTCTATCCGTTCCCCTGGAGCCACACCCGAGTTTACAGCCGGTGAGCGTTGTATGCTGACGGCCCTCCCTGCTGACGGCTATACTTTCGGCGGTTGGACCGGGGATGTGGGCAGCTTTGATAAGACAATCTGCGTGACCTTCGATTCTGATATCTTCCTGTCCGCTTCCTTCGACAAGATTCCGCCGGCACCGGCCCCCGATCCCGAGCCGGAGCCTGTCAAGTATAAGCTGTC
>JAILBN010000080.1 GCA_024680915.1 Treponemataceae bacterium | reverse complement strand
GTGTTTGAGTGTCCTGTTTTGCGGAAAAACTACGGGTCGTTTGTAGGTCAAGTCGGTTTTGACCCGTAGTTTCGCGAAAAAGACTCAAGTTTTTGCACTGAAAATAGCTAAAAAAGGCTTTTTTGCCGGCAGACTACGGGTCATTTCGCACCAGACAAGGGGCTGACCCGTAGTCAGGAGTTACAAAATAGCTTTGGGGAAGAAGCAGGAGGCGTTTGTAAGTACTGTTTTGCGGAAAAACTACGGGTCGTTTGTAGGTCAAGTCGGTTTTGACCCGTAGTTTCGCGGAAAAGACTCAAGTTTTTGCTCTGAAAAATGGCTAAAAAAAGCTTTTTTTTCCGGCAGACTACGGGTCGTTTCGCACCAGACAAGGGTCTGACCCGTAGTCAGGAGTTACAAAATAGCTTTGGGGAAGAAGCAGGAGGCATTCGGGTGTCCTGTTCTGAGGAAAACTACGGGTCGTTTGCAGGTCTAGTCGGTTTTAACCCGTAGTTTCGCAAAAAAGACTCAAGTTTTTGCACTGAAAAATGGCTAAAAAAGGCTTTTTTGCCGGCAGACTACGGGTCATTTCGCACCAGACAAGGGTCTGACCCGTAGTCAGGAGTTACAAAAGCTGTTTTGATGTGATAGAAGCCTGAAATGCGCATGGAAGGTATGATTACTGTCTCTGGGTTTTATGACTTGCGCTACAAGTACAGCTCTCCGCGAGAATCCCTTGCTACGCTCCGGTTGCTATAGGAATATTATATAAATGCTCGCTCATGCGAGCTGGCAATCGCTGCCAACAATCCGCCGGACTGTTGTCGCTCCGCTACGCAGTGCCCCTACCTGTGAGAAGGGGTAGCAGACAAAACCGGAACATGCCGGCTTGGTGCGCGAGGACTTGCGACCGAGGGGGAAATGAGTAGCGGTTCAGGAGCTTCTTTTGCTGCCAAAGTTCAGCCGCAACAAAATGCGACCGAAGGGGAAGGCTTTCCCCTCCTAATTACCCCGCAGCTTCCACCTCGTCCAGAAGCTTGAGAATCTCGCTCCTGTCTGCTTTTATCCTGCGGACAGGCTCCACAGCCTTATAAAGAGGAGCTATATTCTCTGGCAGCATGGGAACTTCCCCGCACCACTTACGGATTGTGTCCGCAGACAGGGCCGGATGGTTCCTTGCCACCAGCACCACTACCCCGTCATCTGCAGAGACCAGGGAAGACCTTTTCTCTGCGGCGGCGTAGGCAGCTGAAGTCTCAGGATCCATAACGTAACCGTATTTTATGAAAGCATCCTTGCAAGCCTTTATCCTGTCTTCCGTAGAAACAGGAGATGGAAAAATCAGGCTTCGCATAAGCATGGGGTTGGCCTGGAAAACCTGCTCGATCCGCTCAATGTTAGAGGGGTTGGCAGGGTCGGCGACAGAACGCTTGTTCAAGGGCACAATGGAATCCATTACGCAGCATTTGTCGAAGCTGTCTGCCACAAGACTATTGGTACAGTTGGTTATAAAGCCGTTCACAGGTAAGGAGAACTTCCAGCTGTAAAGGCCGGCGGCAAGGTTTCCGTAGTTGCCCGCATCCACTGAATAGAAAATATCCCCGGATACATGGGCCTTAAGCCGGGAGAAGGCATACATATAGCAGAAGGAAAGTGGCAGCAGGCGGCCGATATTGACGGTATTGGCAAGAGTCAGGTTATGCTGCTTCACGAAAGCTCTGTCAGAATAAACAGACCGGACTATATCAAAGCATTCAGCCTCGTTGCCATCCACCTCCACAGGAAGGATATTCCCTCCATTCCAAAGGTAGTCTTGGTCTCTTATAGCCCTCATGGTTCCCTTTGTATAAAGGAGAACAGCCTTAAGGTGCTTCTTGCCCCTGAAGGCACTGGCTATACTGGCTCCCGTCTCTCCGTTGGAGACAGCCAGGACCACGGCGTTTTTGTTCTGCATCAGCAGTATATGTTCAAGGCACGATGCCAGATATGATATTCCAAAATCTTTATAACAACCGGTGCTTCCGTGGAAAAGCTCAAGAACATAATGATTATCATCCAGCTTTTTCAGTTCGGGAGAGAAAGGAAAGGCCTGCATGGCGATGGCTTCTGAAATTATAGGACTGAATTCTTCACGGATAAGGGATGAGGTAAGGGAGCCTGCGATGGACTGGAAAGTCGTATTCTCCGTCATGTAAAGAATCCAACGGCTCAAATCCTCCTCATAGGCAGGAACGTACATTCCTCCATCATCAGCAATACAGTTGAGGATTGCCTCCGCAAAGGACACAAAAGAATTGCTGTCCCCACCACTTCGTGTACTGATGAATTTCACGTAAACCTCCAGAAAAACATGGAATTTGCAGCACTTTACAAAAGAATATATCAGAAAAAATACTTAAAGGAAATATAAAATCTTACATTAAAAGGGAAGAGTCCATTCCAATTACACATCTTTTACCTTGTCTTTACAATGGATCAAAAAGCTCTGCACCCCACAGCCCGGGTTAGGGTCCTATCCTCTATTCCCTTGTGCTAACTTGAAAAATGACGTATTCTGTAGTTATGGAAAATATGAAAAAAGAACTTCTCACCCGCTTTACACGCTATGTAAAGACCTGGACAACAAGCAATCAGGAAAATGCAGATAATGGAATCATCCCTTCAGAAGAGAGGGAAGCGGATTTTGCGAAAACCCTGGCTCAGGAGCTTAAAGAAATAGGACTTACCGATGTACATATATCAGACAACTCCTATGTGTGCGGAAGGCTGCCCGCCTCTAAGGGCTATGAGAAAGCCCCTGCCATAGGACTTCTTGCCCACATGGACACTGTCGCAGAGGTTTCCGGAAAGGATGTAAAACCCAATGTGATAGAAAATTATGATGGCAAAAAGCTTTCTATCGGCAACGGAATCATCCTGGATCCGGAAAAGGATGAAGAGCTTGCGGAGGCAAAGGGCCAGACAATCATAACAACTGACGGAAGCACCCTGCTGGGAGCTGACGACAAAGCTGGTATCTCCGCCATCATGACGGCAATAGCGAAGATTGTCTCTGATGAAAGCATAAAGCACGGCACTATCGAGATAATATTCTCCCCGGATGAGGAGACAGGTCACGGCATGGACTTTGTTCCCACCGACTGGCTTACTGCAAAGCAGTGCTACACCCTGGACGGAGGAAAGGAAGCAGAGCTTGAGGTAGAATGCTTCAACGCATACAAGAGCGAAATAAGCTTCACAGGTATCTCCATGCACACAGGAACTGCCCGCCCCGGAATGGTCAACGCTATATCCATGGCCGCAGCCTTTCTTTCCATGCTGCCCCACAATGAAAGCCCGGAGACCACAGACGGTTACCAGGGCTTCTATGCCCCCATGGACATCTCAGGCCACATAGAAAACTCCAAGGTGACTCTTTATCTCAGGGATTTCTCCACAGAGGGTATGCAGAAAAGGCTTGATACAGTCGCAGCCCTGGCAAAAGCCGTTGAGTACAAGTTTCCGGGAGGAAAAACCCAGGTCGCTCACACAAAGCAGTACCTTAACATGAAGGAAGAGCTGGACAAAAACCCGGCCGTAGTGGAAAAGCTTATAAAAGCCACGGAGCTTGCAGGCGCAAAACCCACCTTCAACCCCATCCGCGGAGGTACGGACGGCTCAAGACTTTCAGAAATGGGCATCCCCACACCAAATGTATTCACAGGCGGTCACAATTTCCACTCCCGCTCCGAATGGGCCTCCCTTGACCAGATGATGACAGCTGTAAAAACAGTCATAGAGCTTGTAAAACTTTGGGCAGAGGATAAATAAATATGATCGAGTACCATGTAGAAGGTGGTTTCCCCATAAAGGGAACAATCCATGCGAGTGGAAACAAGAATGCTGCCCTGCCCTGCATAGCTGCATGTCTGCTTACCCCGGAGCCTGTTATCCTGGACAATATCCCGGAGATTGAGGACACAGGCGTCATGCTTGAGATTCTCAAAAGCCTGGGAGTTTCCGTAGAAAAGCTTAAGAAAAACACATGGAAAATAACGGCGGAGACAATAAATACAAATGAGATTCCGCCGGAGCTGTCCAGAAAAATCAGGGGCTCCATACTTTTCGCCGGACCTCTTGCCGCACGCTGCGGCAAGGCTGTCATGGCTCCTCCCGGTGGCGACGTAATAGGCCGCCGCCGTGTGGACACCCACTTTCTGGCACTGCAGGAGCTGGGAGTACGTATCTCAGCAAACGGTCAGTTCGTTTTCACCGCAAACAAGCTTGCCGGTGCGGACATTTTTCTTGATGAAGCCTCGGTCACAGCGACAGAGAATGCAGTTATGGCGGCTGCCCTTGCAGAAGGAACTACCATACTGACCAACGCTGCCAGCGAGCCCCACGTACAGGACCTATGCCGCATGCTCAACGATATGGGTGCTGCTATCACAGGTATAGGCTCCAATATACTTACTATAAATGGAGTAGAGAAGCTTCATGGCTGTGAATTCACCATAGGCCCTGATTTTATGGAGATAGGCTCCTTCATAGGGCTAGCAGCCGCTACAAAGGGCTCCATAACCATAACAGGCATACGCCCCCAGGATTTACGCCCTATAAAACCAGCCTTCACAAAGCTGGGAATCCATTGGGAGATAGACGGCGACACTATCACCGTTCCTGTGGGACAGGCGATGCAGGTGGATACGGACTTCGGCGGCATGACACCTAAAATTGACGACAGCCCATGGCCGGGTTTCCCAGCGGATCTTACCAGTGTAATGACTGTCGTTGCCACACAGGTGACAGGAACAGTACTGATCTTCGAAAAAATGTTTGAATCCCGTATGTTCTTTGTGGACAAGCTTATAGGCATGGGAGCTCGTATAACTCTTTGCGATCCCCACAGAGCAGTCGTCTCTGGACCCTGCATTCTGCACGGAGACGAGCTTGTATCACCGGACATAAGAGCCGGCATGGCACTTCTGATTGCCGCTTTGAGTGCCCAGGGAGACAGCGTCATAAGAAACGTCTACCAGATCGAGCGGGGGTACGAGGAGCTTGTGGAGCGACTGCAATCGTTAGGAGCTCATATAAAAAGGCAAGATTCTTAGAAAGACAATAAAGCGGGAGTATCTGGATTTTCCAGTCAAGCTTGAGAAATCACTTTCTCAAGCTTTTTTTGTCCGCTATTCCCCGTGTGTACTAATAAAACGAACTGAAACAAGGAAAACACAGACAATAAAGATAGCTACCATAACAGCAGGGCAATAGCTTCCGACGACTGTGCACAAAGAAACTGCAAGAAGGCTTTCCATATAGTCTGCTATCATCAGACAGAAATAAGCACACAAAGTCATAACCGGGAATAAGAGAAGCCAGCGGAGCTTAAATGAGTTACCAGAAGAGAATCTAAAATGGAAGCTTATTATAGCAGCATAAATCATTATCGCAAGGATCACAAAAGGATAACAAGCCCTTTTTGCAAGTGAAGCTGTGTAAACCTCACTGGAAAAACCATATTGGCTGGCTTTCGGAAGAAATTTCATAAGCGAGAGGAAGGGCATGGTGTCCGCACCAGAGCAAGCCTGCCTTATAAGGGCAAGGTCACCGAAGGGAATATCCAGGATATAGAAAGACTGATACTCCTCATCCTGTGGATACTTGTATTTTGGAGATATATCATTACGGGTATGCTCCGACTGTCTGTCGACTCCCTCCAAGAAGATATAAGGAATATACTGATCTGTACTTGTCTTTAATTCCCAGTCAGCGGAAACGGCTCCTGAATCAACAAGAGAAGAGACGAGCTGGGCTGTCATTTTTGCATAGGGAACAGAGAAAAACTGTTTGATATGACCTTCTTTTGTGAAAGATGTTACTGAAAAATTCCTGAAATATTGTATGAACTGCCCTGTATTCTCAATGATTGAGATTCCACCTATAAAGATCAAATCAATTTGCCCGTCGGGCTTTGTCACAGCAAAATACACATTATTGGCAGTCTCGAAATCACGAAGATCGGAGGTCTCATCGACAAAAAAATAGGAATTCTCAAGCACATCAACAGTAGCATCAAAGTAATTCTCCACATCAGGATCCAGTGGACAGGTTTCTTTGAGTTTTTTCAAGGTATAGTAAGCTTTCAGCACATCACCATTCTCAAGCGCGTTATAAGCCTCTTTCTTTGTCTTATAAACTTCTCCAGATTCCTTGTCAAAGGAATCCTTCTCAGAGTTAAGCAGAGTCCACGAAACCGAGGATATTTCCTTTGCCCTCAGAAGGTTCTGATCATCCCTTCCCGTTGTTTTCGCGGCCATCTCCGCGTAATAATGCGCATTTATATAATCAGAAGAGGCAAAAGCTTTCTCTGCCTCCACCAAATAAGAATAAGCAAGCTCCTCTTCCTCTATAGGCACGAAATCATTTTTCTCCTGACGATCAGTCGCTCTATCAGGCTTAGGTATGTCTGTCTCAAAGGATTCCCGTTCCATACGCAAGGACAAAGCCTTTGCTTCTTCTGAATCCGGATAGAGCTTAAGAGCCTCCTCCGCATAGAATCTTGCAGAATTCAAAGAGCCCTCTTCAGAATACTCCTCAGCTAACTCTTTATATTCTTTATAGTTTCGAGCACGGGACTCTACCAAATCTATTGCGTTCTGAACGATGGGAACCAAGGCTTCCTTCGCGATAAAGCATAATATAACGAAAGAAACGCAGGTTATAAGAACAGTCCGGAAAAGTCCCAACATCTTTATGGAGAAACGGTATTTTGTTTTATTGGAGGAAACTCCGAAAAACCATGCGAAGCCGAATATTTCAGCTGTGATAAGGACCGCAGGTATCAGCTTCAGAAAGAAAACAAACCCATTGTCAAACTTATAGGCAAAGGCATCCGGGGGTAGTACCGATTCAGAGTCAGAGAAAAAAAGGAAAAACAGAATACAGAAAAGAAAAACTAAAAAAGTATATACAGAAAATATGATTATGGACTTAATCCTGCTGCTCATTTTCCCCTCCTGTTACGCTCCGGATGTCGTACCCAATTTATTATACCCACAGTACCGAACAAGACACATAAAGTAACATTAAAGGCAAGAGGAATCCACCATTTTTCTAAGAAAGGTATTTTCTCTACAATAGACTGATCATAAAAACAGATATTTGCAAAAAGAATAATAAAAAAAGATATAAGCACGGTAAGCACATTCACAAGGCGCCAAGAGGAGAATCTGCACAGAAAAATTATGAAGCTTACGGCGAATCCCATCGTGGCGAAAAGGAGATAAGAAAGATAGCCCTTTTCAAGAGACCTGCTGCAGGTTTGTTTCAGTATAAGACATTTCTCATGCACCAGGGTAGCCCAGTCAGGAGCTCTGACGACACTCTCGATCAATACATCCGCATATTTCCCGTCATCCGAATTATCTTTACGCCCCAGAAATACTTTTCTACGCCATATCTCCCCAGCGGCATCAGAAGTACCCGTAACATACGTCAAATACTCTCCATCCGGACGGAAATAGCCTACGGAAAGATTCTCATCATCAGGTATAGGGATAGGATCCGACTTCTGTATGTTTTCATACAAATAGGAAACTCCGGGCACACCAAGCAACCAAATGGACAAAGAAAGTATAAAATAGGGAATTATGAACTGAGGTATGGAAAATTTATGCTTTATTATATACAGAATCAGTACAATCAACGATATGACCGCACACCAAGGAAGATAACGTATACAACAGTTTATGAAGAAACTGATATTAAAGAAAGCGATCTTGTCCCCAACCTTCATATGCATGCAATTTTCAGCCAGCATTGAAAAGAAAGACACCATCGAAACGAGTATGATAAAAAATACGAAGAAAACAAGTACAAGCCAAAGGGATTTTTTCATACCATTTAAGAATACCACGAATATCACTCCAAAAAAAAGAACACAAGTTATGCACAAGTTATCTACAGCTTGAAAAAGTACACTTTTTTGCAAAGATTCTTGTATCTATTGATATATCGGCAGTTTATCCCATATATACAATCAAAAATAAAAGCAAAATGAGAATTAGGAATCCTGCCTCAAAAAAAGATCCTTACCTTTACACTATTTCTTTATTTTATATAAAATTAAAACTTATTTTATTATAAAGTAAAAGATAAAAATATTTTCATATACTATATTATTTTAGGGAAAAACTTATTTTTTTTCTAAATTCTTATTGACTAAAACATTTCTTTTTATTTTCGTGAGATAGAATTTCCAAAAATAGAACTCACTACTTTTTCACAACTTATGCACAAGCAATTTAGTAAAACTAAAGGCAAAAAAAAGACTGCCGAAAAACGGCAGTCCGATTCTAGAAAACAGGTCTTATCCTAAAAGTACCTGTCCCTGATTATCTATAGCAAGAATTGACTTGCATTCTGAACAGCGGAACCTACCGGCTTTAGTTGCCTTAAGCTTTTTTGAACAAACAGGACATGCAAAAATCTTAGGAAAGACAGATTCCTGAATTTCTGGCTCAGCTTTGAAGAAATCTATTGCGTCCTCTTGACTCTCCTTGATATTAAAGAACTGGGAAAAACCTAAGAGCTGGAAAACCTCATAAACTTTAGACTGTATCTCAAAAAGAACTATATCCCCACCTCTTGGTTTTACCAACTTCTGAAAAGAAGTAAGAGCACCAATACCAGTAGAAGAAACATAATTAAGAGAAGTACAGTTAAAAATCAAATTCACATAACCAGCATCAACAACTTTTGATACTCGTTTCTTAAATAATTCGGAATTGTAGGTATCTACATAACCATTAAGATAAAGAATAATACAATTATCAACAGTCTCCACTTTCTCTAAGGAAATCTTAAGACTATCGTCTTTCTCATCATTAAAACCAGGTATCAGATTATTATTTATACTCATATTCCTCCCCGGAACGCAACTTCCAACAACATATATTATATTCTATCTAAACTTTTCCATATTGTCAAACTGACAAACACTAACAATAGTGTATACAAAAAAAGATTTTCCTACTGTCTTTGTTTTCTTGATCCCCAGCTTGAAACAACAGCTCCTGGTAAGAGAAGGCTCTCAGAAGGCGGTTCACAGATATTGAAAAAAAAGATATAGTCGCTTTATGACTTTAGATGATATATGCATAGTATTGGCTCACCCGGAAGAAAGCCGTAACATTGGTTCTGCCTGCCGCGCCATGGCGAACATGGGCATAAAAAAGCTTCGCATAGTGGGCAAAAAAGAAGATTTCAAAGACAGACAGATTCGTATCCTTGCTATCCATGCCTCATATATATGGGATCAGACAGAGTTCTTTGATTCTATAACTGAGGCTGCAGCAGATTGCATTATATCCGCAGGAACAACAAGAAGACGCGGGAAAAAAAGAAAAGAATGGCTGGTTACACCGGAGGAATTTGTCTCAGGAGAGGCTATAAAACAAGAGGGAAAGGCAGCCATTGTCTTCGGGAATGAAAGAACAGGCCTGACTGATGAAGAACTGGAGGAATGCTCCATGGGAATACAGATTCCCTCATCCCCGGATTTCCCGTCACTGAATCTTTCCCACGCAGTTCAGATAATATGCTATGCACTTTACAGAAAACTAGAGACAGCGAATTTCTCAGGATATACTCCTATTTCCCTGGAGAAGCTGGATAAAACAGTCTCTGGAATTGCTGATAACCTACAGAAAATCGGCTTTTTTTCAGTTACAGGCAGGCCGGAAATGGAGAATTTCTGGAAGGGAATCCTTTCCCGCGCCGCATTATCCCAAGGAGAAGCCAATTACCTGGAAAAAGTTTTCACAAAAGCAGCAGGACTCGCTACAAAAAACAAGTCTTAGAATTGAAATTCTGGGAAAACAACTGGTGATGGGTCATAATCTGTTTCCAGATTATATTTTATATCAGAAACATCTATTCTAGTGCCGCTGCAAATCACAGATGCCCGACTTATACAAGTCAGCAGCTCCCGAACATTTCCCGGCCAAGTATGATTCATCAGGTGATTCAATGCATTAGCAGATATTCCTTTTCCACTTTTTTTCAAGGCATCCTCCACAAGGATGGGAATATCAGAAAGACGTTCCCGTAAAGACGGTATCCTTATGGGTAGCCATGTGATCCTATAAAAAAGATCTTCACGGAATTTTTTTTCTTTGACAAGATTCCATAAATTGACGTTACAAGCGGAAATGATTCGGACATCCAGATGATATGGCTTGTGGTCTCCTACCCTTTTGCATTCCATGTTCCGTGTTATACATAAAAGCCCCTTCTGGACATCGGGAGAGGCGCACTCTATTTCATCAAGGAATACTGTCCCATGATTCGCAGACTCAAAAAGACCGGGATAATTTCTAGCACCAGTGAAAGCTCCTGCAGTAGTTCCGAAAAGAGTACTGGAAGCAAGATTCTCTGGGATAGCGCCAATATTCTCCCACAAGAACTGCTTATCTTTCCTGGCAGAATGCTTCCAAATCGCTGAAGCAAGCAGGTTTTTACCGGTTCCAGTCTCACCGAAAAGGAAAATAGGCATTTCTGTCGCAGCAAACCGTATAAGATTCCGTTTCAGATTTTTTACTATTTCTGATTCTCCAAGAAAAATATCAAAGCTGTTCCCTGCGATAGATAAATCAATCTCCTTTTCTTCTTTTAAAAGATCATCACCATTCAACTGCAGGATTTTTCTCGTCCTCCTGAAGAGGAATGAAGGACTACAAGGAAACTCGATGAATCCTTTAAAGCCCTTCATGCAATATTCGGTACCAAGATACACCGAAGTATACTTCGAAAGGATAATGACAGGTATTTCTGAAAATCGCGAAATGACATTCTTCACTACATCAAAAGATGTATCGTAATTGATTAATCCTGCATCAATATAAATGAATGAAGATTTCATTACACTTTCAGAATCATTTTTTTCTGGAAGTGTATCAAAAAAAGCAAGATTGATTTGGAAGCTTTCTAGACTTCTACACAGCTCAATAATTTCTGCGTCTTTTGAAAACAGACAGGCGGAAGGCAGCATTGTTAGGTCCTAACTCCTAAGAGGAGTTTCAATTCAGAGTGCTGATAATACTAATTAATAATATTATCCATTGAATCCATGAAACAGTTGTTTCAACGGCTTAACAGTCTCAAAATACAGACGAACTTTGGAACTGCCTTACAGAATGTCTCAAAAACCACAAGCTAAGTAATATAGAAGTCTTTGAACCGAAACAAGTCCCTAAACAGAAGCCTTTTTACTTTTCTTAAAAACTCTCCAGCCTAGCAATAGAACTTTATACCATAAAAAGGAGAATATAAGAAAAATCTTAAGGGGATTTCGGATAATCTCTGCCCAAATCTCCTTTCCCTTTTCAAAAGTCTCCTTAGAAACACGTTTTTTCCTTACAGAAAGAATATCCAGAATATCTTTATAGTAGATAAAAAAACTTGTACCGAATTGATTCCTATTCTCGAAGGCCCATGTCTCTCCATGTCTTATGCCGTCGCCAATAAGCACAAGAGCAGGATTCGCCTTGTATACAGCTGAGATTATGTCCCTCTCAACGCTCTTAGGATAATAGCCGACATATCTACCCACTACCTGCAGTCCAGGGTAAGTAGCACGTATATTACGCTCAGAATCCATAAGAGACGATTTTCTTCCACCAAGAAGATATATTGATTTATACCGTGATTCAAGAAAAGAAAGGATAGAAATTATCGTAGAGAAAGGATTATATCGAACGGGTGCTGATTGTTTTAGGAAAACAGCACCCTTCACAATACTTTTCGAAACAGGAAGGACAAGAGCTGCGTTTTTCAGGCACTGCATATAAACATCATTTCTTCTTGCCTTAAGCAGTCCCCAGATAGATAAGAAAACTATCTGTTTTGTACCAGCTTTCTCATAGAGGGAGAAAATAACATCTTCCAAGTTCTCCGGTCTAACAACATCAACCGGAACACCGAGCACATCTATTCTAGTGCATTCATTCATTTTTACAATCCTTACTTTTAATCATTCGGCAGAAAAGAATGTTTGTATTACAGCAATTCCATAAATAGCTGCAGTTTCTGCTCTAAGAACATTGGTCATGAAATGGAGGGGTAAAAAACCTGCCTTCATAAGGACTTCCCGTTCTTCCTTGCTTATTCCGCCCTCACAGCCCACAGCAAGGGCGGCGGCAGTAACAGACTCTTTATTTATCGATGTAAAGTTCTTTCTACCAACTTCAGGGTTTTCATCCAAAAGGAAGGCACATGAATTATTTTTCTTCAGTTCCCCGGAAGAAGAAAGCTCAATTTCCTCCGAAAACTTTTTCCACATCTCTGCCGCCGCCCCTACGCCGACGACTTCCGTGATTTCAGTGGCTACCGCTGAACCACACTGCTGGCGGGCTTCCCTGATGATACGTTCCCAACGCTCAATACGACCGGAAGTATCATTTTTCACGGAATATGCTCCCAGAATCGGTATGATACGGCTTACACCGCATTCTGCAGCCTGCCGGATGATAAGATCCATTTTCTGGGCTTTCGGCAAAAACTGAAAAAGCCAGAGCCTGGGATTTTTCTCCGCCATAGCCTGAACCTGAGAAGCCTGAACTCCCTGAGTCCTTTTAGGAAGTCCATCACATACACAAGTCCCTCTGTCAGCAGAGTCTGCCGAAGGAACAAGCCTAAGGAGGGCAGACATCTGCTCTACTTTCTCCAAAGAAACACGCACAAGGCTCCCATCAGGAAGCCTTGCATCAAAGGTATCTCCTTCCGCTAAACGAAGCACTTTTACTAAATACCTGAAATTCCGACCTTTTACGACCATCCGGCCAGAATTATCCGGCGATGAATCGCATAAAAATTGTCTCATTATTCAGCGTCTGCTTCCGCAGCCTCTCTTTCAAGCTCTATTTCTTTCAGGGTCTTAACTGAAGCCAGGAGTTCCGGGAAATCCTCCCTCATAACGGTATCTATGGCGGCCTTCAGCTGTATATCAAACTCATAATCATACAAAGGGTCCTCCCTTGTGCGGTTCGCATATATTCTTATAACACGCCGCAGGTAGATCTTATCCATAGGATAAGTCTTCAACAGCTCATCCGCATAGGCGACTATATCTTCTTCTGTCATTCCAGGATGTTCCTGCACATACGGATATAAGACATTATCATTCATAAGCTTAATATATGTTTCCTGATCCTCATCGGACAATTCAGGGAAGAGGACCTCCAGATCAGGAGGAATTCCTATACCATCGATGTTACAATCGGTAGGAGAATAATACTTCTCCACAGTATATTTCGCGCCGTCATTGAACCCCAAGACAAGGGTCTGCTGAACAGAGCCCTTACCATAGGAACGTTCGCCCACAAGATATGCCACTTTCGCATCCTTCAGAGCTCCTGCAAGGACTTCCGATGCACTGGCGGACAGGGAATCTATAAGCACGACAATAGGAAGATCCTTTGGAACCACAGTACGCCGGGCTGAAGCTTTGTATGTGGACTTGACAACTCCATTTCTTCCCTTCGTTGAGACTATGACACCATCACTTATAAACTTATCTGCCACGAACTCGGCACCAGATAATAATCCGCCACCATTTCCTCTTAAATCTATAATAAGGGAGTCATAATTCTGTTCTTTGAAATAGTCAAGGGCCTCCTGAACTTTTTTATCTGTGAGTCCTGAAAATTCCAGAAGCTTCAAATATCCTGTCTTTCCGGGGCTTTCCTCAATCATTCCGTACTCAACGGTGACTGTCTCTATAAGAGCTCTCTCCAGGACAAGGGAGAATTCCATGTTCTTGCCTCTGCGTATCGTTACTTCCACAGTAGTTCCGATCTGTCCGCGAAGGAGATCAAGCACTTCATCCATTGTGATCGTTGAGGTGTCCACATCGCCGATGGCAATTATAAGGTCGCCTGCCTCAATTCCAGCATACCAGCCGGGAGTTCCCTTCAGAGCTGAAGAAACCAGGACATAAGCAGGCTCCTCCGGGGTGGATGTAGTAAGCTTTGAGATAAGAAGACCTACTCCTCCGAAGGAACCAGTCACAGCATCATCAAGGGAACGCCGCATGGAAGAGTCCAGATACATGGTATGGGGATCACCGAAGGCATCCAAGAGGCCTTTCATGGCACCTTGGTAAAGCACCTTGGGATCCACCTCATCTATATAGTTTGAATATACATAATTAAAAATACTATAAATCCATTCGGCATAAACGCGGGGATCTACGACTTCTTCCTCTTCCTGAGCAGAAGAATCTGAAGAAGCAGGATCAGAAGAGGGCACCGCTGTCTGGGCAAAGACAGTCGGTGTAACTACAACTATTGCAGCAACAAAAAAACATAAAGCCACAATTACAATTCTCAGTTTTTTATCCATGAAATTCATTTTATCGCATTTATATTGTCCATACAAGTTCTATTCAGAAAGATCAAGTATTGACCTTATTAGAACATCTTCTTAAACTTTATGTGTGAAAATATCCATAGTCCTTTATGAATTATTCCATTTTGTCCTAATAATGATAATCAGACCGGAATATAATATACAGATTCTGCCGTTTTCATGGTATGCTGCCGCTCCTTTACTCTTTCTGCCTGTGATTCTTTCCTACCTGGCCTTTTATTCAAAAAACGACAGCGACAAAAAATATCCCTTTATTTACTTGCTTTCAAAAATACTCATGCTGCCAGGCTCCGTGGCATACATATTTAAAGATCTTCCCTTTGCCTTGACCCTGGGCAAAAGCAACAACTATTATTCACTTCGTTGTTTAATCGGAATAACATTATTTTTACTTATAGATGCTATACTTATTATCATTCTTACGATAAAATTAAGGAAGAAAAAGGAGCAGCTCCAAGAACCGGGCGATTCCCCCGGAATAAATAATGAAATCGATTCTTCTCATTAATGAATCACTGATTAAGGCTCTTAGTAGTTAATCAGGGCAAAAATCATACGGAAGGAAATAAATGCAGATAATACCCGTAGCCAGCGGAAAAGGAGGAGTAGGAAAAAGCCTTCTTTCAGCGAATCTTTCAATAGCCCTGGGCAGGGCTGGTAAAAAAGTAATTCTTGTCGACCTAGATTTAGGCGCATCTAATCTACACCTTGTAATAGGACAGCAGTCACCTAAAGTAGGAATAGGTACCTACTTGTCGGGAAAATCTTCCCTCGAGGATTTGATTACACCGACGGACTATAATAATGTCTATTTCATAGCAGGCGACTCAGAGATTCCAGGGCTTTCCTCCCTAAAAATATCCCAGAAAAATGAGCTTATCAAGCATTTTCAAAATTGCGATGCTGACTTTCTTATACTTGACCTGGGAGCAGGAACCCACTTATCAATATTGGATTTTTTTCTCCTTTCTCCCCAAGGAATCATTGTCTCGGCGCCGACAGTGACAGCGACTTTGAACGGATACCTCTTCCTCAAAAACGCTGTTTTCCGGCTGATGTACAATTCATTCAAAAGAAACTCAAAAGCCTATAGCTATCTAGAACAACTGAAGACAGATACAAATTCCCTTCAAAAGCTTTACATACCCAAGCTTATAGAGGCCATAAAAAAGGTGGATCCAGTCAGTGCGGTCACCTTCGAGCATAGAATGAATCAATTCCACCCTCGTCTTATCATGAATATGATAGATGACCCAAAAGATGCGGAGAAGGCCTACAGAATACGCCGATCCTGTCAGGAATATCTGGGTCTTGACCTGGAACACCTGGGAGTCTTGTACAAGGACCCCATGCAGGATGTCGCGCTTGCATCAAGGCTTCCTGTGACTGTCTACAAACCACAGTCCGTACTTTCTCAGGCAATTTACCGTATCGCAGAAAAAATAATACAGTCAGAAACAATTCAATTTGACAGCGGGATAGCAGAAGACTCCTTTGCGGCGGCAGATACTGAGGCGGAGCATGATTATTCGACAAAGATGACCTATGTAGAGGATTTGCTCGGCTCAGGAGCGCTTACCACAGGTGAGCTGGCAGACACAATCCGAGCACAACAATATGACATAACTCAGCTGAAAAATGAGAATACTATGCTTAGAACAAAACTACTAAAAGCTATACAACAAGGATTCAAAATATAATGCCTCTATACATTAATTATCCCTCATGGCTAAGTCCACAAATCTTTCCAGGAGTTAAGTTTTTAAGTCTCTTCCGCTGGTACGGACTTATGTATGTATTCGCTTTCGTCACCGCTTTTCTTGTTTTCCGCAAGCAAACAAAGCAGGGCGCATTAAATACTCCTGATCACATAGTCACTGATGACGATGTTTTCAGTTTCTTTACTTTCACCATAGTCTTTCTCCTTATAGGAGCCAGACTCTTTTCCGTATTGATTTACGACACCACGACAAAATATCTTACAAAACCCTGGCTTATTTTCTGGCCTTGGGATGAGAACGGTAACTTCACAGGCTTGGCAGGTATGTCCTATCACGGCGGTTTCGTCGGTGGACTTCTGGGAATGATCATATGGTGCAAAAGACACAAGCAGCCTGTCCTAAAATGGATTGATGTTATGGGAGTATCCATTCCCCTGGGCTTTACCTTCGGACGCATAGGAAATTTCCTTAACGGAGGAGAACTATACGGCCGCATAACCACAATGCCTTGGGGTGTTCTCTTTCCAAAAGCACCTTTATTCTCGCGCTCAATCGAATGGGTCAATGAGTTCGCAAATGCTGCAGGACTTCCGGAGGGAACAGGTCTAGTAAATCTGCCCAGACATCCCAGTCAATTGTACGAGGCCTTTTTTGAAGGTATTTTCCTTTTCGTCATATTCTGGTTGCTCCGCAAGAAAAAACCTTTTGACGGCTTTTTCCTGGCTATGTACGCCACCGGCTATGGTCTCGTCCGCTTCATAATAGAATATTTCAGGGAACCTGACGCAGACTTGGGCTACCGAATCGCAATAGACAAAGACGCACCCACTTATTTGAACCAGTCTCTGCTGAATCTTTCCACAGGACAGATTCTCTGTCTTATAATGATTGCCGCAGGCATGACCTTCTTCACAGTTATGATGATAAGAAAAAAGAAAAGGACAGCTTCTCAAGCCACCACAATAAAATCATCTGACAAAGCAGACCTGGCTGCCAGCCAAAAAGCCGGAAAATCCAGCAGATCAAAGAAGAAGCAGAAATAAGACAGTACCCTGCCCCATTTTTCTCAAACAGGCGGAGCTTCTTCCGAAAAAAGCAAAGCCAAGCTTGGCAAATAAAAAAACGCTCCAGAAACCTTTGTTTCCAGAGCGTTTTTTTTGTAGCTTCAGACCTATAATCCGTCCCCAGAAGCAAGCCCCGTGGAGGCAATCCAAAGCGCAGGTCCGGTCAAGGCACCCAAGACAAAGATATTCTCAAAGCCTTGACTCGGCACTTTTTTAGCTTTCCTATAAATTATCAACCTGCAATTACCTTTGCCAGGTTCTCAGCTGTGAAGCCCATAGACTCCGCAACCTTGGCATAAGGTCCTGACTCACCGAATCTGTCGATGCAGAAGAGGCAGCTGTCGTCTGTGACAAGGCCTTCCCAGCCCATCTTTGTTCCGGCTTCGGCGGCTACTACCCTCTTTGCTCCACCGATAAGAGTATTCCTCAATTCAGCAGGCTGAGCTTTGAAAAGCTCACGATCCATAACTGAAACGACACGAACCTTCTTGTCTGTTACAAGCTGAGCGGCAGCCAATGCAAGAGCTACCTCTGAACCTGCTGCAAGAACTGTCACATCAGGGGTGTCGCAGCCTTTCTTTGCAATATAGGCGCCGCAGCGTACTGTATTGCGCCAATCCGGGTCTTCTTTCTCAAAAACAGGTAGTCCCTGACGGGTAAAAGCAAGACAAGTAGGCTTATCCTTTGTCTCTGCGGCTATTTTCCATGCCTCAACAGCTTCCTCGGCATCAGCCGGGCGAAGAACCTGAACATTAGGCATTGCGCGGAGAGCAGAGATTGTCTCTATCGGCTCATGGGTCGGGCCGTCCTCACCGACATAGATTGAATCATGGGTAAGGATATAGATAACCGGCATCTTCATAAGGGCAGAAAGCCTTAATGCAGGGCGGAGGTAATCTGCGAATACAGCGAATGTGGCACAGAAGGGGCGGAGACCGCCATGGAGGGCGATACCGTTACAAATAGCGGCCATTGCAAACTCGCGGATACCAAAGCGGATGTAACGTCCGTCACGGTTCTCCGGGTTATAGTCCTTGGTTCCGTTCTTTGTTACGTTAGGTCCCTGAAGGTCAGCAGAACCACCCACCAGGTTAGAATATTCGTTTGTCACAGCTGTGAGAGAAGCTCCGGATGCGTTACGGGTAGCCAAGGTATCCCCGACCTTATAAACAGGGAATTCTGCCTTTCCTGTAGGCTTTCCTGCATACCATGCATCCCATTCAGCTTTTTTCTCAGGATATTTTGCGGCCCAGGCATCGAAGGTCTTTTTCCACTCAGCTTCAGCAGCTGCGAAAACAGGCTTTTTCTCATTGAAATAGGCCACAGCTTCCGGTGCGATGTAGAAATCTGCGTCAGCAGGAACACCCAGCTCCTTGCGGGCAGCCTCGATTCCTTCCGGTCCCACAGGAGCACCATGGGCTTTGGCAGTACCGGCTACAAGAGGACAGCCTTTACCGATTATTGATTTAAGCATGATAAGAGTAGGCCTGTCCGTATCTTTTTTTGCCTCTGCCACAAGTTTTGTGATTCCTTCCATGTCGTACATAGACCCACGAAGAACCTGCCAGCCGTAAGCATCGTACCGTTTTGCAATATCTTCTGTAAAGGCAAGCTTTGTTGAACCATCGATGGTGATATAGTTCTCATCATAGAAAACAATCAGTTTACCCAGCTTGTTCGTTCCTGCGAAGCTTGAAGCCTCGGAAGAGACACCTTCCATAAGACAGCCTTCACCCACAAGAGCGTATGTGTAATGGTCAACGATCTTATAATCATCAGTATTGAAATGAGCAGCCATCATTGACTCGGCAAGAGCCATACCGACGGCCATCGACACCCCCTGACCGAGAGGACCTGTGGTAGCCTCTACACCATCAGTAACACCAGCTTCTGGATGTCCAGGACATTTAGATCCGATCTGACGGAAGGTTTTTATCTCATCAAGGGGAAGATTATATCCGCTCAAATGAAGGATGGAATACAAAAGCATTGATCCATGACCTGCTGACAGTACGAAACGATCCCTGTCAGCCCATTTTGAATCGGCTGGATTATGCTTCAATATCTCACCATATAATACAGCTGCAAGCTCCGCAGCTCCCAGCGGTAATCCAGGATGACCCGACTTTGCCTTTTGGATAGCATCCATTGAAAGGGTTCGAACAGAAAGGGCGACTTTTTCAAGAGCACTAGTATTCATTTTTTTACTCCCAACTATAGTTTTAGAATGCATGTCACACATGCATTACGTCTTAGAATATTTTGTCTTCCGGAGATGAAATCCTATCCACAGCCTCCGCCAGTACATCTGCAGAAGGCTTCTGAGCAAGGATTTTCCGGAATTCTCCATTCTGGATAAGAAAAGCCAGCTTTGACAATATCTTCATATGAACTTTCGAAGAGCTTGAAAGAATGGCAAAAAACACAAAAACAGGCTTTGCATCAGGAGAAGACATAGCTATCGTCTTCTTAGGATAACAAACTATGATGCGTTGTTCATCCTCATTTTTCAATAGGGGATATCTCGGATGTGGAAGTGCCATTCCGTTTCCTACAGCTGTACACATCAACTCCTCCCGTTTTATAAACTCATCATACAACTGATTTTTACTGAGATAATCCGGTAGTTCCTGACTTTCTGCGATTACTTTATATAATTCTACAGGAGAATCCCCTTCCGCATCAAATATTACCCCGCCTTTTTTTATAAGTCCACCTATCTTAAAATCACTATTCATTTCTTTTCCTTGTATAAAAAACATCCTAAGCTCTATGCTTTATGTCCTTCATCAATAATTCTCTAAAATCCCTTGAAAACTGTCTAAAAATCTCTTTTCATAACTGCTTCCAAAGTCGGTTTTATATCCTCGAAACTATATTCCATTCCTTCTACAGAAAGCCGCGAAGAATCAAGTTCCTTGTCCGTAATATTCCTTTGAAACAACAAACCGCTTATCAGCTTTGCAGTATGACCGAAAAGCTGAGATAAGACAATAAGCTCATGCTGAGGCATATTCTGCACCGGAACAGGACATCTGTCCAGACGGCAAACAAGGGTCAGCAGCCTTGAGTAAAGCTCAAGCGCTTTATGCCGAACCTCCCCTACCTCATAGTCAGCAAACCAGTTATATTTCTTGCATATCTGCTCCCTTTGCTTATGAAGCCTCAAGAGTAAAAGACTTTCCTGCCACTTGTTCAGATAGCCGCAATCCTCAATTATACGGGGCAATATACCAGCAGAATCGTTTTCTTTCAGATAGAGGGAGTCCCGGATATAAGCTTCGAGCATAAACTCTGGAATCGGAAGCTTGAAAGTATCATAAAGAGTACCTTCGGTAACTGGCTGAGCCTCCGGCTCCACCCCCCATTTCCCGGCAGCAGGAACATCTTCTCCCAAAAACCAGAGACGACTCTCTACCCCATACTCCGTCAAACCAATTTTATCTGACTGGTTTAAAAAATCTTCCACAGATCCACATTCAGCACCCGTCAAAGAAAGCATATTATTAAAGAAAACAAAAGCTAACTGCTCTTCAATACTGTTGCGGGGACCGTATAAATGCAAAGACTTTTCAATCGCTGTTTCCAGCGTTTTGTTCCAAGTTATCCTTTCCTGCTCCGCAGCAGTCTCCTCAAAGCGATTTTTTTTCCGCTCACATCTAGGTTCCATGAAAAGAAGACCTTCATTCCAATCCACCACGCATAAACGAATCCAATCGCCATAGGAAAAATCCCATTCCCTGTAGTATTTTTCCATATCAAGGACAGTAAGCTTCATAATGGAGGGCAACAGGAAATCATTTTCAGCAAAATTCTTATCCGCATTGCAGGAATCCATCGCAAGATACTGGGCTGAGTATTCCTCACCGTACAGATTGTAATGTTTCAGGAGTTCTGCCAAAGGGAACTCTCCGACACGCTTTTCCACAGGAACCTTGTTCACAAAAAAAGTAAGCTCATCAGGCAGCATTTCTGTATCCACAAAGGGCATACATCTGTCACCGGGAATCAAAATTCCATTCTCAATCTCATATTGAGTCGGCTTTATAGCAAAATAACGGCCAGTAAAACATCCTGCTCGTGAAATATATCGGTTTTTAGAGACTTTAAAAACATTCGGATGGGCATCAACATATAATTTAAAATTGTCTGGAATAGAAAGGTAGCCTTTTTTCTCAAGATACTGACTCAAGTTTTTTACAGTAAAGGTCGTAAGCCTTTGGCGCAAGAAAATTTCGACTTCGAATTCCAACACATCATCAATCATACACTATAAATATAACAATAATTTCAATAAAAAACTATCAGAAAAGAAATGCCCTCCATAAAGAAAAAACTCTTATACCACAAAAAGCAGAATAAGAGTTTTTCTATATATGCATCATTTTCCTCGGGGCCCAAAGAGATTCCCTTGACACCCCTTCCATTCCGCAATCAGATTACACGGACGTCTTCTATTTCCGCGCCTGTCTTCTTAAAGGCCTCTTCAACCACTTCCTTCGTGACCCCAGTTACCTTGCATGTACAGCGGCGCTTGGAAAGATCATTGGCTTCACTGGTTACAAGAGAAACTATATTACCTTCCGCCTCTGCAATGAAGGCCGTGAATTTCGCCAATTGACCAGGTTTCTCATTCAATATAGCCGTAATACGGATCCCATTGTATCTGGCACCGAACACATCGACGAATTCTCTGAACAAATCACTCTCTGTTATTATACCTACAAGAAGATCACCCTTTAATATAGGAAGACATCCCACATCATTATCGGACATTATTCGAGCTGCTTCTTCTATGACTTCATTCTCCTGAACGGCGACGACATTCTTCGTCATTATTTTCTCAACTTTCAGCTTAGAAAGAAGGTATCCTATCTCAAAGATATCCAGAGTCGTTGCATCAGAAGGGCTTGCCTTTGCCAAATCTTTTCTTGTGAGGATTCCCACAAGGCGGTCGTTTTTATCAAGAACCGGAAGCTTGCCGATTTTCTCTTTTTCCATAAGAGCTTTTGCGTCTGTCAAAGAAACATCAGGACGAACAAAAACAGGATTTCTTTTCATTACACTTGCAACTATCATATTTCCTCCAACAAACAAACTTCGCACAATCCGTGACAAAGCTAAGAATCATACCCAAGCTCAAAGTGCAGCAGCACTCACACCCAGGATACAACAGCAAACATACTGCCTGTTCTTTTTAAGTATACCACGAAAGTTCGTCCCGTCAAGTTTTTTACCTAGTTCCTGACTACTGTCAGCCGCCCAGAACCACCGCGCTATGCAGGTTTAGGCGACCAAAGGCAATCAGCAAAACGTCAGCCGCCCAAGTATGCACTTCTTACAGAGTCATCAGAAATAAGATCAGACGCAGCACCTGTCTTTACTATAGCTCCAGTCTCAAGGATATAAGCCCGGTCTGCTATAGACAAAGCCTTGAAGGCATTCTGCTCAACAAGCAGTATTGTGGTTCCGTCCTTATTTATCCTCTGGATTATGGAAAAAATCTCGTCAACAAGAATCGGCGCAAGACCCATAGACGGTTCATCGAGCAACAGCAGCTTCGGCCGCGCCATCAATGCCCGCCCCATTGCAAGCATCTGCTGTTCTCCTCCGGAAAGCGTGCCGGCAAGCTGTCTCAGTCTTTCTTTCATACGAGGGAAAAGCTCGAAGACATTCTCCATGTCATCCTTGATTCCAGCTTTATCTTTTCTTGTATAGGCACCCATCTCAAGATTCTCGCGCACGGTAAGATTTGAAAAAATTCTCCGCCCCTCAGGCACTTGAATCAGACCAGTCCGGACTATAGTATCCGCACCGATGGATGTTATGTCCTGCCCCTGAAAAGTGACACTTCCAGAAGTTTTCTTGATTATATTAGAGATAGCATGCAGCGTGGTAGTCTTTCCTGCCCCGTTGGAGCCTATCAAGGTTATTATTTCACCCTCATCTACAGAAAAAGATATTCCCCTAAGAGCCTGAATTGCCCCATAATGCACAGTAAGATTATCAACATTAAGCAAAGTACTCATAAGTTCGCAGCCTCCTCTCCTAGATAAGCCTTTATAACCTCAGGATTCTTCTGTATCTCCTCGGGGCTCCCCTCTGCAATCTTACGACCATAGTCAAGAACAACAATTCGCTCACATATTCCCATAACAAGATGCATATCATGCTCAATAAGGAGAATAGTGAGGTCAAATTCCTTTCTTATAAGTGCTATAAGCTTCATCAGCTCATCAGTTTCCTGAGGGTTCATACCAGCAGCAGGTTCGTCAAGCAAAAGGAAGAGAGGATTCGCGGCAAGCGCCCTGGCAATCTCCAATTTTCGCTGTTTTCCATAAGGGAGATTTTTCGCCAGCTCGTCATACGAATCATCCATTTTGAACAAGGAAAGCAAATCATGCACCTTATTAGTCATTTTTTGTTCATCCCGTCTGAATTTTGGTGTTCTGAACAGAACATCAAGGGGATTAACCTTCCTGTCAGCATGAAGGGCGATACGTATATTGTCAGCAACTGTCAGGTTATTGAAAAGCCGTATGTTCTGAAAGGTCCTGGCTATTCCTATCTTATTCAGGGCCGCAGGACTTTTCTTTCCCAGAATGTGAAGCATTCCCTTCCTGTCAGTAAAGGTAATCTGTCCATCCGTAGGCTTATAAATGCCAGAAAGCATATTGAATACAGTTGTTTTTCCAGCACCATTAGGTCCGATCAGACCAAGAAGCTCACCTTTCTTTATATCACAAGAAAAACCGCTTACAGCACATAAGCCGCCAAAAACTATTGATATATTATTTACCTTCATAAGGAGGTTATCATCTTTACTCATCACCACCCTCCTTTGAAACTTTTTTTCCAGCAGGTTTCTTTTTAAGCAATCCCATAAGTTTATCCCAAGCCTTTACAAAAGAAAGCTCCTTCATTCCAAGAAGTCCTTGAGGGCGGAAGAGCATGACAAAAATAAGAATCAAAGGATAAATCAAAAGCCTGTAATCCTTAAGGAATCTCAACACCTCCTGAAGAATTGTCAGGACGAAAGCCGCCACCACAGAGCCGGTTATAGAGCCCATTCCCCCAAGTACGACATAGATCAAATGATTGATGGAGTTATTGAAGGATGCCAAATCTGGCTTTATAAAGCCGATAAACGGAGCATAAAGAGCACCACCTATACCAGCTATAAAAGAAGCGATAACGAAGCCTGTCATCTTATATTTGAAAACTCCAACTCCATTGGAAGCAGCAGCGATAGAATCCTCACGTACAGCCAAAATAGCACGGCCATATGTAGAACGCAGGAAATTCTGGAGAAGGATTATTATCAGTACTAGAAGTCCTATTATAGACAAATAAGAAATCATAGCTCCATGATCCAGGGATGTGGTAAAGACAGTACTGAACTGCTTACCGTTAGGTCCTCCCGTAAGATCCTTCAAGTTGACCAGGAAGATTCTTATTATCTCACCAAAGGCCAGAGTCACTATCGCAAGGTAATCTCCCTCCAGCTTCAAAGTCGGGAAACCAATAAGGAAACCGAAGAAAGCAGCGATGAGACCAGCAATAATAATACTGACAGGAAGTGGGATATTGCAATTTGCAGTAAGCAGTACTACGGAATAAGCACCCAAAGCCTGGAAGCCGGCTTGACCCAAAGACAGCTGACCTGTTATTCCGCTTATCACATTAACGGAAATCGCCATTATTGCGTTTATTCCACCTAAAGTTATAATCTGAGCTGAATAACCGTCAATAATATTCATTTCAATCAGCAAAGCCGGCAGAACAACAGCAAGTACGGCTATAACGCCAGGAATAAGCATATTTCGGAAAACTTTGTTTTTCATTTTTTATCCCCCGTCAAACCTTTACACTTGTTTTCTTGCCCAATAAACCTGCTGGTTTAACAAGCAGAATGATAATCAAAATGCTGTAGGATATTGCATCCGCATATTGAGATGACAGATAGGCTTTTGCCATAGTCTCTATAATACCCAACATTACACCGCCTATCATCGCGCCAGGAACAGAACCTATACCGCCAAGAACAGCAGCAACGAATGCCTTTAAGCCCGGAATATAACCCATAGTCGGATCAATCTGAGGGTATGCAGAGGCATAAAGCACTCCTCCGGCACCTGCAAGAACAGACCCTATAACGAAGGTTATGGCGATTGTCCTGTTGACAGAGACACCCATCAAAGAAGATGCTCCCATATCATGACTAACGGCACGCATGGCCTTCCCTGTCTTTGTATAATTGATTATATAGTTAAGCACGATCATGAGCACCGCTGACGCGATGATAACAATAAGCTGAATATTTGATATTGAAATAAGCCCCTCTGGATAAGAAAGAGTCCTCAATGTGAAAACTTTAGCCGGCATCGTAGGGAATTCCCTAGGGTTTGGGCCGACAAAAGGCAGAACACGCATAAGATTCTGCAATATAAGCTCTACTGCGATGGCAGTAATCAAAGAATTCAAGCGGGGAGCATTTCTCAAGGGTCTGTAAGCACAACGTTCAATAATCAAGCTCAATATCGCACACATTACCATAGAGCCGATAAAAGCCATAAAAAGACCGAAAGGAGTCGCTCCAAAAGCCTTCAGTACAAAATAACCGGTATATGCGCCTATCATCATAACATCACCATGAGCAAAGTTAATCAGTTTTACAATGCCGTAAACCATTGTGTAACCAAGAGCGATCAAAGCGTAGATACTGCCTAAAGATAAACCATTGATAAGCTGTTTTAAAAATGTATCCAACGTATCCTCCAATAATCAGGCATTTATAACATAGCAATGTTACAAAGCCACTACAGACAAAGATATTACAATAAAACTTTATAAAAAAAAAGAGGATGTCTCCGCAGAAACATCCTCCTACATAAACAAGTGTCCTAAAAGAACAAGTGTCGGATTAATCCAATGTTACTGTCGCATTATATACTGCTTCAAGTTTTCCATCAGCATTCTTAACAAGCTCGATCATTACAGCAGATTTAACAGGATTATGTTTCTCGTCAAACTTGATATGTCCTGTAACGTAATCCGCATCAATCTTCTCAAGGGCATCACGGACTGCCTTAGTATCTGTAGTTCCGGCCTTAAGGATAGCATCTTTAAGGAGGTACATTGAATCATAACCGAGAGCTGCGAAGGAGTTAGGCTCCTTATTATATTTTGCCTTGAAGTTCTTTACAAAAGCCTGTACAGCAGGGTCACTGGAGTCTGCTGCATAGTGATTAGAATAAAAACCGTTAAGAACCTCCTCTCCAGCATTGTCTGTAAGACCATCCCAACCGTCAGCACCGATAATAGGAGTCATAATTCCCTGGTTACGGAGCTGCTTGGCAATAAGAGCAACTGTTCCATAATAGTCTGGAAGATAAACGACATCAGGATTAGCAGCCTTGATTTTTGTAAGCTGAGCATTAAAGTCTTTGTCACCGGTGATGTATGATTCATTAGCAACAATCTCTCCGCCATTCTTGGTGAATTCCTTTATGAAGTTTTCCTGAAGACCTACAGAATAATCATTTCCAATATCATAGAGGATAGCAGCTTTCTTTGTTTTCAAATTCTCTGAAGCAAACTTTCCACCGATGCTTCCCTGGAAAGGATCGATAAAACAAGTTCTGAAAATATAATTTCCAGCATCAGTAACAGCCTCTGCGGTCGCAGCCGGAGCAATCTGAATTACTCCCTGAGCCTGAGCAGATGAAGTCAATGCGATTGTACAACCAGATGTAAGAGATCCGATAACCATACGGATCCCATCCTGTGTCGTAAGTTTTTTGTAAGCGTTCACAGACTTAGCAGGGTCACCCTCATCATCCTCTGCGATATAAACGATCATTTTTCCATTGATGCCACCAGCAGCATTAATCTCGTCCACTGCAAGGTTCACACCATTTGTACATTCAACACCGTAAACTGCTACAGAACCAGAAAGAGGAGCTATACCACCAATTTTAATCGTATTCTCATCTTCTTTCTTTCCACCAGCAAAAACCATTGAAACCAAAAGTAATGCAAAAACACAAACAACAAGCAACTTTTTCATAGTAATACCTCCTATAAAGTATCCAGGCAGTGATAATCAAGCATATCCGTATTATTGCGGCATTTATTGCAAGTTCTTTAACAACTGCACAAGTCTTTAACTAAGAGAATTATACTTATAATGAATTATTATGTCTACTTAATATATATTTAATTTCTGAATTATTTTTAAATATTTTTTCTTAATTGATAAAAAAATCAATTTTGGACAAAGCCTTTTATAAAGGAATAAATAGGAATTCTATGATAAAAAATAAAGCCGCCCAACCCCGATCTTATCGTTTGTGAGCGGCTTAGGTATCGTTAAACGATACATACAGAACACTGCATTATTTACTGTTCTTCAATGCAGCATTGCAAAATTTGCAGATTTTAACCTTGGCACCATCAAGTTCTGTTTCATACAGAACCTTAATGTTCTCTTTCTTACAGCGTGCGCAAGTTCCACGTCCATGAGCAGGCAGCTCACGAATACCTTTTCCACGATGTGCTTTTGACATGGTTTACTCCTTGTTTTCAGCTGGAGCTGACTCTTCTTTTGCAGGAGCAGCCTTGGCAGTTTTCTTTGCAGCAGGTTTCTTAGCAGCTGTTCCACTAGCCTTTTTTGCAGATGTACCAGCAGCCTTCTTTGCAGAAGCCTTCTTAGCAGGCGTTTTCTCAGCAGTTGAAGCAGCAGTATCATCCTTCTTTGCTTTTTCAGCTTTCTTGTCTGAAGATTTCCCAGTATCAAGCTTGTAATCAACAAGCTCAAGGATTGCCATATCAGCAGCATCTCCCTGGCGGAAACCAAGTTTCATTATACGTGTATATCCACCATTACGATCCTGCATTCTTGGACCAATATCCTTGAAAAGCTTTGCAAGAATAATCTCATCCTGAATAAATCTTGCAGCCTGTCTGCGGTTATGAACTGAATCAACCTTACCGCGTGTAATAAGCTTTTCAGCGAATCTCCTTACTTCAAGAGCCTTAGCTTTTGTTGTAGTAATTCTTTCATATCTGAAAAGCGATGTTACCATATTCCGTAACATTGCACGGCGATGTGCCGTTGTACGTGAAAGGGGATTAAAACCCATTTTATGATTCATCTGATTCTTCCTTATGCTTTGAGAAATTGACAGCATTCTTCAAATGACTGTAGTCTGTCATACCTAGGTTAAGATTCCATTCAAGAAGCTTTTCCTTGATTTCTGTCAGACTCTTTTTACCAAAATTACGAGTTTTGGCTATATCTTCTTCTGTCTTCTTTGTCAATTCTCCGATTGTACGGATATTTGCATTTTTAAGACAATTTGAAGACCGAACAGAAAGCTCAAGCTCCTCAACAGGTGTGTTCAAAATCTGACGGACTCTTTCATCGCCTTCATTCAGATCATCACCATGTCCGATTTCGTTTTCTGTAAAGTTCACAAAAATAGAGAAATAATCTTTGGCTATTTTTGCAGCTTCAGAAAGCGCATCTTCTGGAGAAACCGTTCCATCCGTCCAAATCTCAATAACTAGTTTGTCATAGTCGTTACGCTGTCCGACTCGGCACGGTTCAATAGAATACTTTACCCTGGGAATAGGAGTAAAAATTGCATCAAGGGGGATTGTACCAACAATCTCGATGTAATGCTCATTCACTTCTGCAGGAACATAACCACGACCAAAGTCAACCTGAATCTCAAACTCAAGATGAGCACCTTCCATCATTGTGAAAAGATGCAGATCCTTTGTCATGATCTCAAGCTGTTCACCCCGGTCAAACATGTCACTTGTTACTTTCCCAGGTCCTTTGAATTCGAATAGGAATGTTTCCTGCTCAACATCCTCAGGAAGCCGCAAACGAATCTGTTTTATACTATTCAGAACCTCAAGAGCATCTTCAACAACATTCGGAATTGTCTCAAATTCACTTGAAATTACATGCGGAATTCCATCTGCATCATATGATGTGATACGCACAGAGGTAATAGCATATCCCTGAATAGATGACAATAAGATTCTGCGCAGTGTATTACCTAATGTAGTTCCAAAGCCTGTCTCAAATGGATAAGCAATGAATTTACCATAGTTAGGATTTGTCTCTACATGCTCAAAATGCGTTTCAGTTACCTTCTTGAATCCTTTAAGCAGATTTTTGCGAGCCATTTGAACTCCTACCTTGAATAAAGCTCAACTACGAGCTGCTCTTTAACATCGGCAAGATCAACAATTGCTGAACGTTCAGGATAAGATACGAATGTACCTTTCTCTGTGTCGATATCAAGATTAATCCAAGGATAGTTCCCTGATTTTGATACCTCTTTCAAAGCATCCATAATTGCAATCATTTTCTTGCTTTTTTCTTTTACTTCAATAACATCGCCAGGTTTAATCTCATAGCTTGGGATATTAACAGGCTTGCCATTAACTGTAAAATGTCCATGACTTACCAACTGACGAGCCTGACTCCTGCTTGATGCCAAGTGCATTCTGAACACGACATTGTCAAGCCTGCTTTCAAGAAGCTGAATAAGGTTCTCACCTGTAATTCCAGGCATACGAAGAGCTCTATCAAATGTAAGTCTGAACTGTTTTTCGAGCATTCCATAAGTTCTCTTAAGCTTCTGTTTCTCACGAAGCTGAAGACCGTATTCACTGCGTTTTCCAGCTCTTCCCTTAGGATCCTTTCCAGGAGCACCACGTTTTTTGTTCAACGGGCACTTATCGCTCTTGCAACGCTCTCCCTTAAGAAAAAGCTTTTTCTGTTCTGTTCTGCAAAGCCTGCAAACAGGACCTGTATATCTTGCCATACGTCAAGTTCTCCTTAATTACATGCGGCGTGTCTTTCTAGGACGACATCCGTTGTGTGGGATAGGTGTTACATCAGAGATAGAACGAACTTTAAGCCCGAGTGCGCCCAAAGAACGAACAGCAGACTCACGTCCTACACCTGGTCCCTTTACATACACATGTACTTCTCTAAGACCATAGCTTACAGCCTTCTGAACAGCTGTCTCTGCTACTGTCTGTGCCGCGAACGGAGTTGATTTCTTTGCTCCGCGGAAACCAAGACCACCGGAAGATGCCCAAGAAAGAGCATTTCCTTTCAAATCAGTAATAGTTACGATCGTATTGTTAAACGTCGCCTGAATATACACGTTACCTTCGTATACGCTTTTCTTTTCTTTCCGTTTTTTTACGGTTGCCACGTTACTTTACCTCCACCTTAAGCCTTTTTCTTGCCTGCAACGGTCT
>JAILBN010000023.1 GCA_024680915.1 Treponemataceae bacterium | reverse complement strand
AAAGAACCTGACTATAAATAATACCTCTCCCGACACCTAGGCTACATCTATTCTCCAAACTTCATAATCAATTCCTCATGGTTTTTGCAACCCGTTTTCATGTAAATCCTTGAAAGATAGTTATCAAGGGAGCGGTTTACTATATTCAGCTCTTTTATGATTTCCTGATTCGATTTCCGCTCAATAATCCTTTTGAAAATTATCTGTTCCTGTTTCGTAAGACCGTCAAAAACCGTTTTATATGTCAAAAGAGGAGAAATTAAATTCGGTTGCACATAGCTTTCACCATTTAGAATTTTATCTATCGCTGTAAAAAGTTCGCACTCCGGTGCAGATTTTAGCACAAAACCATCTGCTCCGTTTTCAATAGAAAGAGACACAACACCCGGCTTTGAATACATAGAATATACCACAACTTTTACGGAGGGATACTTCAATTTAATCTCACGAAGCACGTCAATTCCGCTTTCATCACCAAGAACCAAATCCAGCGTCAAAATATCCGGTAGGGTTCCGCTTTCAAACAGCTCCGAAAACTTTTTAAGGGTCTCTTCCTTTGTGTGTGCGTATCCTATACACGACATCCCCTCTCGTTCCAAAAGAAGCTGCCGTATACCTCTGTTCGTAAGAGTATGATCTTCAACTACGAAAAAAGTAATTTCATGATGCATATTTTATATTCCTCCATACGCTTGTATAGCATCTGTATTTTTAAATGCTTTATAAATTGAAATCTGAGTTCCCTCTCCTTGTTTGGATGAAATAGAAAGATCTGCGCCGATAAGCTGACTCCGTTTTCTCATACCGATAAGTCCGAAATGCGTTGAATCTCCATAATTTTTTATATCTACATCAAATCCACAGCCATCATCACTTATAAAAATGTAAAGTCCGCTTTTCTCGTTCTCTGTTTCGTTTCTCAATAGAGTTACGACTTCAGTTGCGTTCGCATGTTTTATAACGTTTGTAAACGATTCCTGGACAATCCTGTAAAGATTAAGCACATCGCTTTCTGTTAAAAATGATGTTTTTGTTCCATCCGGTATGGATATCCTAAAAGAAATTCCGCTTACCTCTGTCATTGATGTGCAAAGATTGACAAGGCTCGCCTTAATATCTTTTTTAGTTATATCTGTAGGCGAAAGGTTGTAGCTTATTTGCCTGACTTCCGTCAAGGTTTTTTCAAGTATTGATACCACCTGACGCATATTTTCATGCGCATCCTTTTTTTGCAGAAGATTCCGGCAATAACGCAAATCCTGCGCAACAGTGTCGTGAAGCTCTCGCGCAATGTGCGCCCTTTCTGCTTCCTGCCCTTGAATAGTATATAGAATATATTCATTCGAACTTTTCAAGTTTTTCTTTGATTTCAAGAATCGGATTAAAAGAACAATTCCAATGAAAATCAAAACAAAGAAAACGATGTCAAAAAAGATAAAAAAGTTTATATATTTATGAACTATACTTTCAAGTTCGATTATTTTCTGTGCGTCTGTCATATTTTCTTTTTGTCTATAAAACGTTCTACAAGCCGATATATGCCGTAGCCAGCGAAAGTTGTGATAAGCCTATCTAAGAATGAGATAGGAATTTGCGAAAGTATGCAGGCCATAAGCAAAGAAAAACGTTGCTGAACGAAAGATTCAGTAAAAGTTTTGATAGGATTCATCACATCCGGTACGTCATAAAAAATATAATGGAAATAGTCGATTATTCCGCTAGAGATTATAGTACAGAATGATGAAAAAAGAGTTATAAGCAACAAATACAAAAATGTTATTGTCTTTGATACTTTGAATTCTGCTTTTTTGCGGGCAAAAATCCATGTAGAAATTACTATGAGAACACCGCAAATCGAATAAAAAAAGATAAACGGGTCAGAAACCCCATTTTTAAAGAGCCATTCTAAACCATTTATAATATTATAACTGAGGGAAACACATAGCGCAGGTACCAAGCCCAAATAGAACACTGTTGCCACAGTAAATATGGTGTCAAAAAACAAAGGAATTTTTAATATGTTGTAAAAAAGGATTCTGAATATGATATTCAAAACCAACGCTATAATACACAAAATTATGGTTCTTAACAGTTTCGGCATGCGAATAATTATATCAGATAAAGAGGAATTTTTAAAAAGCATAATCTTAAACCTTCTTCAACTCTCCTTTATTATTTACATTATCTCCAAAAACTCACGGTTTGTAATTAGTATTCATGCAAAAAAAGCTGTGATTTTATACATAAAATTCTGTGAAATTTTCACAGTTTCCTATTCGATCAATTCCTGTGGTCTAATAATGCCCTTTTGTGTTATACTTCGCCCATGAAAGCAGAAAATGAAATGAGCCGGCTGCAGTCGGTGTGCAGGGAAAAGAGCCCTCTTTGTATTGGTCTTGATACGGATGTATCATATATCCCTCAGTCAGTGGCAGGGAAATTCTCTTCCCCGGCTGAGGCTGTTCTTGCTTATAATGACGCTATTATTGCAAGTGCAGGAAAATACGCCGGTTGCTTCAAGGTTCAAATAGCTTATTACGAGGCTATGGGGCTTTCTGGACTTGAAGCTTACGCCAAAACCTTGAAAACTTTACGGACAGCCGGAATTCCAGTTATTTCAGATATAAAACGCGGCGATATTGCGGACACCGCAAAAGCCTACGCAAGGGCTCATTTTTCTGGTGATTTTGAAACTGATATAATTACGATTAATCCGTATATGGGATTTGATACCCTTGAACCCTTCATCGAATATTCAGAAAAAGCTGGGAAAGGCATTTTCGTCCTTTTGCGTACCTCAAACCCAGGGATGACGGATATCGAAAAGCAGGAACTAGCTTCCGGAGGGGCTGTTCTTGACCGTGTAGGACAGCAGCTTCTTAAGATTGCAGAGCGTTTTGGATTTGGTTCTGAGGGTTACGACGGATGTTCTCCTGTGGGAGCCGTTGTAGGATGTACGGAAGAATCGGATGCCCTGCAGCTTAGGCAGACCTATAGCCCGATATTTTTCCTGATTCCTGGCTACGGGGCTCAGGGTGGAGCTGCCCGCGTGGCCGCCACTTTGCTTACAAAAGCAGGAGGAACGGTAAACTCTTCCCGAGGAATTCTTTGCGCTTGGAAAAAGTCAGAAAAGCTTGCAGAAAAAAAGGATGCAGGACTTCTTACAATGGATGATATTGTCGGGGCAGCTGCCGAAGCAGCTGAAAAATCCATGAAGGATCTGAAAAACACCTTCAACATCTTGTGATTTCTACCTTTTCTGGCACATCATTTTTATACACAAGTTTTTTGTTCGATTTTTAGCTTATGCGCGTTTTCGGAGGTTTTATATATGAAAGCCGACAGCAAGAACACTTCCTGCGATGGGAAAGCACTTCCAACAGCCTTTGTAGGCAAGGTATCAAGCTTGACGACTGTGGTCCAGGGAATCTTTCACCTTGTTTTGGAAGTGCAAAATGACTTTTCGCTCACAGAAGTTACCAAGAGCGGAGAGTCGGCAAAATCCACGAAGCTCGCGGGATGCCTTGCATCACCCGGGCAATTTTACATGCTGAAAGCCATCCCTTCGCAGGTTTTGCTTTCGCGTCCCATTAGTGTTTATAAAGTTGAATCCCTTTCGACAGAACATTCCTCTGCATCCGCGAAAGCTGAGTTTGATGCAGGGCAACCGGATAAAACCCCTTGTGCTGGGCAGGCAGCTTGCTCTGGAGTGACCGCAAAAATCCACTTTCTTATTATGGAAAAAGGCCAAGGCACAAAAGAACTTTGCGCTTTACGCCTCGGCGATTCCGTTTCCGTCATAGGTGCTTTGGGTAACACATTCCCCGAATCAGAGGGCTTCTCTGCCATTATCGGAGGCGGAATAGGCGTAGCACCAGTCGCAGGCTTCGCCTCAACACTCACAGAAAAGACCTATGATTTTTACGCGTGCTTCAGAAGCAAGTCTTATGGCTTGGAGGGAGTAAAAGCAAAATCCCTTGTTATAACCACAGATGACGGGACCCAGGGCATAAAGGGAATGTTGCCCGATGTTTTTACAGCCAATACCATAAAAGATAAGGGTTACACTTGTGTTTATGCTTGTGGTCCAGAACCCATGCTGGCCTATGTACAGAAAGTCTGTGGCGAAGCCGGCATTAAATGCTATTTAAGTATGGAAGCCCGTATGGCTTGCGGAGTGGGAGCCTGCCTGGGCTGTACTATTCCAACTACAGAAGGCAACCGAAGATGCTGTAAGGACGGACCTGTATTCCCCGGTGAAATCCTTGTTTTCCCAGAGAGGAAACCTACGAAAAGTAACGCGCCTAATTCAGCTGATCCAAGGGCAATAATGCCCACAAAGCCTCAAACTCACTCAGAGAAAGCACCGCACACCGTCACAAAACCAGACCTTTCTGTTGACATCTGCGGTGTTAAGCTTAAAAACCCAGTTATTGCTGCCTCCGGTACCTTCGGTTACGGAAGCGAATACTCATCCCTCATCGATGTAAATGCCCTCGGAGGCATATGCTCCAAAGGACTTACCCTCGAAGCACGTGCCGGAAATCCAGGCAGCCGCCTTGTTGAAACTACAGGCGGTCTTATAAACTCGATCGGGCTTGAAAATCCAGGAATCCGCCATTTTATAGAGAACGAACTTCCTGAAATGCAAAAATTCAATACCGTAATCTTAGCCAATCTTTCCGGTTCTTCACTCGACACATACACACAAGGCGCTTCTCTTTTGGACAAAACCACACTTCCTATGATAGAGCTTAATATTTCCTGCCCTAACGTAAAGGCAGGTGGAATGGCATTCGGTCTCAACCCGGCGACGGCAGCAGAAGTCACAGCAGCTGTACGGCGAGAAACAAAAAAGCCACTTGTGGTCAAGCTTTCACCTAATGCTCCGGATTTGCTTGCCGTCGCAGATGCAGTCAGGGAAGCTGGTGCAGATGCCATAAGTCTTGTGAACACTTTCCAAGCAACCTCCATCGATATAGAACGGGCACGCCCTGTTTTCGCGAACATTCATGCAGGCTATTCAGGTCCGGCCATAAAACCTATTGCACTTCGTATGGTCTATGATTTATGTCGCTCCATGAAAAAGCTGCCAGAAAACAAACAGATTCCCGTTATCGGTCTTGGCGGAATACAAACCTGGCAAGATGCGGTTGAGTTTATTATGGCAGGGGCTCATGCAGTACAGGTGGGAACAGCAACCTTCTCGAACCCTTCCTGCATGGAAGAAATCATATCCGGTATAAGGCTTTTTATGCAGAGAAAAGGATATACAACACTCGCCGATATGCGTGGAATAGCACTTTAAATTATTTGCACATAATTATAAAAAATGTTATTCTGTCACCATGTTAATATTGACAGCTTTGTGCGCTATAGGAGCAGAGAAAGTTCTTGCCAACGAGATTAAAATGCTCGGCTACAAGCCATGTGGAAACGCTCCCGGCCGTGTAAACTTCACATGCGACGAAAACGGTATGTTCAGAGCAAATCTTTGCTTACGAACAGCAGACCGTGTCTATCTAAATACAGGTACCTTTCATGCAGAGAATTTTGACGACCTTTTTGACGGTGTTAAAGCTTTTCCCTGGCAAGATTATTTCAAAAAAGATTCCCGTGTAGTAATTGATAAAGTAAGGACTCACAGAAGCAAACTTTCCTCTGAGCATAGCGTCCAGGGAATGGTCCATAAAGCCATATATAAAAAGCTTGGTTCCGTTTGGCACATGGAAGTGTTACCTGAAACAGGTTTTCAATCGGATGTCCGTGTATATATAGAAAAAGACGAAGTCACTCTCCTCCTGGATCTTTCCGGAGATCCGCTGAACAAACGTGGTTATCGTACTAGCGGAGGCACAGCTCCTCTAAGAGAGACCACCGCAGCGGTACTCCTTCAGCTTATGTGCTGGCGCAGGAAAACTCCTCTTCACGATGCCTTCTGTGGTTCAGGAACTATTCCCATAGAGACAGCCTTATATGCTTATAATGTGGCTCCTGGATTCGGCAGACACTTCGCCCTTGAGAATCTGCCTATTTTCAATCAAGAAAAGGCCGTAGAGATAAAAAAACAAGAAGCTGCAAAAATCAGACCAGAATGCGAGGCACGCATTACAGGAACAGATATAGATCCAGATGCTATAGAAAGAGCCCGGCTGAATGCAGAACATGCCTGTGTAACAGCTGGTCGTGCCCTTCAACTTATCGGCAGTGATGCCCGTATACAACGACCTGACTTTGAGCAGGCCGATTTCATGGAGCTGACGGCTCCTTATGACAAAGGACTTCTATTAAGCAACCCTCCTTACGGAGAAAGACTTGGAGACGCAGCCCAAGCAAATGCTCTCTACCGGGAAATGTCCGAATTATTTGACGCTTTCCCGGGATGGGATTTCGGTTTTATCACACCCCATGGAAATTTTGAGAACAGCATAGGAAAAGATGCCTCATCTGTAAAAGATATAAAATGTGGAAACCTAGATACTAAATTTTATATGTACAAGAAATAAATAGATTTTTGTAGTTCGACAAGACTTGTGACATTTAAAAAGGAGTTGTTATGGCCATAATAGTTGAGCATGAGAAAAGAAAATATGAAATACTTGAAAAATCTTTGGATATCTTTGTAGAAGAAGGTTATGAGGACGTAACCTTCCAAAAAATCGCTGACAGATGCGGAATCACACGTACCACTTTGTATATATATTTCAAGAACAAAAGGGAGATATTCCTTTGCAGTATAAAACAACTTACCGCTGGTATTGAAAAAGGGTTACGTACCATCATCGAATCTAAAGACATGACAGACTCCGTGAAGCTCAAAGAAATCATGGTGATGATTCTCCATAAATGTGAAGAAAACAGAAAACTATTCAATGTTATTCTCACATATCTATTACAAATTCAAAAATCCGGAAAAGATGCGGGAGAAAGGGTCAGAAGACGAGTTTTGAGACTCCGCCATCTTCTTTCATGGATTCTTATAGAAGGTATCAATTCCGGTGAATTCAGACCCATTGACGTAAAAGCGACAAATGAGCTTTTTTACGGACTTATCCAATCAGCGATTTTCAGACTTGCCGTATTGAACCAAGCTGATGTCAATGAACTTATAGCCGGGCTTGATATAGCAATACAAGGAATAAAAGCCTAAGCTTGAACCAATAAAAAAAGGGCTGCCTTATGAACATAATGCTTTGTCGCAATCGTTCTTGGCAGCCTTTTTCATAAGCGCAACCTGCTTATACTTTCAAAGCAGGTATACGCTTTTATGACTTATAACTTTGGATTAGCGGCCATACTGGCAGTCGTTGTTACCAGATTCTGTTGTCCACATCTCAAGCATGTTGATCGGGTCATTGAAGTCAGCAATCCAACCCTCGCGAGCGAAGTCGAAGTTACCCTGCTTGCGCTCCTGAAGGAATACGTTCCAGTCCTGAACCTGAATCGTCATCTTGATACCTACAGCGGCAAGATCCTGCTGCATTGACTCAGCAACAGCGATGTGTCCTGAGCTCTGGTTTGTAAGATACTCGATTTCGATAGGTGTCTCAGCAGAAAGCTTTCCTTCTGCATCGAATTTGTATCCGGCAGCTGCAAGAAGAGTACGAGCTCTGTCTGTAGTTCCTTTAGGATCATTGTTGATTGCATAAGGATCAAAATATCCTTCTTTTGTTGCATCTGACTTGAAGATTCCACCGTTACCGTCTGCCATTCCAAGAGGAATGAAAGCGTTAGCAGCAACCTGTCCTGTCTGTCCGATATTCTCACAGATGTACTCACGGTCAATCAGGATAGAGAAAGCCTCGCGCATACAAGCAGCCTGAGCTGTTGTTTTTCCCTCGAAAAGCTTGCTCTTGCAGTTGAATGCAGCATAGTATGTACCAAGCTCATCAACGATATGGAACTCTTCGTTCTTGTCAGCAAGAAGCTTTGCAATCTCGTCTGTAGGAACAGCATCAGCAAAATCGAGGTTTCCAGCATTATAAGCTGCGAAAATAGCTGTATCATCTGCAGAAAGCATGAACTCGAGAGTTTCGATTGTTACTTGGTCTGCATTGAACCAGTATGGATTCTTCTTGTATGTCATAGAAACATCATGTTTCCATTCTGTACAAACATAAGCACCGTTAGAAACGAAGCCAGCTTCTGTGCACCATGCTCCTGGCTGATCTGCTGTTGAGTTAGCCTCTACATAAGCTTTGCAAACAGGATAGAAGGTCGGGAAAGCCATAAGGTCTTCGATATATGCACAAGGTGCAGAAAGAACGAATACCAATGTAGTATCATTTGTAGCCTTTACGTTGATAGCTCCATCATCATAACCATCGAATCCGCTGAACATATACTCATAGTCAGCTGCTGTCTCAGGAGCTGTAGCACGTTTCCAGGAATACTCAAAGTCAGCTGCTGTAAGAGCAGAACCATCTGACCACTTAAGACCCTTCTTAAGAGTAACTGTATATGTAAGTCCATCTGCAGAAACATTGTAGCCTTCTGCACAAGCAGGAACTGTCTTTCCCTCAGCATTGTATGTATAAAGTCCGCTGAAAGAGTTGGCAGCAAGACAAGCACCGTCAACAGAAGAGTTCAGAGCTGGATCAAGATAATCTGGCTCAGAAGCAAGGTTGATGCGAAGTGTTTTAGCACCATTGCTCATCTTTCCATACATAAAGAACTTTGTTGCGAAAGCATTTGCAAAAAGTCCTGAAACGTAAGGCTTCTGCATATAGATATCATTATAGTAGTACAAAGGAACTACACAGTAGTTAGCCATAAGGACATCCTCAGCCTCATGCATAAGCTGTGTACGTTTTGCATAATCTGTCTCTGACTTAATCTGCTTAACCATAGCATCATATTTGGCCCAGTCCTTTACGGGGTCAATAAGTGATTTGCTAACCAATTCTTCTGCCGGAACTACCTTTACAGCAGTTGTTGTTGATGTTTCTTTTCTTCCTCCTGCGAATACGCAGAAACACATCATTACAACGAGCACCAATGAAATAATCTTTTTCATTCCATTTCTCCTTATAAAGTATTGAAAACATCGTAAAATCAAAAAACGATGTTTTTTACAAAATTATTTATTCCAGCATGCCATCTGCCGGCCGTTACCCCTGTCGGTAAGAGGAGGACATTCTTTGCTGCAATGCTCTGTAGCATACTGGCAACGTGTCCTGAAAGGACATCCCGTAGGCATATGGAGGGGACTTGGAACATCTCCCTCAAGCACTATACGCTGGCGGGCACGCTGTATTTTCGGATCCGGGATAGGAACTGCCGAAAGCAAGCTCTGGGAATAGGGATGCTGGGGATTATTACAAAGCTCATCGGCATCAGCAATCTCAACGACCTTTCCTAAATACATTACTGCTATTCTTTGTGAAATATGCTGAACGACAAGAAGATCATGAGCAATGAAAAGATAGGCTACCCCCAGCTTGCTCTGAAGCTCCTCGAACATATTTATTACCTGAGCCTGGATTGAGACATCCAAGGCAGATACAGGCTCATCACAAACTATAAACTTAGGATTAACTGCCAAAGCACGAGCAATACCGATTCTTTGACGCTGACCACCAGAAAACTCGTGGGCATAGCGGGTAGCATGGTCAGCATTCAAACCGACAAGCCCCATAAGCTCAAGGATTTTTTCGCGACGTTCCTTTTTTGAGCTGTACATTTTGTGTACATCCAGAGGCTCACCGATTATATCCTCAACAGTCATGCGCGGATTCAAAGATGAATAAGGATCCTGGAATACCATCTGCATCTTCTTGCGCATCTCACCGATATTCTTTTTTGTTACTTCCGTTCCCTCAAAAAGAACCTTTCCATCTGTTGGTTCATACAAGCGGAGGATAGAACGGCCTGCAGTGGTCTTCCCACATCCCGATTCACCCACAAGACCTAAGGTCTCTCCCTTATTTATCGTGAAGGAAATATCATCTACCGCCTTTAAGGTAAGGGTCTTAAAGCCTGCTCGAACCGGAAAATACTGCTTAAGATTCTTGACTTCAACTAGTTGTTCATTCATTTTGCGGCTCCTTTCTCTGCTTCAAGAGCTTCCTTTACATTCATCCAGCAAGCGGCGATATGCTCCTCGTTTATGAAAAGCTCCTCAGGCTTTTCTGTAAGGCATATTTTCATCGCTTTGTCACAACGGGCACAGAAAGAACATCCTTCTGGAAGGTTCAGCATGTTTATGGGTGTACCGGTAATAGGCTCAAGCCTTTTGCCCATATTATTAGTATTGGGGATAGATCTTAGAAGACCTTTTGTGTACTCATGACGGGGATTATAGAAGATTTCTTCCGCAGTACTCCGCTCACAAACACGACCACCGTACATTACGATAATATCGTCGCACATATCAGCGATAACACCAAGATCATGGGTTACAAGCAGAACTGCCATGCCCATCTGCTTCTGTATTTTCTGAATCTGCTCAAGAATCTGGGCCTGTATAGTAACATCAAGAGCTGTGGTCGGCTCGTCTGCAATAAGGATATCAGGCTCACAGGCAAGCGCCATTGCTATCATCACACGCTGTCTCATACCACCGGAAAGCTCGTGAGGATATTGCTTAAGACGCTTTTCCGGCTCATTTATTCCAACCATCTCCAGCATCTCAATAGCACGGCTCTGAGCGACCTTTCCTTTTTTATCCGTGTGAAGCTCTATGGCTTCTTTCAGCTGATTTCCAATAGTAAAAACTGGGTTAAGGCTTGTCATAGGATCCTGAAAAATTATAGAACAGCACCTTCCCCTGAAGGTAGCCATCTTTTTTTCGGACCACTGAGTTATATCCTCTCCCTTATAAAGAATCTTTCCACTCTTTATAGAACCATTATCCGCTAGAATCCTCATAATCGAGTAGGCGGAAACACTTTTTCCAGAACCGGACTCACCGACTATACCAAGGATTTCTCCCCTATCCAAATCAAAGGACATACCGTTGACAGCAGAAACTTCTCCTGAATCGGTTTTGAAGGATGTATGTAAATTCTGTACACTCAATAAATGTTCACTCATAAGGCTACCTCTTCAGTTTTGGGTCAAATGCATCACGGAGACCATCACCAAGAAGGTTGAGGCTCAATACAATGAGACAAATCATAAGAGCTGGGAAAACCAGCTTGAAAGGATAACTCTGAAGACCTCCGCGGGCAGCGTTGGCAAGAGAACCTAATGATGGCATTGGAGCCTGGACACCCAAACCAACGAAACTCAGGTAACTTTCTGTAAAAATCGCGGATGGTATCTGAAGAGCCGTAGAAATAATAATGACAGAAAGACAGTTAGGAAGAATGTGGTGTCTTATGATGTGACTGGGTTTTGCACCGATAGAACGGGCTGCCAGGATATATTCATTCTCTTTTATGGAAAGAATCTGTGCCCTGATAAGGCGGGCCATACCCACCCAGTACAAAAGACCGAAAACGATGAACAAGGAAATCATGTTGGATCCAAGGGATGCAAAAATTGAATCGGAGCTGAACTTAAGCACATTCTGCAGGACAACAGAAAGCAGGATGATAACAAGCATATCAGGCAGCGAGTAGATTATATCGACTATTCGCATCATTATCAGGTCTACCCTGCCTCCCGCATAACCTGAGATACTTCCGTAGATGATTCCTATCAAAAGAACGATAAGGCTTGCAAAAAAACCTACGATAAGGGAAACGCGGGTTCCGTATATGACACGTATGAAATAATCGCGGCACTGCTCGTCTGTTCCGAATATATGGGGAAACCTGAAATTGCCTTCATCTATATACTGTTGTTCCATAACGCTGTACTCAAAAGGACCAAGATTCTTGGCTCCCTTGTCACGTCTGCCATCTACTGAAAGAATCTCTTCGTATTTATAGGGAACAATAAGAGGTGCAAAGATAATAAGGATAATAATGAAAGCAAGCACTATAAGACTTCCTACTGCAAGAGGATTCTTAAAGAGCTTTCTCATTCCGTCCTTGAAAAAGGTTGTGCTCTCGCTCATCACATCCTGCTGAGCTTTCTCTTCTTCCGTAGCTTTCTCAAACTTGGACAAATCAAGCTGAAGGCTTAATGCCCGTTTTTTTGGTGTTCTATTTATATCGAATTTTTCCATTTCCGTGTCCTTTATAAACTACTCATACTTAATACGAGGATCGACCAGTTTATACATCAGATCGCAGAGAAGATTGGCAACAACCATAAGTGTAGCCAAGAAGATAGTCGTAGCCATAATCATGGTGTAATCCCTGTTTGAAATTGCGCTTACGAACTTAGAGCCGATTCCACCAACAGTAAATACAGTCTCAACGACCATTGAACCTGTGATGATATATGCGATTTCTGGTCCGGCATAGGTAATGACAGGAAGAAGAGAGTTTCTTAGTGCATGCTTGAAGATTACCTTCCATTTCATGACACCCTTTGCTTTTGCAGTACGAATGTAATCCTGACTCAGGGCATCCAGCATACTTGTTTTAGCAAGACGGGTAGTATATGCCATAGGATATGCACAAAGGGCTATAACAGGAAGGGTATAGTGAGTCTCTGTGGCACTCCAGACAGGAACCCACCCCAGCTTAATACTGAACACTAACAGCAACAGGGTAGCAAGAACAAAGCTGGGCACTGCGGTAAACAAGGTGGAGAAGAATATAATGATACGGTCAGGGAGTTTATTACGCATAAGGGCAGCCAGACTGCCAAATACAGTGCCCAGAATGAGTGCGATAAAAACTGCGGTCAATCCAAGACGGCAGGAGATAGGGAAGGACTCACCTATTATATCCTTTATTTCACGTCCATTTTTGAGACTGACACCAAAATCCCCATGAAGAAGCCCTTTCATATATAAAGCAAATTGAGTCGTAAGCGGTTTGTCCAAATTATACCGTGCATTCAAGGCTTCCATTGTCGCTTCACTAAGGGCTTTTTCTTTATTGAAAGGACCACCTGGGATAGCGTTCATCAAAAAGAAAGTAATAACACAAATCAAAAATACCGTTAAAAGGGCAAGGCCAATTCTCTTCAATATATACCGTGTCATTTACTGCTCCTTTTTTTATTATTTGAATCGTTTTCAACAGACAAGCTATCCGGAAAAAACAAAAACTGTGATAGTATACAATTCTCTTTTTTTAAAAACAATACTTGAAAGCTCTAAAAATATATCTTTTTCACCTTTATAAATAATCATTCAAACACTTTTTCTTCATTTTTTGATGAAAATAGAAGAGAGATTTCAGAATCCTAAAAGCCCCCAATTACTGCACCAGGGGCTTTTTATTCGCATTATTTCTAGATTATTCCTAGAGGTATTAAAAGAACCAAGAGTAGGGCCACTGTTCCCCAAAGAATTACAAGGAAACGCTTCCTTTTTACAGGAGCCATATCAGGCACGTAGTTGCTGGCCAGGAAAAAAGGAACATAAGTTGTAATAAAAACGGGAATAACACCCCACCATTTGTAAACCCATATGAAGGAATGATTGGAGGTTCCTGCAAGGAAAGATTCGAATAGAGCGAAAAGCAGAGCCATCTCTATAGCAACAGCAAGCTTACAGCTTATACCTTTTTTCCCATTCTTAGCAAAATAACGTTTAGTCCGATCCTGAGGCATCATTTTGAATGATATTATACCTGCCAGAGAGAACATCATTGAAAGCTCCCAGCAAACGCCAACAAGAAGTACAAAGGTCGTAGAATCATTGCTTACAGACCAGAGCGGATATCCCGAAAAATGACCGATAATGGCATTGACAATTTCATAAAGCCAGTGGACACCATAAAGGGCAAGCCCCGCAAATACCGCCTCATAATTCTTTTTGTGTATTTCGGTCCAATATACGTAAAAAACTACGGCCAGAATGAAAATAAAGGTCCAGTTAAAGTTCTCAGTACTTCGTACCTTTATGCCCTCCACCAGAGCTTTTGCAAGCTCAGAACCGTCGCCCCAGAACTTAAACATTATGTCCTCCTTATAAGCTTCTTTTTACAGGATAACATGAAAGCTTCATTCTAACCATAAAAAGTTTTCTTTACAAAAAGCCTGCACCCTTATAAACAAAAGCTCATGACTTCCTCAAGCTTAGGTATGGAATCCAGCGCTCCGGGTTTTGTCACTGCTATGGCGGAGGCTTTTGCAGCCAATTCCAGCCCCTCTGCCGCTTTCATCCCCTTTAGTACAGAAGCCATGAAAAAACCTGTGAAGGTATCGCCAGCGGCAGTTGTATCCACAGCCTTTACCTTGAAAATTCCCTGATGGTATATAGTCTCACCATCGTGATATATGGAACCATCACAGCCTAATGTCAGCACAAGCTTTGCCTGAGGATATCTATCATGTATGACCTTCAATATCTTTTCCGCTTCCTTCTCTCCAGTCATCTGCTCGCCCTCGATCTCATTCAGCAAAAAATATGAGACCTTGCTTAAATCACATTTTTCCAAGGCATTATCATAAGGGGACGGATTAAGAACGATTCTCAATCCCCTGGCAAAAGCTTTATCAATTATGACATCAAGAAGGTTTATCTCATTCTGAAGGATTATCATATCACCACTGTCAAAGCCATTGATAACCTCATCGATAAAGGCTTCCGTAATTCTACGGTTAGCACCACCGAATAGCAGGATGGAATTATCACCCTCTTTATCAACCTGTATTATCGTATGTCCAGAGCGGCCTTCTATCATTCGGATGTATTCAGTATGTACACCGTTTTCCGCACATTTGTCGATCAATAATTGTCCCTCTTGGCCCACCATACCGGCATGCCAGACTGAAATTCCTGCCCTTGCAAGGGCTATAGACTGATTCAGCCCCTTCCCTCCGCAGTTTTCCTTTACGCCCACGGCCAACTCCGTCTCACCCTTATGAACGATATGGTCGACAGGGTATACATAGTCGATATTCAATGATCCAAAATTCAATACTTTCATAGGAACATTGTATTACATAAGCATTGCTTTTAGGTATTTTTATAATATAATTTTTCTTGGTTAGTTTTATACAACATGATTCTCATTAAAACAACCAAAACGGAGGTAACGTAATGACTATCAAAAGAGACAAAATTTTAACCGGACTTATACTGCTTATTGTCGGTATTCTCTTTTTGGCAGCTCCCACCACCACAACAAAAATAATCTACGGTGCTGTCGGAGTCGTTTTGGCTATATCAGGAATCCTGAGATTAATCATGGCTTTACGAATAAAAGAAGCTGGAGTCATGAAAATTCTGGCTATCATATTTGCTGCAATACTTTTGATCCTAGGCATTTTCTTTTTGATTAATCCCAACTTTCTTATTGCCTATGATTATATAATTTTCGGGCTTCTTATGATTGCAAACGGATTTGTAAACATCCTCGGAGTAATAAAGGGTGAAATTAAAATACAAGGCAGTAAGTTTTTATACATTTTACTTTCAGCGGTTTTATTAATCGCTGGAATTGTCGTACTCCTTCATCCTTTCTCTGCGGCTGCGATGCTTACAAGATTGATCGGCATCATGCTGATTTTAAGTGGTGTAATCAATCTGGTAATCGCACTCCGGATACGTACAAAATAAGAGCTTAAGCTTATAAAAGCTGAAAAATCCACTTTTCTGGATGGATTCAGCTGAATTATAGAATCTTTTTAAACATAAAGCAGGAAACTGAATAGAAGTGCTGATAATTCCCACTTACTGATATTTCGCCTGTCGAGTTTTTAACCCGGTAGTTTGTAACAATACGACCAGGCGACACAACATAAGCCCGCTGTTCAGTAAAGATATCGCTGCCTTCTACTATGCCCAGCCGGCTTCTCTAAGCGCAGGATCTATTTTCTTTAGCCTTGTTTCTCTTTCGTTCATAATGCTTCTCCGTTCAAGAAATCAAGAGCATAGAGCTGTTTGATTCCATCATGATAAATAACTGGTGCGTTATCAAGGGTAATCAGAGTTTTTGGAAAGTTATTTTTTACAGCAAACAGAGGTCTTAATTCTCTTTTTAAGGTTGCTTCATCACGTACAGAAAGCGAAACCTGTATGTAATTAAAAGCCCCATCTTTTTGTGCTATAAAATCGATTTCCATATCATCTATTTTTCCAACAGATAATTCATAACCGCGCCGCAATAATTCAAGAAAGACAAGGTTTTCAAGAATATGCCCTTCGTCTCCACCTCTTGCACCAAGCATAAAAAAGCGAAGCCCCATATCTACGGCATAATACTTTTCCAAGGTTTTTAGAGTTTCTTTGCCACGAATATCATAGCGGTTAAGCTTATAAAAAAGATAAGTTTCACATAATGCAGAAAGACAATTATCTATTGTTGCAGAAGAAGTTTTTCTGCCGCTTGAAACAAAGGAGTCGCAAATCTTTTTTGGGGAAAGCAGATTACCTGTATGAACAAGTGCAAACTTTACAATCTTTTCAAGAAGGATTGTATCTGTTAATTTTTTACGCTGCTGAATATCTTTTAAAACAATCGTTGAATAGAGTCCGGAAATATAATCTTTTATAGCCTCGCTTTTTTCATAGATATTATGAAGATAAGGGAAGCCGCCAAATGTAATATATTTGGTATACAAAGTAGGCAAGTCAAAACTATCTTTAGAAAACTTTGCTTTATAAGCTGTCTGGAACTCAGTGAATGAAAACGGCAGGATATTAATTTCAATATAACGGCCACTCAAAAGACTTGCAATTTCACTGGAAAGCATAGAAGCATTTGAGCCTGTCAAATAAATATCAACATTTGGAAGAATAAAAAGTGAATCCACAACCTTCTCAAATTTTTCTACAAGCTGAATTTCATCCAGAAAGATATAATTCATTTTGTCTTCCTGAATATGCTCTTTTAAGACAGAATGCAGTTTATGATAATCAGTTATGTCTTCATTTTCGAGCATTTCAAAATTGTAAAAAGATATTTGATTTTCTGCTGCAGATTTTGAAATCTCTTTGCAGACTTCCTTTAAGATAACCGATTTTCCAGAACGTCTTACTCCTGTAATTACCTTGATTACATGCTGATCCCGCCAGGAAAGCAGTTTTTCAACATATTCCTTGCGAAAATAAGAAGCTTCTTTGTAAAGCGGAGTATCGCGAAAGTCTATCATACTGATATTTTATATCCAAATAATTTTGCTGTCAACTTTTTAACATACAAGTTAAAAAGTTTAAAAAAATCTTTTTTTTTTAAGACAGGGATGAATAATTTATGTTATTTGTGCACATTAATTAAAATAGGGGAAATTTTTCCTTAATTTCCCCTATTTTCCATTGTATTACAATTCTCCTTCGAAGGCTTTTTGTAAAAGTGCCTGCTTTAATTCATAGCAATCGGATATCTGCTTTGTGTAGATTTCTTGCAGCTGGCGGACTTTTTGGCTGAGGGTGTCGAGTTCTTCTACGATGCGTTTTTGCTCGGGGAGAGGGATTTTAAAGTCTCCAAGAATTTTTTGATTTAGAAAAGCACAAAACACAAAAAAAGGCTTACCTTTTCAGGTAAGCCTTAAATATAGCAGGAGTAGGACTTGAACCTACGACCTCCGGGTTATGAGCCCGACGAGCTGCCAACTGCTCTATCCTGCGTCGTAATTTGCAACAATTTTATCATCGCTTTCAGAATTTGTCAACCTATCATAAGAAAACTTAAGCCGGATGACAGCATAAAGGATTGTTACATATGAAAATATTTTCAGCGGTAATATGAATCCGGCAAAAAAATTATAAAGCCCGTGAATAAAAACAGAAGCTACAAATGGACGTATATATTGTTTTTTATGCTTGAAGGACCATACATAGAGGCCAGAGAGCCCCGCACAGAAGGTATGTATCAAAACAGCCGTGGCATAACGGAGGATTATTGCGCCGGTTCCGTACATAAGCATATATACGATTGTCTCAAAGGTTCCTATTGAGAAACCAGCGATCATCGAGCAAATCGTAAAGGTAAATATGTCTTTCTTTTTCCCAGGGATTATCATCAACATAAGCATTTTCAGTGTTTCTTCTATAAGGCCGTTGAATAAAATTGCCGTGAGGAAAACAGAAACAATTTTCGTAGATGAAAAGACTGGAAGAGAAAGAACTAAAAGCTGAATAACGGCAATCGGAATAATCGCAGCAAATCCCGATAAAATAGAAATAAGAGCACTGCCCACCGTTAGTTTTTTACAAACAGCAAGCAAAACCGCAGTAAGAATAATAAGGGGGACAAAGCATATCCCGATTGTCGCTATCGATTCCATTTCTGCTACACCGCCTGATTTTTTCAGCAACCGCAACCAGAACCGCAACTGCTTCCGCAGCCAGAACCACAGCTTCCGCCGCAACTTCCACAACTACCACCACATCCATAGCTTCTTCTTGGCGCAAGCTCTTCCGCAGTAGCATCCCTGACAGAAACCACCTTTACATCGAAATAAAGAGTCTGACCAGCAAGAGGATGATTCGCATCCACCGTAACTTCTTTATCGGTAACGGAAGTAACGGTTACAATCTGTCCTCCACCAGCGGTATTTGCCTGAAACTGCATACCAGGTTCAATCTCAACATCGGTATCAAACTGATCCTTGGGAACATTCACCACAAGATCCTTTTTATACTCTCCATAGGCTTCTTCTGGAGGTATGACCACAGAAAGTGTATCTCCTTCTGTTTTTCCCTCAAGCTCCTTTTCCAGTCCTATAATAAGATTCCCATGTCCATGCAGGTATTCAAGAGCGCCGGCATCATTTGACGAATCGATGATTTTTCCGTCTTTATCCTTCAAAGTATAATCGATTGCTACCATCTTATCTTTAGCTATTACCATTTGTGTAATCCTTCCCAAAAAATTTACGCACAATAAGCTGCGTTTAATATCGATATCTGAAGCCGCGTTCTCAAACATCGTTTATGTAAAGATACAAGAATACATCCGTTTTGGCAATTTCATTTTCTACATAAAACAGATATAAGATCTTTTCTTCCGATTTTTTCCAAGGCTTCTTTTACAAGAGGCCTGTTCTCCGGCTTGTTGAACTGGAGAAGTGCTCTTTGCAGCCTTCTTTCCCGACCACTTTTACATACATAGAGCTTTTTCATCCTTCCGGATTTATCCTTCTCATGGGGATTAAGCTCCGTATAATACATACAGGTGGCAAGATTTCCCGGAGTTGGATAAAAATCCTGAACCTGATCAGGCACAAATCCAGTCTCCTTAAGGTACAAAGCTACTTCAAGGGCATCCTTCAAATCTGCGCCCGGCAATGCGGATATATAATAAGGCACAAGATATTGTTTTTTACCCAGCTCTTTGTTCATCTCCTTGTATTCTTTGGCAAACTGTACGTAGGTTCCATGAGAACTTTTCCGAATAAGCTTCAGCACTTTATCGGACACATGCTCAGGAGCCACCTTCAACTGCCCAGATATATGGTACTGGCATAATTCCCTGAAAAAGGTCTTATCCTTGTCCAGGATTAAATAATCAAAGCGTATACCACTTCTTATAAAGACTTTTTTTACACCGGGCAAAGCACGGAGACGCCGCAATATGGAAACATACTCTTTATGGTCGACCACAAGATTAGGACAAGGTTCCGCTCCAAGACACTCCCGGCTTGTACAGGCCCCGTGCTCCGCTTGTTTAAGACAGGCATCATGCCTGAAATTGGCCGTCGGTCCGCCAACATCGTGTATGTATCCTTTGAAATCCGGACGGGCGATAAGTTCTCTGGCTTCTTTCTCTAAGGAATCTGCACTGCGTGTCTGTATACGTCGTCCCTGATGAAAGGTAATAGCGCAAAAGGAACATGCACCGAAACAACCACGGCAGCTTGTAAGTGAGAACAGGACTTCTTCCAAAGCGGGAATCCCCGATTTCCCATTGGACGCACAGGTATCATACATTGGGTGCCAACGGCGGGTATAGGGAAGCTCCATCACAGCATCGAACTCTTCCTGAGAAAGAGGATAAGAAGGTTTCTCCTGCACCACATATCTGCTATCACTTTTTTCTATGAGGATATGAGCGCTTATCGCGTCTGTATTCGCTTCTTGAATCAAATAAGACTCTGCAAAAGCTTGCTTTCCTTCTGGTGTTTTTGCGGAAACTTCTTCATAAGAAGGTAAGATTATGGCATCCTCCGGTAAATCCGCAGCTTTGCCTGTCCGCCAACAGGTTCCCCTGATGCCTCTAAGCACTTCGGCGGCAGTTTTTGCCTCCACGAAACCCTCAGGCGACCGCGTGGCATTTTTCAAACGCTCCGCTATCTCAAGCATAGAATGCTCGCCCATACCGTACATAAGCAAATCGGCCTTGCTGTCTAAAAGAATAGATCTTTTTACTGTATCTGACCAATAATCATAATGGGCGCAACGACGAAGGCTGGCTTCTATACCGCCTATAAGAACGGGAATATTTTTATATGCTTCACGAATTTTTGCTATGTAAGTGATAACAGCCCTGTCGGGGCGGTGCCCAGGTTCTCCACCATGAGCATAAGCATCTGTTGAGCGGGGTTTATTATTTGCAGTGTAATTGGAAACCATAGAATCCATGGCACCGGCACTTACCAGAAAAGCAAGACGGGGTCGCCCGAAAACCATAAAGGATTCCTTTTTTTTCCAATCCGGCTGAGGAAGAATGCAAACCTTGTATCCCCTTGATTGAAGCAACCTCCCAAGCAAAGCTGCGGCAAAAGAGGGATGATCTACATAGGCATCACCAGAGACAAAGACAAAATCGCATTCACTCCAACCGGATTCATCCATGTCCTGACGAGAAACCGGCAGAAAAGGAGCTGTCATCTATTTTAAAATGCCTGAATTACTTCTGTTACTTCTGGAATAGTTTCCTTCAGGAATCTTTCGACACCCTGTTTCAGCGTCATTGTAGCTATAGGACAACTTCCACATGCTCCTGTAAGCTTGACATGAACTTTGCCCCCATCTCTGAGAGCCACGAATTCCAAGTCTCCACCATCAGCCTGAAGCTGAGGTCTTATTTTTTCAAGAGCATCTTTTACTTTCTCTTCAAGTGTCATAAAATTTCTCCTTCTAAACAATGGTGATACTACACTTTGAAAAATGTTTTTTCAACCCCGTCAGCTTTAAACTATACTTTCTTTACAAACCAAGCTTTTTCTGTATTTTTGTCCGATTATCCTGATAATCAAAAATAGTATAACCTGCGTCGTTAAGTTTTTCCAAAAGAGCTACTTTTCTTCCTGTTGGTGAAATTTCTTTCAAAGCTTTCATAGAAGTATTATATTCCGCTTTTTTACCTTCCTCTAAAAAGCATTGAGACTGATAGAACTTCGCGACAAAAAGCTCCGCGTCATTTCTTGCATTCCTAACAGCTTCCTCACAATAAGACAAAGCCTTTTTTACACTTCCACCACTTATAGCCGGTGCAAAATAATACCAAAGAGCAAGTCCTACCTGGGCAAAACTCATTTTGGGATCAAGTTCAATGGCTTTCTCAAGATATTCCTTTACAAGCAAACCTTCTTCCATTTTTGTGAAAAGGCTCTGAAATTCCAAATAATTAGAAATCATAGCCGCATAGGAACAGTAAAACCAGCTGGACAGATTCTCTTGATCATGAGATTTGAACCAATCTGACATTTTTTGTTTTTGTTCCTTCAACAAAGGTTCCTTGTCAGGATGATCAGGAATTATCTCATCCAGGCAGTCACATTTTTCTAATAAGATATAATTCTCAATTACTAATTCCGTCTCATAGGAATAATCGTATCCACTTTCTATATCAAAAAAGCTTTTCTTATAATCATCCAAAGCTTCTACAGCGTTATCCACTGTCATAGATAAAGTATTAAGCCTGAATTGCAACATACCATCTATAGCTTCTTGATCCTGTTCGGGTAAAATTACTTCGGAAAAAAAGAAAAACGGACAGATTGAAATTAATAGCAATGTCAAATATAGTCTCTTCATATACAAAAACATAATTGAGTTTCTCTATTTATTCAATATGTGCAACATTTTTTTGTTTAAGGTGTCTAATTAATCAGTGATTTTCGATAATTTATTAAAAATTGCCGAGATAAATAGGTAGGATGTATTTATTATGGAAACTATAGATTTTGTCAAATTGTTTTTTGGATTGATAACATTATTTGTTTTATACAGATTGATCTATTGGTATGCCTTCTCCCGGAAGCCTAAAGAAATAGAAGGGCCCAAGTCGGAAGGAAGGAATAAGGACCGCTCTCAGAATTCTTTAATCAAAGAGAATGTGACCGCCTTTATGAATTATGTAGACAATTTCATCAGCAAATGGAGACAGGATGATGAAGATGCTGTATATAAAGATGTTCTTATTAAGCCTGCTCTTCCTGTAATCCCTGTATTTTTCGCATGTGACAACAATTATTTTCCTTATCTTACTGTAACTCTTACATCCATATTGGCTAATGCTTCTAAGGATTATTCATACAAATTCTATGTCATCACTACGAATCTTGATGAGAAATATGTGAATATGCTCTCCAAATATGAATCCTCCTCCGTTGAGATAAGCGTAGTTCATCTCAGAGAGGATTTACAGAAGATTACAGAAAAATTCCATCTTCGTGACTATTATTCTATGGAAACATACTACCGCTTCTTTATTGCGAACTTATTCCCCCAGTATGATAAAGTCCTCTATCTTGATTGTGACATTGCAGTCGTTGGAGACATAGCAGAGCTTTATAACACAGAGCTTGGAGACAATTTTGTCGCTGCTGTTCCAGAAGAAGTAATGACTGAGGTGGACGTTTTCGGTGAATATGTGGAGAAAGCTCTTGATGTAAATAGATTCAAGTATTTCAATGCAGGAATCATGGTCATGAATCTTGAAGCCTTCCGTAATGAGCAGATTGAAGAGAAATTCATCGATTTGCTTACTCACTTTAAATTCCGGGTTACCCAAGATCAGGACTACCTTAACGTCCTTTGCAAAAATAGAGTTAAGATACTGGATCTGGGCTGGAACAAGACCGCTTTCAAAAACGACAAGTTTGATGATAAAGACCTTAAGATCGTTCATTTCAAGATTCACTGGAAACCCTGGCACTATAAAAACGTTTTGTATGAAGATCTTTTCTGGGAATATGCCCGTCAGACTGATTTTTATGCCCAGCTTATTGATATGAGGGAGAACTACAGCCAAGAAAGCAAAATACGGGATGAGGCCGCATACAAAAACTTGGTTCAAATGGCTATAGATGATACAATTGATGAAGGAAATTATAGAAACGTAATTTACAGCAGGAAAATCTGATATGGTGGAAAAAGCAAAGGACAGATTGCAGGTTCTTGAAAGAATCGAAGAGTATGAGAAAAAAGGATGGTTCTCTAAGGATGTGGAGGAGGATCCTCCCACAAAACCACTAGAACCGGATAAAGTTGATTACCTTAATAAAAAGCTTATTAATAAGATATTGACTTATTTTGTCAACAAAAAAGCCGTTGCCTTCATTGATAGCCTCATAAAAAACAAGCAGATGATAGTAAAAGAAATCCGTGGCATTGAGAATTTCACGAATCTCTCAAATAAAGGGACTATCATCACCTGCAATCACTTCAACGCCTTTGATAATTTCTGTATTCACCATGCTATTTTACCCTATCTGAAAAAAGAGCATCGAGAGCTTTATAAAGTTATCCGTGAAGGTAATTTCACGAGTTTCCCTGGTTTGTACGGGCTTTTCTTCCGCCATTGTAATACGCTTCCGTTAAGCAGCAATTATTCCACAATGAAACTCTTTATGAAAGCTATGGACGTTCTACTTAAAAGAGGAGAAAAAGTCCTTGTTTACGCAGAACAGGGAATGTGGTGGAATTATAGGAAACCACGCCCACTTACCAGCGGAGCCTTTAAATTTGCCATCACAAGTAATGTTCCTGTACTTCCAATGTTCATTACGATGAATGACTCGGATATAATAGGTGGAGACGGATTCCCGATACAGGAATATACTCTTCACATCCTAGAGCCCATTTATCCTGATCCCAATAAAACAGACAAAGAGAATATACAGTGGATGAAAGATAAGAATTACGAAATGTGGAAGAATGTATATGAGTCCACATACGGAATTCCACTCACGTATGCATGTGAAACTTAATATAAGGAGACTTATATGCTGCTTTATATCCTTACAATCGGAGGCACTGTCCTTCTTGTTTTTCTTGGAAATATTTTTATTTTCCCTGCTGATATGTCTATCTTAAAAGTTTCTCTTTTATCTATCCTACTTCCTGTAATCGTCATTGCATGGGATGGCATCTTTGCGACTCTGATAAGGCATACCATGCCTGCCTCTTGGTTCTCTAAAGACCTATGGATATACAAAGTCAGCAAAATAGAGTGTAAGCTTTACGAAAAGCTTGGTATTAAACGATGGAAGGATAAAGTTCTAGAGCTTGGAATGTTTACCAGTTTCAGTAAAAAAACTGTCGCAGATCCGAAAAATCCGGAATACATCAATCGTTTTATTCTTGAATGTAATTATGGAGCCGCAATTCATTTCTGGAATTTTGTCTTGGGCTTTTTCCTACTGATGTTCTTTCCTCATGATATCTCTATGCGTTTTATCCTTCCTGGTGTGATAACTAATTCTTTTCTCAGCATTCTTCCTCTTATGATTCTTCGCTACAATGTCCCAAGACTTACAAGAATACACACAGTTCTCCAAAATAAAGCAGAGAGAAGTATTACTGCTGAGGTATAAAAGTAAAACTCTTGAAGTCAAAACAGCTGCCCGGCAGAAATATGAATGTCACATCCTGAAGACCCTTTATCGTCTCCCCCAAAGAAAACTCCTGTTCCGTGATGCTTTCTGTCTGTGGAATTTCTGCAATGCTTTTACTGGATGAAAACTTTATATGGACCGTATTAGTTCCATTAATGGACTGCCCCTCTATTTTTATACGGGAAGTTCCTGTCTCTCCAAAGTTCATGTTGTGAAACTCCAGAGATACATTGTTTCCAATACCTTTTATATAGTCCTTCTCCCTTGTGAAGGAATCTCCCGTAATTCGGTCAGCATCAACTGCATTCAACCTGGAAAAGGCCTTTGAGCTCTTGATAAACTGTATACCCTGTATGGAAAGCCTGGTTGTAGTCACGATGCTTATGGAATGTATGCCTGTAAGCCTTGTGGGAAGCTTCCATGTATTGGACTGATAATGGTTGTACCAGCTCTGTGCTTTATACATAAAGGACATAAGCTTTTTTCCACCCTCATCAGGATTACCATCCCAAAGTTCAAGAGGCAATTCAGGATCAAAAGAGAAAATGGGTATAGAGAACTCGTCCGACCCGTCTGGACCAAAGTCCACATTGTCAAAGGAAAGCCAGTTTCTTTCAGCAAGGACATAAACGCCTCCCTGGAAGCTTTGCTTGGGTTCCTGAAGAGAAGAGGTACATTCGCATGCGGATATCAAGGAGTAAGGGTTAAAGGTTCCGCTTCCGAAATCCTTTATGGTGAATTCAATTTCCGAAACCACATCGGGGTGGCTCTTACCGTTCCCTGCAGTACAACGCAGACGGAAATCCCCGTCTCCAGCTGCAGAAAGCCTTACAGAAAGACCATCCTCCATGAGCTCAACCTTTGCGCAGGAGGTCTGTACGCCTTCTATACGGCAAGGCTTCCACTCAAGTTCACTATAGGTCGCATTTTCAGGCAGTATACGGGCTTTTACAATAACGGAGGGATTACTCTTATCAAGACATAAGGATCCCGCTGGTATAAGCTCTATCTTCCTGACCGGAATATCTGAAAGGCCCGATTCTACTCTTTCTTCCGAACAAAGAGGCTTTGTCCTGAATTCGTAGTCTTCTTCTTTTTTCCAAGCTTTTACGGAATAAAGCTCCGAGACTTTATCCAGACCTGGAGATTCCACCCTTATCTCAATATTTCCTTCTGCGGGCAGCCTGATTATCGCTAAAAGATGATTGTTGAAAAGCTTTCTTGAGCTGCATTTGTATTGTTCGTAGTCTGTGCTGTCTCCGTTATCCAGGCCAAGAAGCTGACCTCCCTTTACAGAAACATAAACCCTGTTGCGGGCATTTTCCACAGGAATGCCCTTTTTGTCTTTAGTTTGTATGTCAACAAAGAGTAAGTCATCCTCTTGCTCATAAAAAAGCTCGATTTTTGCAGGATCTCCGAAAGAGGATTTCGAATCCTCAGCAATTTTATTTCCTCTTTCGTCATAGGCAAGGGCAACAATTTTTCCATTCTTATAGGGAACCTTCCAGTGTCCTTCAAGAATCCTTCCCTTTTTATGATCTATTTCCTCTTTCCCTAAAGATTCATCATTAAAGAAAAGCTCAACACAAGGCGCATTCGTATAGGCTTTTACGTCTATTATCTGATTCTCATTGAAATCCCAATAGGGCAGCAGATGTACCATGGGCTTATCATGATAGTCCGTCCATTCTGCCTGATACAAATAAAAAGTATCCTTCTTGAATCCGGCTGTATCTACCTGTCCGAAATAAGAATTTTTCGTAAAATATGGGGTAGGCTCACCAATATAATCCCAGCCTGTCCAAATATACTGACCAAGACAGAATTCCGCGTCCCTGTCAGGGACAATTGCCATTGTGGTATTTATGGAGCCCCAGTTGCTGGAGCAGTTGCCCAAGCAGGAGCACTGCTGGTCATCGTGAGTAAGGGTCCTGAATTCTGCTGGGAAATGATATATCCCTCGGCTCTGTACGGTAGAAGATGTCTCACTTCCGTATATTTTCCAGTCTGGATATTTTTTATGATGCTCCTCGTACAATCTTTCCGCATAATTGTAGCCGGCCAGGTCCACTTCCTTCATACAATCCTGGGCGTTTTCCCACTCAATATAATTTGAGCCAATTGTAACAGGAGCATTCATACAGAAATCATAGGTATGGACCAAAGAGGTCAGCTTTTTTGCGATTGCCAGGCCCGTCCCCAGGTGGGTGTCATAAATCTCGTTGCCGATACTCCACATTATTATCGATGGGTGGTTTCTATCCCGGCGGATCCAACTGGCCACATCTATGGAATGATATTCCTTAAAATAGTTCCCATAGTCATATTTTGTCTTAGAACGCTCCCATTGGTCAAAACATTCACAATTTATGAGCATTCCCATCTCGTCCGCTAAATCCAAGAAGTCTGGTGCAGGCGGATTATGAGATGTCCTTATGGAATTCACTCCCATCTCAAACATTTTTTTGAACTGTCTTTTTAAAGCAGCTTTATTGAAGGCAGAGCCAAGACATCCCAGATCATGATGGAGGCAAGCCCCATGAATTTTTACATGTCTTCCGTTAAGGAAAAAACCTTTATCAGAGTTATATTCTATAGTCCTGAAGCCGATCTTTTGTTTCTTTGTATCCAGGAGCTTTCCATCTTTGTCGCAAAGCTCTATTACCAGCGTATAAAGATAGGGATCCGCAATATCCCAAAGCCGTATATCCTTTAGGTGAAAAGTTCCGCTGCAGACGGCAAGGCCCGGGGCCGCCCCGGTGGTTCCAGGCGGAATTTCTGCATAGCCTGGGCTTTCTTTTTCTGGAACACAATGCTCTGCTTTCAGGAAATAATACATATCAGTGGAAGTATCTGCCGCCTGGACCAAAAGGCTTTTTTCCTCAAAAGCCTTTTCCTTGCCGTCTGCCGAAAGCAATTTTGCTTTTACAGTGACTTCTGCAGGCTTAACATGGGACACAAGCTCCACTTGGTAAAAGCACTTCCACTCCTCTGACTGAGCTTCGATAGCTAGCTTCTCTTTTTTATTGGAAACATAAAGACCATCTGCCACTATATGGGTCTGAGGCAGGATTTTCAGCCAGACATTCCTGTATATTCCAGCTCCTGAATACCATCTGGTATTAGGACTCCTATATACAGAAATCACATGGATTGTATTCTCTCCGTCCTTAATAAAAGGGGAAGCATCAACTTCAAAGGTGGTGTAACCATATTTCCAAACAAAGGCTTTTTTCCCATTGATAAATACAGTGGTATCCATGTAGACGGCCTCAAACCTGAGGTAATATCTACTACCATCAATATAGTTTTTCTCCGAAATATTAAATGTTTTTTTGTATATGCCTATACTGTTCTCGTAAAGATCCTTAGTATTCCATATCAACCAATCATGGGGAATAGATACAGGATTATAAGTCAATGTTTTGTCATTTATTAGATTCTCAAAATCTGGCAGATTCGTATCTGCTGAATCAAGGTGTATTTTAGCAAATTGCCAATTATCATTAAAAAGCCTTTCCATAAAAGCTATTATATATGCGAATTCTTATATTATCTAGTTTTTGCAAGCCCTTTTCCTCTGGTCGCACGGAAAAGCCATTCCGGAATTATAGGATATTTCTCAGGATTCTCAAGGCAACCTGTAATTGAATATAATTCCTCTTGTCCCCCTGAACCACTTTTTTCCAAATAAGCTGGTGGAATCTCAGCAGAAAAAAGCTCACCCATATAAGTCCATTCTAAAAAAGCTTTTTTCCCTCTTTCTACTAGAATAGGTTTATTTCCTATCCATAGATATTTTGAGAAATTCTCATCGGACGGATATTTTTCATTGAAAGCTTTGTTCCGTCTGTGTTCGTATTTTTCTATTGCTTTATCGATAAAATCAGATCTTACAGAAGGCTTGGGCATTGCGAAAGGGAACCACTTCTGAACAGGTTTATTCAGACCATTTCCATGCATCCACGAATCAAGCGCTGTATACAGAGGCGGCCCATATTTCTCGCTTTTTTCTTCCCCCTCAAAATGAAGCTCATAAACTGCAAAGGGATCTCCTTTAGGGAATATTGGTTTAATATCTTTGCAAAGGCCTTTTTTCCAATCATTGTAAACAGTGGAGTATTTTGTAAGCGTGAATTTGTGCCAGAAGGCACTATCTATAAGACCAGCCTTGAAAAGTTGACGAAGAGTTTCTACAGAATCTATCAACATTTGTGGAGTCTCATTATAAAAACCATAGATCATGTAAGCGTGGACAAGAATGCCCGCTTCCTTAAAAGCTGCACAGGCACTGACAAGGCTTTCTATATCAATTCCCTTATTAACATCGGAAAGACCTTCTCCGCTGGCAATCTCTATGCCACCAGATACTCCTATCATTCCTCCATAAGCCAATATATCAGCAGCATCCCGGGTAAAAGCTTTCTCAAAACGGATATTACCCCAAAAAGAAAGGCTTCTCTTTTTATTTTTTGAATTAACTATAGCAAATTGTTCCAAAAGAGCAGGGGGAGCAGCCTCATCAACAAAATGAATACCATAAACGCCAGCTTGCTCAGCTTCTTTATATATCCCGTCGTAAAGAGAAGAAAGGCTTACCGGACTATACTTGCAGACATAATCAAGCATGGTGTCGCAGAAAGCGCAGCGGTGCCAATAACACCCATAAGCCAGGAAGGCTTTTATCCATGAACCGTCTGTCCATATTCTGTGCATAGGATTTGTGTCATCTGACACCTTTGGATATAAGGAAAAATCTATATCGGAAAAATCCGGAGAAATGCTTCTTGTCAGTATTTCCTCACGCTGCTTTGCATTATCATCAGGATTCAACACTACCCAAGTCTTATCTTGATAGCATAATCCACTTCCAACAAGCAAAGACCTCGTCTCAGGATTATTTTCTACTGTTTTTTTCAAGGAATTATTCAATAAGCTTATATAAAAGGCATAGCCCTTGTCATAGCTGATATAGTCAACATAGTCAAAAATACCTTCATCATGTATTTCCCTTAAAGCAGTATTTATATATCCGCCACCTATACATACGAGTGCTTCTCTGCCGAATTTTTCTTTGATTCTACGACATGTATAAAGGGCGGCAGAAAAGGTTCCACCAAATGGAACTGAAATACAAAACATGTATTTTTTTCCAGATAAGTAAGAAGATTCAGCTGAAAAGGGAAGAGGTTCTGATTTTTCAAGCTGTAATAAGAAATCATCCAAAAGAGGGGCATAAAAAGCTTTTAAGAAGGGGGCATCTATAGTCTCTTCTATCTGAGAAAAAGTATTATTCCCTGTCGAAACCGCTTCTGCATATCGGATTAATGAAAAATTCCCATCAAAAGCATAATTTATATAATCAGCCAGGTCTGCAAGGGCAAAGCTTGCAAGGAGCTGCGCATCATCTATGCTGACTTCATGGTCAAGGCTTTCCAGAAAAGTCTCCATCCTACGGCCTCTTGGTACATAGGCAGAACGGACGAATTCATGGCAAAGCTCCCTATCTTTCCCGCAAAGGATGCAAACAACGGTATCTATCCATTTAATCCACATATCAGATTGGGAAACATATCTACGCAGATTCCATGCTGTTTCAGAATCTCCTTTCTTTTCTGCTTCTTCTGCAAGATCCAAAGCTTTTTTTTCCGAAAGAGAAAATAGTTTTTCCAGTCCTTTTTTTGAAAAAAGTGAATTAAATATTTTTTCTGAAAAGTCGTACCACTTTACGCTTTCAATACAAGAAAAATCTTCTTTTTTTATTTCTTTGAAAAAAGCAGAAAGATATGCCCCGGAAGGATATGGAGTATTCAGCTGGACTAAAGGGGGTTGTATAATTTCGACTCTCATTTCTTTTCTTGATTTTTGTCACTTTGCTCGGATTGTTCTTTCTTTTCCTTCACAGGAAGCACTTCTGCTTTTGATTCTTCTGTAAGTAAATCAAGAACTGTAAAGAATAAGATGATTATCATAGGTCCCAAAAGTAACCCGTTTATTCCGAAAAACTTTATTCCACCAAGGATAGAAAAGAAGATTAGAAGGGGATGTACATTTATTCTGTCCTGTAAATACATAGGACGCAGAAAATTATCAAGCAAAGTAATAATTGTTCCAGCAATGATAAGAAAAAGGATTCCTTTTATCGTTGAGACAGTAAGACAGAGTAATAATCCGACGGGAATCCATACGACCGTGGCTCCGACAATCGGTAGAAAGGAAGCTACCATAAGAAGTACAGAAAATAACAAAGAGCCTTCCACTTGGAAAATAGTCATAAGGATAAAAGCTGCCAACCCCTCATAAAAGGCGACCATAATATAACCTGAAAAAAGCTTGTGGGTAATATCTACAAATTTGTCCTTAAGGGTTTTCATATAGAGAGGATCTATGGGTATAGCTTTTGCTATAAGACCTCCAAGGTAATGACCATCCTGAAAGAAGAAATAGAGGGAAAATACTACACAACAAAGGGAAACAAGAAAATTTCCCGTCCCACTGATAACAGAGGTTCCTATAGAAACAGCTTTTGAACTGTAATTACGGATCAATCCCATAATATTTGTTTTTATGCTGGAAGGATCAAAATCAATGATAGTTATCTCAAGTCTTTCACATATATCGCTTATAAAGGCAAATATCTTAGTGTTCTCCAAAAATTCAGGATTCTCCACCAAAAATTGTTCTGCCCTATTAAGAAAAGCTCCCAGCTGCTGTATAAGCATTATGCTCAAAAAAATTATAGGAGTAATAATAAGAATTAATGTACCTATCGAAAAAACACCAGAAAGGAGTTTCCTTTTTGCTGAAAAAAATTTTTTATTAGGGTTAATTTTACTAATAACCCATCTATACAGAGGGAGCAGAATTATATAAAGAAATATAGCCCACAGAATAACCGTATAAAAGGGATATAACATTCCCGCCACAAGAACGAATAAAAGAGCGAAAAGACTAAATATGAAAACTATCTGCAAGGTATTTTTCTTATTCATACAGATAGTATATACCATAGATACAGATTACGGAATATGTATTATTTCCCTCGGTTTAGATCCATTTGCAGGTCCGACAATTCCCCGGTCCTCCATTTCTTCCACAAGCCTGGCTGCCCGGTTGTAACCTATTTTCAGCCTACGTTGAATATAAGAAGCGGATGCTTTTCCTGCCTGTACTACAATATCAAGAGCTTGTTCGTAAAGCGGATCCTCTCCTTCGGTATAGACGGTATCATCCTGTGAATCACCATCATCATCCTCGTCATCCACAAAAATCTCATCATCTATATAATCCGGAGGACCGAATTGCTTCACATAATCAACTACATTCTCAACCTCGTCTTCTGTGACGAATGTTCCTTGAATACGCACTGGGAAAGGGTCTATAGCACTTGCATATAACATATCACCTTTACCAAGCAGTTTTTCTGCTCCCATCTGATCTATGATTATACGACTGTCAGTTTTTGAAGCTACCATGAAGGCTATTCGCGTAGGAATATTCGCTTTTATAAGTCCTGTAATAACATCTATCGAAGGTCTTTGTGTCGCTAGAACCAAATGAATACCTACCGCACGGCTCATAGCCGCAAGTCTTGCCACCGTATTTTCCAGCTCTTTTCCCGTCGTTGCCATAAGGTCGGCGAATTCGTCAATTATAACCACTATGTATGGGAGTTTTTCCTGCATAACCTTACGCTCTGCAATCCTACGGTTATAAGTTTTTATATCGCGGACTCCCATTCTGTCCAACATAGCATAACGTCTTTCCATCTCGCAAAGACAATATTGCAAAGCTTGGAATGCTTTCTTCGGTTCTGTAATGACCGGTGTCAAAAGATGAGGAATATCGTTATAAAGCTTGAGCTCAACAACTTTAGGATCAATAAGTATCATTTTGACATCGCGAGGAGAGCGCTTATACAAAATAGAAAGAATTATCGAGTTTACACAGACAGACTTTCCAGAACCTGTAGAGCCTGCAATGAGCAGATGGGGTGTAGCGGTGAGATCAAGCATCTGTGCGTCACCAGTAATATCTTTCCCAAGCACTACTGGTATCTGCATCTTATTGAAGGCAGGAAGATCTTTTTCAATAAGCTCCCTGAAACTTACCATCGCCCGTTCCCTGTTAGGAATCTCAACGCCGACAGCCTGCTTTCCAGGTATAGGAGCAACTATACGTACACTTGCAGCAGCAAGCCGTAATGCAATATTGTCCTGCAACGCAACTATTTTATTCAGTCTTACTCCCGGAGCGGGAAGAATCTCGAACATAGTTATAACAGGACCTTTACGTATCCCTGTTATCTCTGCTTCTATCTTGAATTCACTGAGAGTTTCTTTAAGGATGCTTCCTGCTTCTCTGGTCTCATCATCTATTATCCAGTATGGATTATTCTCAAAACTGTTCAAAAGACCATCTGTAGGAATATGATAAAAGGAAGATCGAGATTCCGATGGACTAGCTTCTTCCGCCTTATAAGCTGTTTCCGTTATTTCTGCTTCGGCATCAGCCCCGGAATCAGCTGATGCCTCTTCCGCGAAAGGGTCCATAAAAAAGGCTTCCTCCTCCGGACTGTAAAAATCCTCTACCTCGGCAGAATCTAAAGGAACGTCTGTCTCTACCTCCGTTACTTCAGGAGCAGGTTCTATCTTTTTCTCAACTTCTTTTTTTTCTGAATTATTATCTGTCTCTACTTTTTCTTCAATTTTCTTCTCAACTATCTCTTTATCTGTTTCCTCACTGGAAAAAAGCTTCATCTCTGGTGCATCAGAGGAATTAAAATCCAAGGTAATAATCTGCGGTTCCTCTTTTTTCTTACCAAAATCAAAATCTATAGTTATTATTTCTTCGTCTTCACTATCCTTGGCTTTTTCAGACTTAACTTCCTCTTGTGCAAAATCTATCTTTTCTGAATCACTATCATATTCATCAAGGGTCAAAGGAACCTCTGATGCTTCCTCAATAACAGTCTCTTTAACAGTTTCTTTTTCCACTGGACTCTTTGCTATTACTGACTCTTCTTCATCAGCATAATCGTCCGCTATTTCTATTTCCTCTTTTTCTGTCTTTACTTCTATATCATCAAAACCTGGAACTATTGTCGAAAGTTCATCAACTTGACCTTTTGTAATTGTATCTGGTTGTTCTAACTCCGGAACTTCAATTGCTTCAAAAGAAGGAACTATATCTTCATCATCTTCTTCTATGGCTTCATTTGTGCTGGAGGAAGAATCCTCTGAAGTTTCGAACGCAGGAATTTCATCATCCAGATATTCATCCTCAGCTATATCAGAAATATCTATCTCGCTTATATCCTCTTTTTTAGTTTCGCCGGCTTCTTTGCCTTTTTCTTGGTCTGTCTCTCTTTCTGCCTCACTTTCAACATTTGCTTCTGTTTTCTTCATAATTTCTTCTGGTATCGGGTTTCCTTCGTCATTTACCTCAAAAACAGGAACATATGGATTTTTTTTCTCTTTATGTGTTTCAATAGTATCAACAATGAGTCCTGTAACAAGATATTCTATAGAAACAAGAAGCACGCTTATAAAAAATACGGCAGTATACTTCATAACCTTCATTGGAAGAGTTATATCAGTAAGAATTATTCTGCTTACATATTCCAGCCCGGCAATTGTAAAGAAGGGAATAACGGAGACGAGAAGATAAATTCCCCGTGCTGTATTCCATTTCGGGAGAAAGAGCATAATAGCACTTATAAGCAGGAATACCGGAATTAAAAATGATGAATATCCGTAAGCAGAAAACAAAATCCGCCCAAAATTATACAAGGCAGAAAAGGGAAAAGCCCTGAAAGAACCAAAGTTTATAAACTGCAAGAATATTGAAATCAGGATAACTGCAGAAGCAGCAAGAAAAAGAATTCCTGAAGGTATTGTTAATTTTTCAGATTGTTTCATATTTACTATATCGGCTTTAAAAAATCAGACTTAACGAAACACTCATTATTGTACGGTTTACCTTTTACTTATATGTAAAAATAAGATATAATAAAGATAAGCAAAAACCTTTTCGTATGACACATAATGCGAAAATTTAGTATCTGACCGTATAAGAGGTATTTATATGAAAAAAGAAATGTTTATTCTTGCGCTTCTTAGTATTTTTTTCTTATTTGCCGGATGTGCTTCTGATGAAACTCCTGAAGAAGAATCTTTACCTGAAATTCCAGCACAAGAAGCAGAATCGATACCTGAAAATACATCAGCTCCTGAAGAAACGCAGATTCCTGTAGAAGTAGAAGAACCCATTATTGTTCCAGAAGAGCCAGAGATTTTTACGACAGAATGGATAGATCTTGTGATAGACGATGATGAGAATTGTGGCTATTTTATCACAACCGATGAATTGGGTAAGTTTTCAAGTATCGAAGGAGAATTTAAAAAAGACAGTGGAAACGAAAGCAGCTGCTTCGGTTTTGTTTTTGGTTATTCTTCTCAGGAAGAGGGAATTGTCCCAGATTATTTACGCTTTGCAATAAATGTAAAAGGTGAATATTCCATACATTCTTGGAATGGGAGTGAGTATAAAGATCTTTTAGATCCGGAGGCAGATCAAGCCTACCTTTATAAGACAGAATTCATTTCAACTGGTTATGAAGCTGTCAATACTTTAAGAATAGAACTTGATGAGAACTATAATCTATCTTTCCTTATAAATGGAAATGAAGTTGCATCTGATATAGAGGCCTTTGAAAACAGCACACCTGGAGTTATGGTTTTCTTTTCTGTCGGAACTGATAAAGAAGAGAATCTTTCCGAAAACCCTGTAAAATTTTCTTATAGAATTACTGATTCTAAATCAGCTGAGGAGTAAGAAATTCATATGTTAAAAACCAAAGATATTCAGATAAGGGATCCTTTTGTCCTTGTCACTGGTGATTATTATTACCTTTATGGAACTACGGATAAGGATTGCTGGGATAAAGCTCCTGGTTGCGGCTTCGATACATATCGCAGCAAAGATTTATCCAATTGGGAGGGTCCTTTTCCTGCATTCCGTCCTGCACAAGATTTTTGGGGCAAACATAATTTCTGGGCTCCAGAAGTATACTCCTACGATGGTGCATTCTATATGTTCGCTTCTTTTATTGGAGAAAAGGGTGACGGGACAAAAAGAGGAACTGCTATCTTACGTTCCGAAAAAGCAGAAGGTCCTTTTACCCCTTGGAGCCAAGGAGCCGTAACTCCTAAGGACTGGATGTGTCTCGACGGTACCTTTTACATAGACAAAGAAAAGAACCCTTGGATAATATTCTGCCATGAATGGGTACAGATTCGTGATGGTACGATTTGTGCCCAAAGACTGTCAAAAGACTTAAAAAAAACAGAAGGGGAACCAATTACTCTTTTCGCTTCCTCAGATGCAAGCTGGTCAAAGGGATTTGAAAGCAATAAGCTTCCTGGATCCTGCCATGTAACTGATGGATGTAATATGTTCCCCATGAAAAACGGAAAGCTTTTGATGCAGTGGTCTACAATCGGTTTTGAAGGATACTGCATAGGCTATGCCGTTTCAGAAAGTGGATTGGTACAAGGGCCTTGGAAACAAAGCAGTGAACCAGTTTTCAAGAAAGACGGTGGTCATGGAATGATATTCTCTACCTTCGACGGAAGACTCATGCTTACGATTCATCAGCCGAACGAGACTCCTAATGAAAGAGCCGTCTTCTTTGAACTTGAAGAAACAGAAGATGGTATCCGCATAAAAAACACAGGTAGCAATTAATGAACATAGTGCTTTTTCAGCGGGATGAAATCGAAAAACCACTTCCGCTGAAAGATGAAAGGGCAAAACATATTCTAAAAGTACTTCATAAACAAGTCGGTCAATCTTTTGAGGCTGGGATAATAAACGGTAAAGCCGGTCAGGCCCAGATAAAATCAATTTCAGAGGATGGAATTGATTTCGATTTCATCCCGCTGACAGACGGGAAACCCCTTTATCCTATTACCCTTATCATCGGCTTTCCCCGTCCGATACAACTGAAACGCCTTTTCAGGGACGCTGCCGGACTGGGGGCTTCCCGTATCTGCCTGTGCGGAACAGAATTGGGTGAGAAATCCTATATGGACTCAAATATCGTGGAACGGGGAGCCGCTTATTCCGCACTCCTTGACGGGGCCGCCCAGGCAAAAAGCACCTGTGTCCCAGAGCTCAGCCTTTTTCCCTCTGTGAAAGCTTGTCTTTCTTCTCTTTTTATAGACTCGCCAAATCCTGGAAAGGGCTGCACAGAACCTGACATCCGTGTAATGCTGGACAATGTTAAACCAGAGACTTCTTTATTCAAATATATGGAAAAGTCTCTATCAGTAGGAACTAAAATGGTTTACGCCTCAATCGGCAGTGAAAGAGGCTGGACAGATAAAGAAAGAAGCCTTTTCACTGAAAATGACTTCACATCCTGCTCCATGGGATCCAGGGTCCTTCGCACCGAAACAGCTGTGACCGTCGCATTATCCCTCATACTTCAATCAATGGGTATCCTTTGATTATTACTTCAAATTAAAATTAATTATTGAAAATTTCAGCAAAATTTTCTAAACTTTTAACTCATTGTTTGTAAACCGTCTTATGAATTAAAGGTTCATAGGCAGATACAGGAGTTTTTTTACTATGGAATTAACACAAGAAATGATAGACGCTCTCGTCGTGAACGAAGTAGATATCATGAAAAAAATCGCTGTTGAGCTCAATATCAGGATACAGCAGGTTTCAGCCGTTATTTCACTTATCAATGAAGGTTGTACGATACCTTTCATTTCCCGCTATAGAAAAGAGCAGCACGGATCTCTTGATGAGGTTCAAGTCCGGGACTGTGATCATCTTTTTAAGACATACACAAACCTAGAGACACGTAGGCTTGAGATTATCCGAGGCATCTTCGGACAAGGAAAGCTAACTGAGTTTTTATACAACGCGGTTATGGATGCAAAGACCCTGACCGAGCTTGAGGATTTGTGGGCTCCCTTCAAAAAGAAGAAAAAGACAAGAGGTATGGTCGCTCAGGAAAAGGGTCTGGAGCCATTGGCAGAAGCAATGCTTGAGCTCGGTGACATAGAAATTGAAAAGAAAGCCGAAGAATTCGTCACAGAAAATACGGAAAACCCTGAGCTTTCTGTACCAACAGTAAAGGATGCTCTTGCTGGAGCAGAGGATATCATTGCGGAACGCGTGTCCCAAGACAGCGAGAACCGGTCAAAGGTACGAGACTTTTATATGTCCACAGGGATGATAAAAGTGAAGGGAGTAGGGGATGAGTCAGTCGCAAAAACCTCTGTCTACCAGATGTATTGGGACTACGAAGAGGCTTTGAATCAGATAAAGCCCCACCGTATCCTGGCGATCAACAGGGGAGAGAGGGAAAAACAGCTTGAAGTAACCATCGATGTTGATGTTGATGGTGCAATTGATCTTTTGAAACGACGGTATTCCATAAACAATAAATATCATCGGGATGCAATTGAAGACGGTCTTGTTCGCTTGCTTTCACCAGCTGTCGTTCGTGAAATCCGAAGCGATGAATCTGATGAAGCCGATGAACACGGCATTGGTATTTTCAGTGAGAACCTGAAAAACCTTCTTATGACCCAGCCTATTAAGGGAAGCCGGGTTCTGGGAGTCGACCCCGGTATCCGCACAGGTACAAAATGCGCAGCTCTCGATGAAACAGGAAAATATCTTGGTTACTTCCTTATCAAACAGGTTGTCGATCCAGATGAATCTTATAATCTGGTAAAAGCAGCTATAAAAAAATACAACATTCAGGTTGTAGCTGTAGGAAATGGAACAGGAAGTCAAGAAGTTCAGGATATTGTTTCCAAGGTTATAAGCGAGAATTATCCTGATGTCCGCTACACAGTGGTAGATGAAAGCGGTGCTTCTGTTTATTCTGCCAGTGACATTGCCAGGGAAGAGTTCCCAGAGCTGGACCTTACAATCCGGGGAGCTATCAGTATGGGACGACGTCTTCAGGATCCACTGGCAGAGCTTGTGAAAATCGACCCGAAAGCCATAGGTGTAGGCCTTTATCAGCACGATGTCAACCAAAAGAAGCTTTCTGAAAAACTTGATGAAGTGGTTGGTTCTGTCGTGAACAATGTGGGTGTGAACCTTAATACGGCATCAGCCTCTCTTCTTAAGTATGTTTCTGGAATCAACGGAACTCTCGCTAAAAAAATCGTCGCTTACCGTGATGAGAACGGAAAAATCACTAACCGGGAAGAGCTTAAAAAGATAAGCGGTCTTGGTCCAAAGGCTTTTGAACAGTGTGCCGGCTTCCTGAAAATCGCAGAAAGTGACAATCCCCTTGATAATACCTGGGTACATCCAGAAAACTATCCGGTGGCCAGGGAAGTCCTTCCTTACGTACAGAAAAGTGAGAAAATATCTTCAGACCTACGTAAGCAGCTTGAAGAAAAATATAATATAGGTGAGACGACAATTAACGATATTATCGATGAGCTTTCAAAACCAAACCGAGACCCCCGTGACGGATATCCTGCACCTATCATGCAGAAAGGTGTTGTAAAATTCGAGGATCTTAAAGAAGGTATGAAGGTAACCGGAAAAATCAAGAATGTCGTTGACTTCGGAGCTTTCGTAGACATCGGCCTTCATGAGACAGGTCTTATCCATATAAGTGAGCTCAGTGATTCCTATGTCTCTGATCCTATGGATGTAATAAAGGTCGGTGATATAAAGGACTTCACCATCATAGGGCTTGATGTGGACAGACGCAGAATAAGTCTTTCCCTCAAGAGCGACGCCATGAGCCGGCTGGGGCAGGGCGGTGGAAACGGAGGCCGGACTTCAGGTGCCGGCGTTACAGGCTCTCGCGATGGTGGCACAGTAAGGAAAGTCGTAAAGGTTGTGAAAGCAGGTTCTAAGCAACCTGTTCCTGCTGGAACCTCCCGTAAAGATTATTCGCGGAATAACAATGACAGAGGCAACCGTAATTACGGCAGCGATGACGGACTGAGCTATAACCCATTCGCAGCTTTGCTTAAGAATAAGAAATAAGCTCATAACCCCATAAATCCCGAAGTAGGATACATTTTTGCTAGTGTCCTACTTCGAACTTCCCTACTTTACCGATTTATAGCCTGATCATAAAAGCTTACAAATTTATCGAACATTTCCGTATCAAGTGCATTGCACTTAATATCCCAGTCTAAGTTTTCCTTTATATAATTGGCTCTATCCGCCAAATATCTTTCCCTGTTTTCGCTTGCCTTATAGTCGTAATCACATTGATTGAACCATTCTTTGCTTTTTTCATTAAACTCTTTCAAATAATCAACATACTCTTTTGATGCAAAAATATGGTTGTGACCCCTTGTATCAAAGCGGACAAAGGAAAAACGACTGTCATCCTTATATTTATCATAGTAGATATCATAGCCATACTCTACTGGTACAACTGTATCATCAGCACTGTGGACAATCATCACAGGCGCATTTGATGCAGCAAAACCGTCCATCGCTGAGTTTGTCGCATATTTTCCATATTTCATAAACTCATGAAGCTTAACAAAAGGCAGCATTACGTAGATAAAAGTCCCAGCCTGAAGCTTTCCCTCTGACTCAAACATATCAGATGATTTATTGAAACCGGAACACTCTATGACAGCCTTGACTTCAGGGTGATAAGTCAGAACATTGCAGACACTGTAACCTCCCCAACTATGACCAAATAGCACAATTGGAAACCTACTGAAATCCTTGTTTCCTTCAATAAAAGAAATTGCATAGCTGAGGTCTATTACACCCTGGGGAAGTCCGCCTACGCCCGCGCCTTCGCTTTCATCGTTTCCTGTAGCATCATAGGCAAATACATAATAACCATGACGGGCAAAATAGTTTGCGCAATCCATGTAGGAGTTATGACCGCCACCGCCAAATCCATGGGCAATAACTACAATTCCTTGCTGCTCGCTTCCATAACTGTACATATAGCCAGTAAGAATCTGTCCTTTGTTGGAAGGGAATTTAAACTGTGTTCGTTGCAAGCCGTCAAAATCGGAAATGTCGAACATAAGAGGTGGGTCACTCGTGAAACGCTGATTGAAATTCTCGTTATAAATAGCAACGGAAAGAATCCAGACGCCTACTACAAAAAGCACTATCAAAGTGCAGAAAACAATAAGAAAAATCTTTTTTTTGGAGATTACTTTCTTTTCTTTCATTTCCAAATTACCCCGTATATTACATAAACAACTTAGCTACCTTTAATTTGTCACCATAGGGCTGATAACGAAGGGGCACATCCGGCCAGGCCCCTCGTTTCAAAACACTTTTCTCATGTGTAAAGGATGTAAAGCTTTCTTTTCCGTGATAATGTCCCATTCCGCTGTTACCCACACCACCAAAAGGCATATGGGGAGTAGCAAGATGTATCAATGTGTCGTTTATGCATCCACCACCATAAGGAACATTCGCTATCACATACTTCTCAGACTTTTTGTCTCTTGTAAAATAATAAAGAGCCAATGGTTTCGGCCGGGACAAAACATACTCTATGGCCTCATTCATATTACATACTGGAATAACAGGCATAACAGGACCAAATATTTCTTCGCTCATTACCGGGGAATCGGGGGTAGGGGAGTCCAATAAAGTAGGTTCAATCTGTCTTGTGGCCGGGTTTCTTGAGCCACCAAAAGCAACTTTTCCGTTTGCCACATTTTTTCCGTCGACAAGGGCAGAAAGCCTTTCAAAGTGCTTTTGAGTAATGATTTTTGGTAACTCAGGATCTTCTAAAGGCTTTTCGCCATGAAACTTGACAAGCCACTTCTTCATCGCTGCCATAAGCTCGTCTTTTACAGCAGTCTCTACAAGAATGTAGTCAGGTGCAACGCAGGTTTGTCCTGCATTTACGAATTTTCCCCACATTATCCGCTTTGCGGTCAGGTCAATGTCCGCTGTCTTATCAACGATACAAGGACTTTTTCCACCAAGCTCAAGGCTTACAGGCGTAAGGTTCTTAGAAGCGGCTTCCATAACAAGCTTGCCTACAGTAACACCGCCTGTAAAGAAAATATAGTCGAACTTCTGCTGAAGCAAGGTCTGATTCGCTTCCCGCCCACCTTCAATAACAGCAACATACTCTTCTGAAAAGCATTCCGCCATAATTTTACGGATAATCGCCGATGTAGCTGGAGAATAATTGGATGGCTTAAGTACTGTACAATTTCCTCCAGAAATAGATCCCACAAGAGGGGCAAGGGTCAATTGGAAAGGATAATTCCAGGGAGCCATTACCAGTGTAATTCCGTATGGCTCTCTGTAACGGTAACTTTTCCCCGGAAAGAGGGTAATAGGTGTTTTTACCCGCTTCGGCCTGGCCCACTTAGAAAGATGCTTCAATGTATATTTTATCTCATCCTTCACAATAGATACTTCAGTTATATATCCTTCAAAGGATGATTTGTTCAAATCTTCATGGAGTGCAGCAAGTATCTCTGATTCATGTCTCTCTATTGCTGAAAGCAGACTTCGAAGTTGTTTTTTTCTGTAATCGATATAGATTGTTCCGCCTTTTCGGAAAAAATCCCTTTGTTTTTCCATTATAGATACGATATCTGACATAAAACCAATGCCTCCTTATCTTCCAAATATCTCTTTCCTGTGGACTTTTCCCACTTCGTGTAAATTTTCCCGTAAATCTCTACCATAGACACCCCCTGCAACCATTCCGATGCCTTCTACACCAGACCTTGCGCAAAAGTTTTCCGACATCGATTTTAAATCTATGCTGAACCTATTCATCGAAAAATGCTGATACACAAACACGCTTTTCTCAAAATCATTCATTTTCCCGCACTCTGCATTGGTACTTCCCAACACATCGTTTCCAGCATACAATCCGTACAGATAATCACGATATCCTATGAAAATCCCCTTCGCCTTAAGTTCCCCATAGCCTACGATCCATATTTCGCATGAGAAAAGCTGTTGCAACTGGAAAGCAAGGTCGGCCATATATTTTTGTGATTCTGCCACGATATCCGCTGCTTCTTTTCCCGCCAACTTACAAAGCTGCACAAGTTCTTTTGTTTTGGCCGTGTGAACTGGAGTTTTATTCAAAACCAACACATCTTTTCTGAAATCTATCCCCAGCTCAGCATGGTTACGGAAAAAACCTTCAGCAATTTTCCCAGACTGTCCGATCAGATACATGCGGTTTTTATTCAGCTGCTCAGATTTTCCTGGATTGTCACCCACAACAATGAGTTTTACCGAACTTTCCGCCGTAAAACTATCAAAAGCTGTATTATACACGACCCCATTTTCAAGTGGATAATCCGGCACTCCATCTGCAGAAGCAAGTTTTTTTTGAAGCAAGGCAAAGCTTGTTCCATCCATTGTTTTTACTTTTTTCAGTGCATCATCCCAGCTTTTAACACGCTGTTTAAAATCTTCTCTTATTACTACAAATTTTTCCCATTGATTTTCTGTCATCAGTTTACTATATATTTATTTTATAATAGTATCAAGAAATCTTATTATTGCATAAACTGACAGTGATAAAATGTCGTCTTGAACAATAATTAAGTTTTGCAGTATTATTAAAGTATTGTTTTTATAAGGGTATCTACACATTTAGGAGGAATTGAATGTATACGATTATTGAAAAACGACAGCTTTCAGCAGATGTCTTTTATCTCAAAGTGAATGCTCCGGATATTGCACGGAACCGTAAAGCCGGACAATTCGTCCTCGTCCAACTCGATATTGATTTTGGAGAACGTATTCCTCTTACAATAGCAGATGCAAATGCTACTGACGGCTGGATAGCACTTGTTTTCCAAGCAGTTGGAGCCACTACACTTAAATTATCCCGTAAAAATACCGGCGACAAGCTGGGTGCTATTCTCGGACCTCTCGGTAATCCTACCCATATAGAAAAAAAAGGAACTGTTGTCTGTGTAGGCGGTGGTATCGGTGTAGCTCCTCTTCATCCGATTGTTCAAGCTCATAAGGCCATAGGGAACAAAGTAATTGTCATCATGGGTGCCAGAAATAAAGATCTTCTTATTTTTGAAGACGAAATGAGAGAATTGGCTGATGAACTTTACATCATGACAGACGATGGTTCTGCAGGAACCAAGGGGCTTGTCACAGAACCTCTCAAAACTATTTGCAGCCAGGAAGTACCTCCTGCAGAGGTTGTAGCTATCGGACCGCCTATAATGATGAAATTCTGTGCGCTTACCACAAAACCCTTTAATGTTCCTACTACAGTCTCCTTAAACACAATCATGATCGATGGAACTGGAATGTGCGGTGGATGCCGTGTTTCTATTGGAGGAGAAACCAAATTCGTTTGTGTGGATGGTCCAGAATTCGACGGACATGCCGTAGACTGGGATAATATGATGATGCGTATGAAGTCCTTTAAACAGCAGGAACAGGAAGCTTTTCACAAATGCAAGATGGAAGCTGCCGCAGACGCTCTTCAAAAATAACACAAACGGGAGATTAATTATGTCAGATTATATTTCTAAAGAAAAGCTTGCTGAATCAGCTGAGAAAGAATACAAACTCCTGCAGGAAAAGATCTCTGCGGGAAATTTAACACCAAAAGACAGAATGGCTATTCCCCAGCAGGAAATGCCTGTTGCAGAGCCTACAGCTCGTGCCCGCCTTATGAGTGAAGTAGCTCTTGGCTACACAAAAGAGCAGGCTGTCGTTGAGGCAAACCGCTGCCTTCAGTGCAAGAATGCTCCATGTATGAAGGGATGCCCAGTAAGCGTTCCTATTCCAAGCTTTATCGCCGAAGTTGCAAAAGGTGAGTTCAAAAAAGCCGTTGATATCATCAAAACAACAAACCTCCTGCCTGCTATTTGTGGTCGTGTTTGTCCTCAGGAAAAACAGTGCCAAGGTCAGTGTACTGTTGGAAAAACATACAAGAGTGCGGAGAAAGCGGTTTCTATCGGTCGTCTTGAACGCTTTGTTGCTGACTACGAAAGAGAAAACAATCTTCAGACCATTCCAGAAGTTGCAAAAGAGACAGGAAAGAAGGTCGCCATTATCGGTTCAGGACCTGCGGGTCTTACTGTTGCCGCTGATGTCCGCCGTGCCGGTCACTCAGTAACAGTTTTTGAGGCTTTCCACAAGGCCGGTGGCGTTATGATTTACGGAATCCCAGAATTCCGTCTTCCAAAAGCAATCGTTGCAAAAGAAATAGATATGCTAAAAAAGATGGGCGTCGAGTTCCGCACAAACTTCCTTGTCGGACGCACAGGAACACTTCCTCAGCTTTTGAAAGAGCAGGGTTTTGACGCCGCCTTTATCGGTACTGGTGCCGGACTTCCAAAGTTCATGCACATTGAAGGTGAGAATCTTATCGGTGTGTTCAGTGCCAATGAATATCTTACCCGTGCTAATTTGATGAAAGCTTACGACCGCGAACATGCGGACACTCCTTTGTACGAAGCAAAACACGTAGTTGTTTGTGGTGGAGGCAATGTGGCTATGGATGCTGCCCGTATGGCATATCGCCTTGGTGCGGAAAAGGTTGATGTTATCTACCGCCGCACAAAGAATGAAATGCCGGCACGGCGTGAAGAAGTAGCCCATGCAGAGGAAGAAGGTGTTAATTTCCGCTATTTGGAAAACCCTGTAAAAATCCTTGGCGATGAGAACGGCAGGGTTAAAGGTGTTACGGCACTTTCGTATGAGCTTGGTGAGCCGGATGCTTCCGGCAGAAGAAGTCCTGTCGCAATTAAAGGAAGCGAGCATGACATTGACTGCGATGCAGTAATCGTCGCTCTCGGAAACGGTTCCAATCCGCTTATGGTAAGAACAACACCAGGTCTTAATGCTGATGCAAAAGGCCATATTACAGTCGATGAAAATTCCAAAACTTCGCTCGACGGTGTATGGGCTGGTGGTGACATCGTGCTAGGAGCAGCGACCGTAATTCTTGCGATGGGCGAGGGTCGAAAAGCCGCAGCCGGAATAAACGAATACCTTGCTTAAATTATAAAGGAAATCGAGTTTTTTATCGTTACCGATTTTTGAAAACCCCGACCTTGTGATATGTACCAAAATCTTGGACATATATCATTGTCCGGGGTTTTTTAGTTAGATGTCCTCTGTAATATAAACTTGACGCACCTTAACTGTTAAGGTATTCTTTCCTCTATGAAAATATGGATTAAATATATAATTGGTTGTGCCCTTGGTATTATAGCAACTTTTGTTTTTCCGGCAGATGCCCTTAATTCTTCGGAGTTCTTGAATATAGTATCAGATATAACTATCCGTTGTGGTAGATATATTCTGCCAGCTCTCCTCTTTTTCAGTATTTCTGTAGCTGTTTTTCAATTACTGAAAACAAAAATGATGCTTAAGACTTTTCTTCTGACTTTCTTAGTCATAATAGTCTCTTCCGTAATTCTTTCTCTCCTTGGCCTAGCTTCAATTTCTATTTTCAAACTCCCACGTATTCCTATTCTTGTAGACGTTGTTTCAGAAAACATTACCACGGGAATGAAAGAATACATTTTGAAATTATTCCCTTATTCAAGCTTCGAAGTTTTCATCGACGGTGTTTTTTATCTTCCTGTCATATTGTTCGCAATTTTCGCAGGAGCTGGTTGTGCTGCAGATAAAAACGCATCAAAGCAAGCAGTTTCTTTGTTTGATTCTCTTTCCAGGGTTTGTTTCAATATTCTTTCTATAGTCCTTGAGATTATCTCTGTTGGACTCATAGCCTTATCTTGTAAATGGTTTCTGTCTTTTATTGAAATCGTCAAGACTGGTATCTATAACAGTCTCATACTGCTCCTGCTTGGAAACTTCATATTCATTGCCTTTATTCTTTATCCATTAGCTATTTTTATATTTTGTAAGGAAAAGCATCCATATAAGATATTATACGCTTCCATCGCTCCTGTTTTGACAGCTTTTATCACAGGAGACTCCAACATCTCTCTTGCAGTATCTCTCAAGCATACAAAAGACTGCCTTGGTATAAGACGTCGTGCGAATACAATTTCTCTTCCTTTTTTCTCTGTTTTTGCAAGAGGCGGATCTGCTCTTACTTTAATCATTTCTTTTATCGTAATTTTGAAATCATATTCTAACCTCAGCATATCACCTTCCGATATTCTCTGGCTTACGGCTATATCATGCTTACTTTCTTTTTGCCTTGGGTCACTACCAACCAAGGGTGTCTACACAGCACTTATTATCATCTGCTTACAATATGGACGTGGTTTTGAAGCAGGTTATTTAATTCTGAAGCCAGTTGTTCCCGTAATATGTTCCTTCGCAGCTGTTATTGATGTTGTTACTATGATTTATGGTTCTTATTTTACAGCACATAAATTGAAATTTATCGATTTAAAGGAATTTTCAAAATACGAATAATATTAATGAAATTAAAACAGACCTTAAGGGTTTTGACCCTTTTGGTCTGCTTTTTCATTGTAAAATATTTCATACCTGAAATCTGTATATTCTCTTTTTTATAAAACTAACATTATTTGCCTTTAAATCTTTTTTTTATTATTTTATTACGTACATATAGTTGCAAATTTTTAAGCAACAGTGTTTTAGGAGGAAAAATGGCTACTCATCAGTTCCAAACAGAAGTATCTCAACTTCTCAAACTTATTATTCACTCTCTTTATTCCAATAAAGACATTTTCCTCAGGGAAATTGTTTCCAATGCATCCGATGCACTCGATAAACTTAAGTACCTGACTGTTTCAAACGAAACGTACAAAAACGTCGATTTCGAACCAAGAATTGATATTTCCTTTGATGAGAATAAAAAAACGCTTATTGTACAAGATACCGGAATTGGTATGAATTCTGATGACCTTGACAATAACCTGGGGACAATAGCCCGTTCTGGGACAAAAGCCTTTCTGGAAAAGCTGGAAAATGACGCCAAAAAAGATTCAGCCTTGATAGGACAATTCGGTGTCGGTTTCTATTCAGCTTTTATGGCATCAAAAAAAATCGATGTAATTACCCGTAAAGCCGGCGAAAAACAACTTTACAAATGGACCAGCGAGGGAACAAGCTCCTATGATGTAAACGAATTGGCGGATAACAGTGAAGAAGCCCTTCAGTTCGGTTTTGATAAAGAAGGTTCCCACGGTTCTGCCATTGTTATGTATCTTAATGATGACGATAAAGAATACGCTTCCCGTTGGAAGATTGAAGAGCTTATCAAAAGATATTCTGATCATATTGCTTTCCCAATCTTCCTCCATTATGTTCAGAAAAAATATGATGATAAAGGTAAAGAGACAGGAGCCGAGAACAAGGTTGATAAAATCAACAGCGCAAGCGCTCTTTGGAAACGTCCGAAATCAGAATTGAAGTTAGAGGACTATAACGATTTTTATAAAACAATTTCCCATGACTCTACAGATCCTCTTCTCCATATTCATACACATGCAGAAGGAACTCAGGAATACACTACACTCTTTTATGTTCCAGAGACTGCTCCATTTGATATGTACCAGGCTGACTATAAGAGCGGTGTTAAGCTATATGTAAAGCGCGTATTCATAACAGATGATGACAGGGAGTTGCTCCCGGCTTACTTAAGATTCGTAAGAGGTATCATTGATTCAGAGGATCTTCCTCTTAACGTAAGCCGTGAAATCCTTCAGCAAAACAGAATACTGACTTCTATAAAAACAGCCTCAGTAAAAAAGCTGCTCGGAGAATTCAAGAAGCTCGGTGAGAATGCAGAGAAGATTCTGAAATCTCAAAAGGATGCAGGAACAGGTGCTGACGGGAAGACTGTAGAGCTCAGTGAAGAAAATAAAAAAACTGTTGATAAATGGCACCGCTTCCTTTCTCAATACAATCGTCCATTAAAAGAAGGTCTTTATTCTGATTTCGCAAACCGTGATGAGCTTTGTGAAATTATACGTTTCAAGAGTACTGATGAATCTGGAACTGGTGAGAATAACTGGACAAGCTTTGCAGATTACGTCCAGAGGATGAAGACTGACCAGAAAGCCATTTATTACATAACTGGAAATGACGAACAGAATCTAAGGAATTCACCACTTCTTGAGGCATATAAGAAGAAGGGTTTTGAAGTCCTTATAATGGCTGATGAAATTGATGATATTATTATTCCATCTCTCGGTAAATACAAAGATTTCGACTTGAAAGCCGTTAACCGAGCTGGTAGTGATGACGAGCTTGGTGTAGATAAGAAAGAAGCAGAGAAAAAAGAGAAAGAGTTCAAGCCAGTCGTTGAAAAGATAAAGACCGCCCTTGGCGAGAATGTTAAGGAAGTTGTTCTTTCTAAACGTCTTTCCGAATCTCCTTCTTGTATAGTTGTTGACGAGAATGATCCTTCACTTCAGATGGAAAGAATGATGAAGGCAATGGGTCAAACGAATTTTGGTGGCGGAGTAAAACCGATTCTTGAAATCAACGGTGATCATCCTTTAGTACAATCTGTCAAAAATAGTGAAGATAAACAATATATAGAGGATGTTTCTTTTGTTCTTCTTGATCAAGCTTTACTTATCGGAGGCGGAGAGCTTAAGGATCCTGCCGATTTTGTTAAACGTATGAATAAATTACTGACAAAATAGACATCATTTTAGATATATAATATCAAAATTAAGAATCCTGAAATGAACTATGTATTTCTTATGTTCGTTTCAGGATTTTTTTTATAAAATTTTCATATAGACTTTAAAAAACCTCTTAGATATACTTTCGCCATGGACACTCAGCTTATATATAACAAAGCGGGAAGAATACGGGACGTTCTCCGTTATGTTTCATTATTTAAGAATTCCCTTATTGTAATTCATATTGACGAAGATATTATAAACTCAACTCTTTTTTCCAGTCATATTCATGATATCGCTTATCTCCATGAATCAGGAATAAAAATTGTTATAGTTCCAGGCGCAAAAAGAAGCATAGACTCTACACTCCGTATGGCAAATATTCCTTGGCATTATGCTGACGATACAAGAATTACGGATTTATCTGCTATCCCCCTTATAAAAATGGCTGCCTTTGATGTATCAAATAAAATTATGACATATCTTGCAGAAGAAAACCTTTCTGCTGTTATAGGAAACTGGGTAAAAGCTCGCGGAAAAGGAGTTCTTAACGGTATAGATTTTTGTACTGCAGGTGAGATTGCCAGTATAGATTCAAATGCATTGAATACTGTTTTAGATGAAGGTTTTATCCCTATTTTTCCATGTATAGGCTGGAGCTCAACGGGACGACCATATAACATTTCTTCAGCATCACTTGCTACAGAAATAGCAATAAAGCTTAATGCAAAAAAGCTTTTTTTCATGAGTCCTTATGACAATCTTTCAGATAAAGACTTTTTATTGCCTGATGATGTCTTAGGGGAAGATTTTATACCTTCCTTGAATTTAGACCAATTGAAGTCTCTGTTAAAGCTTAATTCCAAAAATGAGACTGAAAAAAGATCTTTATTATCACTTCTTAAATTATCTGATTTAGCATGTCAAAACGGTGTTGAAAGATGCCATATTGTTAACGGATTTATCGATGGTTCCTTACCTTGTGAGATTTTCTCAGACATTGGTACAGGAACAATGATTTATAAAGATTCCTATGGTGGTATCCGAAAAATCACTAAATCTGATATAGCACCTATTTTAAATTTAATGAGACCCTTTATTGAAAAACAGATTTTACTTCCAAGAACAGAACAAAATATTCTTGACCGAATCGACGATTTTATTGTTTACGAACTTGACGGTGGAATAAAGGCATGTTCTGCTCTTCATATACTAGACGATACATCTGCAGAAATCGCAGCTGTCGCTGTGGATCATTCATGTTCTAATATTGGTATAGGGCCTAAAATGATTTCTTATTTAATAGAAAAAGCAAAAGCTATGAAGCTTTCTAAAGTATTCATACTTACAACACAAACTGCTGATTGGTTTGAAAAGCTTGGTTTTATACAAACAGATCTTTCTGAATTACCAAAATGCAAACAAGAGAAGTATGATAGAAAACGTCTTTCCAAAATATTTGTCTATAATATACAATAAAAAAAATGTTTCACGTGAAACGTTCCACGTGAAACATTTAGATTCTTCTCTTTATAATAATTAATTATTCTTCTTCATCATTTTCAGGATTAACTCTATCTATTGCAATAACCATATCTGGCTCTTGAATATCTAGGACACGAACACCTGAAGCTGCTCTACCTTGAACACTAATTTCTGATATTTTTGAACGTATTGTTTTTCCCTGGCTTGTTATACAAACAATTTCATCTTCTTCTGCTACTGAAACAGCACCTATGATTTCTCCGGTTTTGTCTGAGACTTTATAGCAAAGCTGACCACCTGTTGCTCTACCATGCTGCATAAATTCTGAGAATTTCAATTGTTTACCTGATCCACCGGATGTTATAAGAAGCATGTTCTTTGTGTCATCAACACAAACTGCGGATGTAAGCTCATCTCCGGCTTTTAGCTTCAATCCGGTAACTCCTCTTGCAGCTCTTCCCATTACTCTTATATCATTTTCATTAAAACGCAGGGCTTGACCATGTTTGGATATAAAAACTAGCTCGTTATTTCCCTCAGTCAAAATTGAGGAAACAACTTTATCATCTTCATCAAGCTTTATAGCAATAATTCCTTTTGCCTTAGCATTTCTGAATTCACTTACTTTAACTTTTTTTGCAATTCCCTTTGCTGTTGCAAGACACAAGAATTTTTCCTCATCGAAGGATTTCAATGAAACTGTCGTGGCAATTTCTTCATCGGCTCCTATCTCAAGAAGACTCTTGATATGTATTCCTCTTGAATTTTTGCTGGACTCAGGTATTTCATGAATCTTTAGATAATAGGCTTTTCCTAAGGTCGAGATAAAGAGAACATAATCATGATTAGAAGCGATGAAAAGCTGTTTTATATAATCATCCTCAACAAGCTTTGCGCTGTTTGACCCTTTACCACCCCTGGACTGACTTCTGTAAGAAGATGTAGGAATGCACTTTATGTATCCCATCCTTGAAATAAGGACAACCATATCCTCTTCTTTTATTAAATCTTCTATATTAAGCTGCTCAATTTCATCAGCTACAATATCGGTTCTTCTGTCATCACCATATTTTGCTGCAAGCTCGTTTGTCTCATCTTTAATTTTCTGAAGGATTTTCTCATGATGGGCAAGAAGATCCTCAAGATAATCTATCCAAACTTGAAGCTCTTTGATTTCTTTTTGCAGATCTTCAATTTGTAGATGAGTAAGTCTCTTAAGCTGCATATCTACAATTGCCTGTGCTTGTTCATCATCAAAATTAAAACGCTTTTCAAGCTGAACTTTTGCATCCTCAGTATCACGAGAATTACGTATAATCTTAACTACTTCGTCAATGTTATTTATTGCAGTAATCAAAGCTTCCAAAATATGCATTCTGTGCTTTGCGACTTTCAAATCATATTGTGTACGACGAGTTATTACTTCATCACGATGATTTACGAAATATTTTATTATTTTTTTAAGTGTCAAAACTTCAGGACGAAGATAGCGTGTACCATCATCTTTTGTCACAGGAACCAGAGCAAGATTTATAACACCAAAATTAGACTGAAGATCCGTTTTTGTAAAAAGCTGATTCAATACAATCTTTGTTATTGCGCCTTTTTTCAAATCTACAACAAGACGCATTCCTGAACGATCTGAAGACTCATCATTTGCATTTGATATTCCGTCAATCTGCTTGTCTCTAACAAGCTCCTTTATACGTCTGATTATATTCGTCGTATTTATTCCATAAGGAACTTCAGTAAATACTATTGATTCTCTTCCGTTCCTGTCTGTTTCAATCTTGAACTTTGAGCGCATGGTTACTTTTCCACGGCCTGTTAAATATGCTTTTTTTATTCCTGCTGTACCATAAATAATGCCACCCGTAGGAAAATCAGGTCCTTTAATATGATGCATCAATTCTTCTATAGAAATATCATTATTATCTATATAGGCACTAATTGCAGATGCTACTTCACGTAAATTATGGGGCGGCATATTTGTAGCCATACCTACGGCAATACCTGTAGTTCCGTTACAAAGTAAAAATGGGAATTTTGATGGAAGGACAGAAGGCTCATCTGTCGTATCGTCAAAGTTTCGTACCATATCGACAGTTTCTTTATTTATATCAGAAACCATTTCTTCCGTAATCTTTGACATCTTGGCTTCTGTGTACCTGTAAGCTGCAGGTGGATCTCCCGCAATGGTACCGAAGTTACCCTGTGGCGTTACTGTTGTATATCTCTGAGCAAAATCCTGACCAAGACGGACGAGGGCATCATAAACCGAAGCATCTCCATGGGGATGATAATGTCCAAGAACATCACCGACAATCGTGGCACACTTTTTAGTCTTTCCACCGCTGGCAAGATGAAGTGTGTCCATCGCATACATGATTCTGCGGTGAACAGGTTTCAATCCATCCCGCACATCTGGCAAAGCACGCTGGACAATAACAGACATTGAGTAATCAATATAAGCCTGTTTTACTTCATCTTCAATCGGGATTTTTATTACTGTCCCACCTTGAGGAGTTTTTACTTCTTCCATCATTTTCTCCATCTATGTTTCTTGGTCAATTTTCTATCAAAAAATCTTATGGTAGGTTTTTGCCTTAAAGGTCTCACTACCATCAAGCTTTGTATACTCGCAATCTTCATAAAAGGTCATGCCGAGCTTTTCCATTACGCGACGGGAACCTTCATTTCCTATAGCAAAGGTTCCTGCAATTGCATGAACATCATTCTTACTCTGAACATATTCCAGGATTCTTGTGATTGCTTCCGGTGTATAACCATGGTTCCAATAGTCATAGGCAAGATTATAACCTACACTCCATACATCAATATCCGGATGATAATAAAGTCCGCCGCTGCCTATGAGCTCGCCTGTTTCTTTCAAAACAAAACCATAATCGATCTTATCTTTATCCTCGTACAAGGATTCAAGCCATTCACGACCATCCTCGGCTTTTTTGTAAAGTGGATAAATCATGTATTTATTTACACGAGAATCGCCGGTCCATTTAAAAATCGCATCTGCATCATCTACTGTAAGTGGACGAAGTATCAATCTTTCTGTCTCTAATGTAGGTAAAATAATTTTTGCCATTTTCTTTATATGCTTCCGGAATTATTCCGGGATGTCTTTCCTTAGAAATCCAGATTAGCGTAACTGGAATTCTCTTCTATAAATTGGCGTCTTGGTTCAACTTCCTCACCCATACACACTGTAAAAATCTTGTCGGCAGCAATCGCATCCGGTATCGTTACAACACGCATTTTTCTGTGGGTTGGATCCATTGTTGTTTCCCACAGCTGTTTCCCGTCCATCTCACCAAGACCTTTATATCTTTGAACTTCGGCCTTACCTCTCTGCTCTCCAAGAGCTTCAAGCGCTGCATCTCTTTCCGCATCTGAATAACAATAAACCGGATCTTTTCTTCCTAACTGAACTCTGAAAAGAGGAGGCATAGCAAGATATACATATCCCTTTTCTATGACTTCCGGCATATACCGGAAAAAGAAAGTAAGGAGAAGTGTCCTAATATGAGAACCGTCAACATCGGCATCAGCCATTATGATAATTTTATGATAACGGAGTTTTTCAATATTGAAGTCTTTTCCGAAGCCTGTTCCTAGTGTGGCGATTACCGGCTCAAGTTTGTCGTTGTTCACAACCTTTTCTGGTCTTACTTTCTCTACATTGAGCATCTTTCCCCACAAAGGAAGAATAGCCTGGGTTTTTGGATCACGACCTTTTTTAGCTGAACCGCCAGCAGAATCTCCCTCAACTATATAGAGCTCACATTGCTCAGGATCTTTAAGAGAACAATCTGAAAGCTTTTCCGGCAGACCGAAAGAGTCGGAAAGTGATTTCTTTCTTGTGGCATCTTTTGCTTTTTTCGCAGCTATACGAGCAGAAGCTTCGCTGACACATTTATCAAGAATCATCTCGATTATTTTTGGATTCTGCTCAAAATAAATCGTCAATTTTTCTCTAACAAGGGAATCAACGATTGTTCTGACTTCAGTATTTCCAAGCTTTGTCTTTGTCTGTCCTTCGAACTGTGGTTCTGGAACTTTCATAGAGATTACAGCGGTAAGTCCAGAACGAACATCATCACCGGTAAGCTTTTCATCTTTATCCAGTCGTTTTTGTATCTTAGGATATTTATCCAAAAAATCGTTCATAACCCGGGTAAGGGCTATTTTAAATCCTTCGAGATGAGAGCCTCCCTCTCTTGTATTTATGTCATTTACAAAGGACAATATGTTCTCATTATATCCATCGTTATAATGAAGAGAAATCTCGGTTATTATGTCGTCTTTCTCTCCAGTTATATTTATAGGCTCTTCTGGTACTACATTTTTTTTCTCATCTATATATTTTACGAAATGATTTATACCACCTTCGAATTTAAAAACAACTTCTTTTGTAGTATCTTTTCTTTCATCCCTTAAAACTATTGTTATCCCACTGTTAAGAAAAGCCAGCTCCCGTAATCTGATTGAAAGAACATCAAAACTGTATTCAGTAGTTTCTGTGAATATTGAAGAATCAGCCTTCCATCTTATCGCTGTTCCGCGTTTTTCTGTTGAACCAACTTCCGTAACTTTAGAAACAGGACTGCCTTTCTCATATTTCTGTATATATTTTTTTCCTTCTCTACAGACAGTAGCCTCCATCCATTCAGAAAGAGCGTTTACGCAAGATACACCGACTCCGTGCAATCCTCCAGAAACTTTATATGATCCTTTATCAAATTTACCACCTGCATGAAGTCGTGTCAGAACGAGCTCCAATGCACTGATTCCTTCTGTAGGATGAATATCTACAGGTATTCCGCGACCATTATCTTCTACTCTGACAATATCATCTTTTTCCAATGTAACAAAAATACTATCACATTGACCCTGCATTGCTTCATCGATTGAATTATCTACAACTTCGTATACAAGATGATGTAATCCGTCTGGACCAGTAGAACCAATATACATACCTGGACGTTTACGAACTGCTTCCAGACCTTTTAAAACTTGAATATTTGTGGCTGAATATGAGGCACTCATTCATACCCCTTAAATGGATTAGAAATATTAAAAGAGTATAAACTGATTGAAAAAAAAAGTAAAGGCAGAGTATAATTATGGAATGTCAGATTTCAAAGTCTTTTGGGAAGAAGCCATAAAAATTCTTTTTTCAGAATATGAAAGCAAAAATCTTTCAGATGAATTCCATCTTTGGATAACATCACTTGATTATGTCAAATCTCATGATTCTACCATCGTTCTTTCTGTTCCTTCCAACTTTTTTAAAGAACAGCTTATAAGACGTGGAGATATAGGAAAATTAAAAAACATAATAACTGATCTTTCAGGACAAGACTTATTATTTGAATTTGAAATAAAACAGAGAACAAACAAAATTACTGAAAACACAGAAGACAATGAAACTATAAAAGAAGATAGTCCTTATAAAAAGAATGTTTCTTCAGCTCCGAAAACAGAAGACAAAAAAAACTTAAAATCTCATCCGCAGCTTTCAGAAAAATATTCCTTTGACAATTTTGTTTTAGGTAATAACTCCGCCTTTGCTTATAATGCTGCTCTTTCTGTAGCAAAAAATCCTGGTAAAACCTATAATCCACTTCTTCTGTATGGTGGTGTAGGTCTTGGAAAGACACATCTTATGCAAGCCATAGGTAATTATGCATGGAAAGAATCTAAATCTAAAATAATCTATATAACTGCAGAAAACTTCACTAACGAATTTATAAAAGCTTTGGGAGAAAAAACACCTTCAAAATTCAAGGAAAAATATCGTTCTGTGGATATTCTTTTAATAGACGATATACATTTCCTTCAAAAAAAAGATGGTACCCAGGAAGAATTATTTCATACCTTCAATGCTCTTTATGATTCCAACAAACAGATTGTATTTACCTGTGACCGTCCTGTATCTGAATTAAAAAATTTGTCCGACAGGTTACGATCCCGTTTTGAAAGGGGTCTTAATGTAGATTTGCAACCACCAGATTATGAGACAAGACGTGCCATTGTTGAAAAAAAGCTTGAGCAGAGTAATAAAAAAATTCCATCCCCTATTATAGATTTCATCGCTCATAACATTGCGTCAAACGTCAGGGATCTTGAAGCAGCTATATTAAAGATCGTGGCATATAATGAACTTATAGATAAGCAGGAAATCACTATAGAAACAGCTAATCAACTTCTGAGGGATTTTATAAGTTCACCAAAACAGGCAAATCTTGGTATAGATACAATAATAAAAGTAATAGCAGAGGAATATGGTATTTCTTCTTCTGATATAAAAGGAAAGAAACGTACTAAGAATATAATAATGCCAAGACAAATCGCTATGTACATAGCAAGAGAGATAACAGAATTCTCAACTACCGAAATAGGAGCGGAATTTGGCCGTGATCATACTACTGTAGTACATTCTTGTCAAAAAATTGAAGAAGCAATAAAAGAAGATTCAAAATTTGACAGCAAAATTCAGCTTCTGATAAGAACTGTAAAAGATTATAAAAAAACTATTTAGACAACCTGTGCAAAGTATGTTAAAATAGTGTTTAATAAAAGTGCAATACACAAAATCTTGTGTATTTGTTAATAAAGCATTTATAAAAAACAGCGTGTTTTTATAAATGTAATTTATGCTAAATTAATAAATTGCAATAGTTATTAAGATATTAACAAGTCTTATTACTATTATTATTTTATATATATATAAGATATAATAAAGAGTTATCAAAACCTAAGATTTTGATAATTTCCTAAAAAAGGAGATAAATATGAAATTCACATTTGATCGTGATGCAATGCTTAAAGAAATCGCAATCGCACAAGAAATAATCTCGACAAAAAATACTCTTTCTATCCTATCAAATGTTCTTTTTACTGCAGAAAATGATTCTTTGACAATAAAAGCTACAGATATTAAGGTAAACTTTGAGACAAAAATTCCAATCGATATAGAAGAAGAAGGTACAACAACCATTTTCTGTGATAAATTCATAAGCATACTTAATTCAATTCCATCTGGTGAGATTGAGTTCTCACAAAAGGATTCAAACGTAGTAATAAAGCCTATAACAAAAAAAGTTCAGTTCAAATTAAAAAGTATGGCAAGTGATAAATTCCCTGAATTCACATCTGCAGAAAATGTTCCATATTTTGATATACCAATAAAAGAATTTAAGAATATGATAACCCAGACTATTTTTGCTGTTTCAGATGATGAAACCCGTTTCTTTATGAACGGTGTTTTCTTCGAGAAAAAAGGAGATGATTTAAATCTGGTCGCTACAGACGGAAGAAGATTGGCTTTCTCATCTAAAAATTTATGTCAAGGAATAAACGATTTTTCTTCTGCCATAGTTCCTCCAAAAATTCTTAATATAATTATTAAGAGGGCTCCTTCTGAAGGATTCATATCAATAGCAATTGTAGAAAAAGTTATATTCATAAAATTCGGAAATTATCAGTTTACTTCTGTTCTTATTGATGGGCAATTTCCTAATTACATGAGGGTTATTCCTGAAAAACAATTATACAGCTTTACTGTAGAAAAAAAGGATATTCAGGAAGCACTTCATAGAGTTGGTCTTCTTATCGATAAAAAATCACAAAGAATCTATTTTGAAGTGAAACCTGGTGTTCTTGTTATAAGTTCACAGGAATCTGAGCTTGGTATAGCAAAAGAAGAGATACCATGTAGATATGATGGAGAAGAGGTTAATATAGCTCTAAACTATATTTATATAGATGAGCCTCTTAAAGTGACAGAAAGCGAAAAAGTATGCTTTGAATTTACTGAGAAAATGAGAGCTATAACAATGAGACCAGAACCAGCATCAGATTATTTTCATATAATAATGCCGATGCAGATGGAGTAACAAATCTATTGCCCTTCTTATCACTTTCAGTAGTAAATTTCAGAAATCTTGATTTCGATACAATAAACCTCCTTGGAAAGGAGGTTTATTTTGTTGGAGAAAACGGACAAGGTAAAAGTAATATACTTGAAGCAATATATATGTCTTCCTATGCATCATCTTTCAGGACACGGAACGAGAATGAGATAATAAAGGATGGATATGATTCATACTGTGTAAAAGGTTTTTTTAAAGAGAATAATGAAAAAACAGATATAATAAAGGTGTCATATTCCAAATCAAAAAAAGTAATAGAAAAAAACAATAAAAAAATAAAAGACAGAAAGGAGCTTCTAAATACTATTCCTTGTGTTCTTTTTTGTCATGATGATCTGGATTTTGCTGTTGGTGAACCAGAAAGAAGAAGGTTTTTCATAGATCAATCACTTTCTATGTATGATGAAAAATATCTGGATACCTTAAGAAAATACAGGCATATTTTGAAATCAAGGAATTCCATAATAAAAGAACAAAGTCTTAGAAAAGAGAATAATCGCGAATTAATAGAATTATACAATCCGTCATTAATCAGAGAAGGAATAAGCATTCAAAAAAAAAGAAAGCAGGCTATTTGTCAGTTCAACAGGATTTTTGGTAAAATATATTGTGATGTAACTGGAATAGATAATGTATCTCTTATGTATGATCCTTCTTGGAAAATGATAGATGAAAATGAAATAAATGACTTTATGATTCAAAAATATGATACAGATAGGATAATGAATACGACATTTTATGGACCACACAGAGATAAAATAAAGTTTGTCAGAAATAAGCAGCCATTCATTCCAACCGCTTCAACAGGTCAAAGACGTCTTTCTGCGTTGATATTAAGAATAGCACAGGCTACCTATTACACAGAAATAACGGAAAAGAAGCCTGTTTTACTTATGGACGACGTTTTTCTAGAGCTTGATCCTGATAAAAGGGAGAAGATTATTTCTCTACTTCCGGAATATGATCAAATGTTCTGCACATTCTTACCAGGAGAACCTTATAATAGATATATGAAAAGCACTACGAAAATATTCAATATAAATAAAGGAAAATGGTATGAATGATTCTTTCAAAAAGGCAGAAGAAATTATAAATACATATTTTGGTACAGTTTCTTACGAAAACAAAAAAATAGCCATGATAGAATCTTCTTGGCGCGATATTATAATGCAAATAAGAAAAAATCATAATGACAGTGAAAGAATGGATATAAGCAGTCAGCTTGCTGATCATAGCAGAATAAAAGATTATAATAACAATACTCTTTTTATAGAAACTGATCACCCCACAAGATTACAATTATTCTATTTATATAAAAATACCATTTTGAATTTACTGAATAAGAAATATCCTGATTTAAAAATAGAAAGGATTTCATTTTTTATAGGAAAACAAAAGAAAGAAGAGAAAAACACTTTAAGGGATGTTACAGCAGAAGAAATTGACAAAGCAATTGAAAAAAGAACAGGAAATTATGAAGGGAAGTATGAATATACTGAAAAAAAAGTTCCAGATGAAATAAAAAAAATGTTCGAAGTTTTTTTTAAGTAATAATTGCCTTATAGACATTATATAGGAAAACACTTAACTAATTGACTAATAATTATTATTAGTGATATATTTTACTCCCTACTGTAATTTTCTTAATAAGAGAAAAATTTTAAGGAATATCTATGATATTCTGAACATAAAGGAGACGTGTTCAATGAAACGGACATATCAACCAAGTAAAGTAAAAAGAAACAGGAAATTTGGTTTCCGTGCTCGCATGGCAACAAGAGGTGGACGTCTTGTTCTTAAGAGAAGACGTGCAAAAGGACGCTATAAGCTTACTGTATCAGACGAGAAAAAGCCTTACTGATATTGAAGGAAAAAGAGACGGACTTGTTAAAAACAGGCCGCTTTACTAAGAGTGAAAGGGTAAAGCGGCCACAAGAGATTAAAACTCTTTTTAAGGATGGGCAGAAAGTAAGTATTCAAGGAGCAAAGCTGTTTTTTTTACAGAATTGTTCAAATATAAATAGGATAGCATTTGTTTTGCCCCACGGTTACGGAAATGCGGTTCAGCGTAATCGTTCCAAAAGATTGAGCCGCGAAGCATATCGTTATTTAAAATCACACCTGAACACAGGATATGACATGTTATTACTAATTTATCCTGGAAATGATACGTTCCCCTCGCGGTGTGAGAGATTTCGTAGTTTATGTCAAAAAGCAGGATTATTAAAGAAATAAGAAGATTTTTCATTCGTATTCTATGCCTGCTTATAAAATTTTATCAGGTTTTTATATCCCCTCTTTTTCCGCCTTGTTGTCGTTATTATCCGACTTGTTCAAATTATGCCCTTATAGCTATAAAAAAATACGGCCCCTTAAAAGGTACTTTTTTAGCGATAAGGAGAATTTTAAGGTGCAATCCATTTCATGAAGGTGGATATGATCCTGTCCCTTAATTTTTTATGAACTATAGTAACATTTAGGGGACGAATTTTTTTAAGGAGATATCCTGGAAAAAAATACTATCTGGGCAATTGTTTTATCCACATTAGTTATTGTAGTTTTTTCATTCATACAAATTAATTCTATGCAATCAATGCCTGTTGCAGAAGAAGTAAGCACAGAGAATAATACGGCTCTAGTAGAAAATAATCCTACGATTATCACTGATTCTATAGAAAATATTAGTAGTCTTAACGTGACTTCTTTTAAAGACCTGAACGAGGAAGAAATAAACATATCAACAGATCTAATAAATGTAACGCTCACAAACAAAGGCGGAGATATCATCAGTTATGAGCTTTTGAAGCATAAAGACGGAGAAAGCTATGTTAATATGGTTGAGCAAAACAATCTCTCAGAGACAAACAGAGCTTTTTCTATAGCTTTAGGAAATGAAAACAATTCTATAATTAATGAGTTATTCTATACAGAAAAAATAGATGACAAAACAGTCCGTTTTTCAAGACCATTTGCATTAAAAAATGCTGATGGCTCTATAAGTGAATTTACACTTGTGAAAAAATATACCTTCATGCCTGGAGAATATGTTTTCAAATTGGATGTTTACATAGAAGGATCAGATTCTATGAAAGGCTTGAATATTAATAATACAGCCTATACGTTACGCTCTTCCCCTCAGATTGGTCCTTATTATAATAGAAAACAGGATAGATATGAGAACAGGACTTTCCAGTCTTTCACAGGCGAAAAGAGCAAAACTCAAACACTTAGTGATGGGCAGACTAAAGAATACACAGATTCCTTCACATGGACAGGTGTGACAGGAAAGTACTTCGCTCTGTTAATATCTCCTCTTTCTTCCACAACGATAATGAATAAAGTAGTTTATTCCACAAAGACAGAAAAGGAAGGATATCCGGACGCACAGAACATGTTGGTACGTGTCCCGATCCTTCAGAAATCTGTACAAGATACATATTATATTTATGCAGGACCAAGAACTGACGGTGATTTGAAAAGATATAACAACGCTTCCGATAATGGCTGGAGTGTTGCGAATATGAAATTCGACTATAGCCTTCAGTCAAGTGGAATCTTGTCCTGGCTTGAAATTGCTTTGAAATGGATAATGGAATTATTGTATAAAATTATTCCTAATTATGGTGTCTCGATTATACTGATGACATTATTATTAAGAATAGCTTTATTCCCTCTTACAAAGAAAAGCTCTGTATCAACGATAAAAATGCAGGAAATGCAGCCTAAGATGCAGGAAATTCAAGAAAAGTACAAAGACAACAAAGAAAAATTAAACATGGAGATGGCTAAATTCTATAAGGAAGCTAAATATAATCCTATGATGGGATGTTTTCCACTGCTTATCCAATTCCCTATAATCATAGCCATGTTCAATTTGTTCAATAACTATTTTGAATTCCGCGGAGCTATGTTTATCCCTGGATGGATACCAGATTTGTCGGTAGGTGATAGTGTCTATACTTTAGGATTCAACATTCCTTTTATTGGAAATCAAATACGTATTCTTCCAGTTATTTATCTTGGATCACAATTTATTCAAGGATTCATCACAAACGCTGCTAATCAAGGTGCTCAAGGAAAGACAATGAAGATAACATTCTATGTCATGTATGTTGTGTTCTTCTTTATGTTCTATAATGCACCCTCAGGACTGCTTATTTACTGGACTTTCAGTAATATGCTTATGATGGGACAGCAGGTTATTATAAACAGGATGATGAAGAAAAAACGGGCTGAGATTGAAGCTGCAAAAGCAAATGAAAGACCTGTTTTTGTTCCTAACAAAAAGAAAAAGTAAATAGAAGGGCGTTAAAAAATGATGCCCAGAGTTTCTGAATTTTATATTTGCGAGGTGCAATTATGACATACGAATTTGAAGCAAAGACGGAAAAAGAAGCCATAGAGCTTGCTGCTGCTGAATTAGGATTAGAGAGTGATCAGTTTGATGTTGAAATTCTTGAAACCCAGAAGAACAGTCTTTTTAAAAAAGGATATGTTCGTATAAGAGTTCAGACAGAAGATGAAGTTGAAGAGAAATCTGTAGGAAGCGACAATAATTATGTGAGCGCAAAAAGAATTTTTGCGAATCCTCTTCCTCAAGATGAATTTGAGAAGAAACTCATAGAGTTCATTTCTGAGATGATAGGAAAAATGGGATATGAAGTAAAAGTAGAAGTGATGTTCAGAGAAGATCATAAAATAGGAATAAAACTGAATTCATCAAGCTCTTCAATTCTAATAGGAAGAAAAGGAAAAAATCTGGATGCTTTACAGCTTCTTGCCAATGTATATGCGGGCAGACTAGGAAGAGAGGATGTAAGGATTATCCTTGATAGTGAGAATTATAGGATTAGAAGAGAAGAATCTCTTGTACGTCTTGCTTATACAACTGCAGATAAAGTAAGAGCCAGTCGGAATTCTATTCTTCTTGAGCCTATGAATCCTTTTGAGAGAAGGCTTATACACACTACACTTAATGATATCGGAGATGTAGAGACAAAAAGTGAAGGAGAAGGCCTTTATAAACAAGTTCGTGTAATATATAAAGGACTTAGATGATGTTTTTGAGAAAGGTTGGTTTATCAGTTTTTTTATTACTAAGTGCTTTTCTTTTGACGGCACAAGACTACAATGTTTACTATAAAGAAAAAAATGTACCTCTGAAGCTTTGTCCAGATACTTATTTTGGTAAACAAATAAGTGAGGAATGGGCCGGAAAAAAAGGGAAGACCGCTAATTTTGTCGCAGAAGCGTATTATGTGCTTCCTAAAAAAGAAAATATAAGTATAGAAGATATTTCTATAATGACTCGTTCTTTCTCAACAATGCAGGGAATAGAGTATTATTCCAACAGTGAGAAAAAATATGAGGTTCTTTATCCGGAATGCTATACAGTCAGTGATGAAAAAGGCAAAACGAAAATTCCCGACGTTACTTATGGATCTGCTGACGGGAAAAAGATTTATATTTTGCAGAACGATAATAGCTTCGGAAAATCTGTATATGAAATGAACTATAAGCAAAAAGGGGAAGAGATATATTTTACTTCTGTGAATCTTGATTCATTGAAGTATGGTATTTTTACAGCGGCAGGTCCTAAAACATTAAAACTGACTTTTCTTGTTGTTAATGGAAGCAAGGAAATAGGATTTTATGCCTTGGTAGAAGGAGATATAGCTTCCTTCCCATTTATTGATGATTTTATAAAGGATTCGTTTGTTTCCAGATTAGATGCTGTATATAATTGGTTTAAGAAGAATTATGAGGAAAAGTAAGTTTTTTAGTTTTATTTTATTAATTTGTTTCATTTTAGGAGGTTGTTCTGCAATGGATAAGAACATGGAAGCCATAAAAGGAAAAGACGGTATTTTTGCTATAATGGAGACAAGCAAAGGAGATATTGTCCTCCAATTACACTATAAAGAGACACCTCTTACAGTTATAAACTTTGTAGGTCTTTCGGAAGGTACTCTTGATGCGGCTGAAGGCAAGCCTTTTTATGATGGGCTTACATTCCATCGTGTTATAGAAAATTTCATGATTCAAGGTGGAGATCCTGCTGGGAACGGAACAGGAGGACCAGGATATAGATTCTATGATGAGTTTGTAGACACTCTGAAGCATGATGGACCAGGCGTACTTTCAATGGCTAATTCTGGTTCAAATACAAACGGAAGTCAATTCTTTATTACCCATGTGGAAACTCCATGGCTTGACGGAAAGCATACTGTTTTTGGAAAAGTTGTTACAGGGCAGGATGTTGTAAACAGTATAAAACAAGGCGATACAATTAAACACATAACTATTGTCCGCCAAGGCTCAGAGGCAGAAGCTTTTACCGCTACTCAAGATGATTTTGACAGCGCGATGGAAAAAATAGGTAAAAAGCAGCAGGAAGCATATGAAGCAGCGGTTGCAGAAGCAAGAGCTTATTATGAAGCAGTCGCAAAAAAAGTGGATTACAAAATTCTGAAAGAGGGAAGCGGCGAAAAAGTAGGAATAGTAAAGCAGGTTTCTGTTCATTATACTGGTTATCTGGAGGATGGAACTGTATTTGATTCATCAGAAGGAAGAGGAACCTTAGACTTTGTGACAAGTACTGGTCAGATGATAACAGGATTTGATGCTATGGTTCAGGATATGAAGGTGGGAGAAAAAAGAAAGATCATTCTTCCTCCAGAAACTGCATATGGCAGCCAAGGGGTAAATAATGTTATTCCTCCTAATGCAACCATCTCTTTCGATGTGGAATTGGTGAAAGTTCAGTAAGTCCGGTTGAATGAATAAGTAAAACAGGTGTTTGGGAATAGGCAATAAGGAAGTCTTGACCAGCACCTGTAATTTATGATAGAGTTAAACAGATAAGGGCCTATAGCTCAGTTGGTTAGAGCTGCGGACTCATAATCCGTCGGTCCCTGGTTCAAGTCCAGGTGGGCCCATTTTCAGCTGTCCAAAGATTTGGACAGCTTTTTTTTTGCGTTCAAGGTATTGGTTCAATCCGAAGAAAGCACAAATGAAAAGTGTAATCTTTACGAAAAAACTCCTTGAAAAGTTTAGATTTCTATTCCAAGATTACTGAGCTCAATAGACGGGAATGCTTGGAGAAGTATATATATATGATTAATATCTGTTGTAGATAAGTTTTTTAGAATTTCTGATGAGGGATATCCAAATAATATGTATGTAATATAACCTTTTACTATGCTGAGGGTAAATTTTAATTCTTTCAGAAAATCGCAAAAAGTATTATCACAATTATTTTTAAGGTCCTGGTAGCCACCAATCAGATAAGGCACCAGGACTTAAACTCTGCTGTGTTATCCTTTTCGTTCGAATCTGTGGCCTTCAAACCACCATTCCTCAATGTTGTCCAGAAGATCTATGATGGCAGGTCCATCTTTCCTGTGAAGCTTGCCATTCTCATAAAATTCTACATGGGTGCCGTCTTTTGATTCTATAGCCGGCAGAACTTTCCCATCGTCTTTTAACTCATTGTTGAGGAGACCGTTTTTGAACCTGAAGTAACAACCCTCCAAAGGATAGGTGCCGTTGGCCAATTCTCCGTTTCCCATTATAACGACCCGTCCGTTATAATCCTTAAAACTTCTCATATTATCTACTCCTTTTTGTCGCATTAGCGACGGTAATTTTATTTCTCTAATAAGTTATTTGGATTTCAATATTAAGGCTGCTTAGAAATTTTTGTGTAGTCAGTAAGGATGAATGATTGAGAAGCCTTGAAAGTTTGTATATGTCTTTATTTTTTGAATACTCATTGATGGCAAAATAATTTCTGAAGTCATCAGCGGAATAAACAGCCTTGATAATTCCATTTGTATACAACAATTTTGTGTAATATCTAAGAAGGTTTTCTATTTTATGTGCCTTCCATTTGGGAAAAAGTTCTTCAGGGTTAAGTCGGTATTCATTTATTAAATTCTCCACTGGGGCTGTAACAGGCAGGGTGTGAATTTTATCATTCATTTCATATTGCAGGACATTATCTTTGAGGCAGAGAGTTTCGAAGGCCCCCGCTCTTAGGCCTGTAACTGCGATGAACTGAATGACTACTGATAAATCTTCTGGAATCTTTCTGATTATGGTCTCATAATCTTTCTTGTCCGGAACAAGGATTTTTTCAGTGGGTATGAGTTTGGGGCGGGCTTTTGTACCACGAAAGGGATTCCAAGTGGTTTTGAGTTTTTTCTCCATATAGGTAAAAAAGGAGGATATTGTGGCAACGTCTTTTCTAACGGATGCGGGGGCACGTCCGGTTTCTATTTCGTAGCGAATCCATTCATCTGCAATAGTCGGGGTGAAGTTTAGAAGCAGAATATTTTTTTGAGCACAGTAATCCTTTATCCGTTTGAAGGCGGCTTTATAGGTTCTCTTTGTATATTCGTTTTTAAATTGTTCAAGAAAAGAGTCTATGCATTCTTCTTGAGTTAACTTCAATTCCAGATATTTTCTTTCTTTCTCGTTTAAATCCGAATTATCTGTTATTTCTTTCATGATAATTTTCCCTTCTATAAATCAGGGACAAGGCATATAGCAGCACACGAAGTCCGTACCTTGTCCAGATGAATTAGTTATAAGCCAAATCCATATCGAGATTGTTTAAGTAACCTTTAATATTGCTTTCTGTGATGGGTCTGTGCTCTCTTTCGCAGATAGAGATGCCCATATTAATAGCATCTTCTTTTCTCATGAAAGAAAGGTTTTTGAATGGTGATAAATCCATGGATTCAATTTCTGAATTATGAATATTGTCTGTCATGCTGTCCTCCTGTTTGTTGATAATATCACTTTATCAACAATTGTCAAGTACAAATAAAGGAAATACAGATGAAATTTTTAAATGTTTCTCTTTTTTTAAAACATATTTATAATATGCAGTTCCTCATTAAGGAAATGCGGACCAAAAAACTTTATAAGTGTTGATGAAGTACATGAAATGGTCTAACATATGGTCTCGAATAGGAAATATATGGATTATTTACATGAAGGCTTAGTCAAATTAGGGTTTTCTGCAGACTCTATTCCAAGCCTGGAAGAAGAACTAAAAAAATACATAAATGAACTAATTCTTTTTAATAGTGCCTATGATCTTGTGGGTGCTAAATCAGATGATGAAATAGTTATAAAGCATATTTTAGACAGTCTTTCCGCCTATGAAGTAGTACGTAAGCTTGCTGATGAGAAGAAAAAAGAGGGAAGTGACGAGATATGCATCGCTGACATAGGTTCAGGGGGAGGTTTGCCGGGAATCCCTCTAGCAATATGTATGAGGGATGTGAGATTCAGACTGATAGAACGGATGAGCAAACGCTGCTTGTTTTTAGAAAACTGTGTCGCAGTTCTTGGTCTTTCAAATGTGTCTGTTGAAAATGTGGATCTTGAGAGGGTTTCTCAGGAAAGTATAGATATCGCAGTTTTCCGAGCCTTTCGTCCCTTAGAATTCAAAATGACAAAGAAGCTTATCCGTGTGTTGAAGCACGGAGGCTATCTTGCTGCATATAAGGCCAAGGAAGAAAAGATAATTGAAGAAATGGAGCAGATTAAGCAGATAGTTCCTGAGTATAGAAAGATTCCTTTACAAGTGCCCTTCTTAAATGATAATGGCGAATATGAAAGAAATCTTGTTCTGGTTAAACGAAAATAAGTTAAAATGGGTTCTTTGAATCTATCTTATTAAGTATCTTGATTAGCCCAGATTTATCAATCAAATCAATCGGACGACCTTCAATAAATTTGCGGGCTTCTTCTGTGTAGGTTCCTGCTGTAAAACAAAGACCCCGTCCAGCCTTCAAATCTCTCAGGCGAGAATGGAATTCTCTGACGAATAATTCTCCTGTTGATCCTGTTGTTCTATAAAATCTGAATATTACAGAATCTTCCCACTTTGATGTCTCTATCTCTGTTTGAACTTCTGTACATTCGTTTGTTGCAGTTATATCGATAATTTTGACAAAGGCTCTACCAAAATAAATGGATACGATTTTTCTGCACAAGGCAATAAAATCACTATTACTGGAAATCAGATATATCTGTAAATTGGCATTCTGTGTAAGTTCCTGATAGCGAGCTATAAGAGATTGGACATCTTTGAAACCTGGTGAAGTCTGTTGTATATCCTTTAATATATTCAATGCTCTTGATATATCCGATAAAGCAAGATATGAATGGGCTAGCCTGTAACGTATATTTGTGAGAATATCCAAAGGAGCCTGTGAATGTTTCAGGCCTATCTCAAAATCAAGAATCGCTTTGTCATGTTGATTTGAATTTGCATGAATAATACCAGCTGCAAGACAAGACTTCGCACCGAATTCCGGATCAGGACGAAGATGCAAGAAAATCTTAAGGGCTTTGTCTCCATTACTGCTTTCGTTCATGGCATCAGCCATTGAAAAAAGAAGCTCCTTATCATCAGGACTCAAATCAAGAGCTCTTTTTATATATGGAAGAGATTCCCTGAAGCTGTGAAATTTATAAAGGGCAAGTCCAACAAACCTATAAGTATCTGGAACTTCTTTATTTATTGTAATAGCTTTTTTCAGTAAAGGAATAGCTTTGTCGAATTCGTTATTAAGATAAAAGGCCTGGCCAAGATAGAAATTCACCTCAAAATTATCGGGTTGAAGTTTTCTAGCTTGAATAAGACCTTTGAAGGAATCTTCATGTTTATTTATTTTTAAGGCACATATGCCTTGTCTAAGAGCTGTGGTGAAAATATCAACCTCAGGATGAGCGACAGCTATTCCGAGCAATGTATCATATAGAGGATAAGCCTTGTCCCAAAGCTGCTCTTTATAGTATAGGTCACCCAGAGAAAGAAGCCCGGAAGGATTGTGAGGATCTTGGGAAAGTTTTTTTGTAGCCTCACGAATAATTGTCTGTCTGTTTTTTTGTGCAGAGGAAGAATTTGCATTCCTACGTTTAGCTCCTGATATAATTAGAAACAAAGCAATTATGCTGAAGACAACGATTGCAGCTACTATGATAGGTAATATAGAAGGCATATCGTAATTATGTACATCTATTTAATACATGTCAAGAAAGCATATAAAACAAAAGAAAAGATGATTTAGAAAAAACAGTATCGTTGACAATAATGTTTAAGCATAATAACATTTAGCAGAGGTGTATCGGTTGAGCAAAGCTATGATAGGAATAAAAATTGCAGATGGATCTTTTTATCCGATTCTCGAAGAAGGAAAAGCAGGAGAAAAAAGATTAGAGATTACAACTGCAAGAGATGAACAGACGACTATCCAGGTAAATCTTTACAGGTCAGAGACTGGAAAGATGGAAGATGCCGATTATGTTGATACACTTTTAATAGATAATCTTGTACCCCATCCGAAAGAGGAGCCTTCTTTTGGGCTTTTAATTAAAATTGATGAGAATAATATGTTATCAGCAGAAATAGAAGACCCGGAGACTGGAGAAAGAGCAGATATAAGCGATTCGCTTGTGAATATGGGGGCTAAATCTATTTTTGATGAACCTGATTATTCTGTAACCGCAAAGGATTCTATAGACGATTCAGTGCTAAGCGGGCCCTTAAGTGAGGATCCTGTTATGGAGGCGCCAGTTATTGAGGATTCAGTTATCGAAGAGCCGGTCATTGAGGAGACAGTGGCAGAAGAGCCTTTGCTGGAGGAACCAGAAGCCGAAGCTGTTCTGTCGGATGATGATTTCTCATTCTCGACAGATTTTTTAGATGATGATAAAAGCATAGACGAAGAGGAAAAACCCTTTACATTTGATTCCTTGCCTGATTTTGATGAGATTCCAGAGTTATCCGATAATAGAAGCCAGGTTAATGATGATTTAGATATAGATTTCTCAATACCAGAAGAAGATACAATAACAAAAAGTGAGGATAATTATACGAATTATATGGAAACTCAGCCTGAATATGAATATGCCCAGCGTGATAGCATGACAAATGCCTTGTTTTCCGATGATAATCTATTTGAGGAAACAAAAAGAAAAAAAGACAAAAAGCTTTTAATATCAATTGTAATATGCGCCTTATGTGCTGTTATATCGATAGCTGCTCTTGCAATAATACTTTATCTTACGCCATCTATAATGAAATTAACAGGAATGAATAAAGAAGAAGGTGTTGTTACTGAACAGACAGTGACAGAAGAAGTAGAAGAAATAATGGCAGAAGAAGAAGTAGTTGTTGCGAATTCTCCTACCGTACGGCAATCAGAAGAGAATAGAATAGTTGTTTTGAATGAAACAGTGCCGCCTGTTGTGCCAGGAAATAAAAATAATAAAAAAGAAGTTTCAAGTATAATCCAACATCTTGTGAAGTGGGGCGATACTCTCTGGGATTTAGCTGGATTCTATTACAGGAATCCTTGGTTATATAGGATTATTTCCGACGCCAACAATTTGGAAAATCCAGATTTTATTCTTTCTGGAACATATCTTTCAATACCAGAACAGTAATGAGATGAATAGAAAAAAGATAATCATTCTATTTTTTTCCTTGATGTTCCTTTTTTGTTCTTGTGCGAAAAATGAAGAGAAAACTGATAATTATTATTTTCTTGGTCTGAAAAAAATTGAAAGTGGTGAAAAAAATGAGGCAGTTACACTTTTTGAAAAGGGTGTGAGAAATTCATCTCCTCTTGTTTCAAAGCTGTGTTCTTTATTTTTATCTGAGATAAACAAAAAAGAAGCTGTTGAGATTATCGGAGAAGCCTTAAAAAAATTTCCAGAGGATAATTCGATTAATTGCCGTTATATGGCTGTTTTATATGAAGCCGGAAAATATGATGCGCTTTATGATTTTTCAGAAGAAAAAAGGGAGTTCCTTGGGAAAGATAACGAATATATAAAATTCCGTTTACTTGCGCTTGCAAAAACAGGAAACAATGCTTTTGCAAGTGAATTCGAGGATTGGTTCACAGGAAATAGAATTACTTCATATCACCGGGAATTTCTCGATGATTGGTACAAAGACAGTTCTTATACAGAATATAAATATTTCAACGAGGAGTTTTATAAAACTTTCCAGAGAATAGTAAATCTCCGTCTATATGTGAATTCTGGTAATTATTCAAGAGCATATAATGAGATGAGTTTTTTTGTACAAAATGAAAAGGATATCATTGAGTTTATATGCAGCAAGCCAGCTTCTGTTCTTTCAGACATAGGAAAAGCTTATCTTTATGGAAGTACAGATAAGGCTGAGGATGCTCTGCTTTTTTCCAGGGCAGCAGCAGTTGCCGACACAAACGAGAAAAAACAGATTTTGTTTTTCTATGCGGGGCGTTTGCTTGATAAAGCTGGGGCTCCCTACAGAAACACTGCACTTGAGAATTTACGGGCGTCATTTTCTTTTGCTGACAATGTATCAGCCCGTGATAATGCATTGTGGTATTACCTAGAGACTGCAAGGCACATATCAGTAGAAAAGGCTGTGACAGCATTAAATGAACTTGCTCCCTTGTGGTCGGATCCTGAATATTTTGATGATTTTCTTGATGACATATGCATGGATATTATTTATTCAAAGGGGTTCGATTTATTCTGTGAAATTTTTGAAAAGAATAAATTCTTTCTTAGTGAAGCCAGCTTCACAAAATATGCCTATATAACAGCAAGGCTTATAGAAGAGGAGCTCTCATTCCCACCATCCGGTTCAAAAACAGCATATATATCCTCTTTATTGAATATGGCATGGGAAAAATCTGAGTCGAACTGTTATTATAGGATTCTGCTGGCGGATAAGCTTAATAAAACAGAAGCTGAGTTTTACTCATCAGAAGAGGTGTTGTTGGAAGCAAGAGGGTCTGAAGAGGAAAAACTGGCGGAAGGTCTGATAGAAAACGAATTGTATTCAAGGTTTTACGGGTATTACAAGGATAATTGGAGGAATATTTCAGAGAAAGTTTCTCTTTCCTTGATAGGTATCCTGAAAGATATAGAAAAAGATAACAAAGATGTCTATGCAGATATTCTCAGGCTTGCAAGTACAGGTTTAAGTGATAGCGAGTATATTTATAGGAAAGATATTGAAAGAGCTTTGTATCCAAGGTTTTATGAGGAAGAAGTGACAGAAAAAGCGAATGCTTATAAGGTTCCTGAGTACTTTATATATGGGCTTATGCGTACAGAAAGTTATTTTGATTATGATGTTTATTCTTCTGCAGGAGCCATAGGCTTATGCCAGCTGATGGAAGAGACTGCCGCAGATATTGCCCGGAAATTGAAAAAAGAAGAATACAGCCTTATAGATGCAGAAACTAACATGGATTTTGGTATTTATTATCTTCAGGAACTTGTCTCAAGGCTTGAAGGAAATGCTATGGACGCTTTTCTTTCCTATAACTGCGGGATAACCAGGGTTAGAAGATGGAAAGAAGAATTCAGCTTTTTACCAAATGATCTTTTCTTGGAGGTGGTGCCGATAGAAGAAACCAGAGAATATGGGAAAAAAATATTGACATCTGCCTGTCTTTATGGAAACCTTTATTATGAAAAAGCAATCACAGAAGTTTTAAAAGAACTAAAAGGAACGCTTTGATTGTTCACAAGCATAAATAGAATAAGAGAGGATGGAAAAGAATGAAAACAGCTTTTTTAACGATTGATGATGTGCCTACAAAACAAACCCCTTCGATAATAGATTTTCTTGTTTATATAAGTGTGAAACCCATAATGTTCTGCTGGGGACAGAGATTGGAACAAAATAGAAAGGAAGCCCTCTATGCTTTGAAATATGGTGCGGTGCTGCAGAACCATAGTTATAGCCATCCTCATTTCAGTGAACTGAGTCTTGATGAGGCTAAGGAAGAAATACTCCGTAACGAGAAAATCTTGGAAAGCATATATGAGGAGGCAGGAAAAAAGAGGGAATATAAGCTTTTCCGCTTTCCTTATGGAGACCAGGGAGGTAAGAATAAAGAAAGTTTACAGGCTTTTTTGAAGGATAATGGCTTTTCTCATATCGATGACAGGGAATTTGATGATAAGGAATATTTAGAAAAAGGTCAGAAAAACAATCTGGATGTTTATTGGACCTTTGATTTTGCTGAATATAATATAAGACCAGGAAACTCCTTCACTTTTGACAATGTCATAAACCGCACTGATAAATTTTTCGGGTTGAGGCCTCTTAAAGACGCATACGAGAATGGGGATAGCGGGAAGGCTCCTGAAGGTTTCCTAGCTAAGAATATAATACTTATCCATGACCATACGGAAACAGAAGAGTGCGTACCAGGATATTTCAAGAAACAGATAAAGCTTCTTCTTGAACGTGGAATCCGTTTTGCTGATCCAAAAGTTTACAGATAAGCTTATTTTTTCCAGAAAGAAGGCATAAATAGAATAATCATTGTGTAGAACTCAAGCCTTCCGGCAATCATTGCGACACAAAACCACCATTTTGCGAAAGCAGGGTAAAAGCTGTAGTTGTATATTGGACCTATTTTACCAAAACCAGGACCTATATTTCCCACAAGAGAAAGACCTGTCGTAAAAGATGTTATTACATCCGCATTTCCCAATGCCGCGACAAGGGATGTAATTAAAACAATAATAAAGTAGATATAGAAAAAACCAGCGACATTAAGGACTACATCTTTACGGCCAGGGTGTTTATTTAATTGGATGCCGAAAATTCCATGAGGATGTAGGAGCCGTTTAAGCTCATTTTTCATCTGCCGGCCGAGAATAACCCATCTTATTACTTTTACACTACCACCGGTTGAGCCGGAACATCCACCGATGAACATGAGGAAAAAAATTATAATCTGAGCAAATGGAGGCCATTGTGTGTAGTCTGCGGTTGAGAATCCCGTAGTCGTCATTATGGTGGAAGCTTGGAAAGAAGCATACCTAAGTGCGTTCATAAAAGAACCGTATAGGGGCTTTATTGAAAAGGTAATCAGAAGCGTGGCTACAATAATAATGGCAAGATAAGCTTTGAGTTCGGAATTCTCTCTTAATTCCTTGAATTTTCCTTGGAAGAGCTTGTAATAAAGGCTGAAGTTAACTCCGGAAAGAATCATAAAGATAGTACAAATCCAGTCAATGGCAACAGAATTGTAGTGACCCACACTGCTGTTTCTTGATGAGAATCCGCCGGTTCCGAGTGTTGAGAATGTATGTATCAGGGCATCTATAAAATCCATACCTGCAAGCATCAAAAGGAGGGTTTGGACTACAGTAAAGCCAAAGTAGATGAACCAAAGGATTTTTGCTGTTTGTGTTATTTTGGGTGTTATTTTTCCCTTTTCTGGTCCTGTGGTCTCGGCTTTGATAAGCTGGAAACCACCGACTCCGAACAAAGGCAGCAAGGCGACGGTAAGGGCTACTATTCCCATACCACCGAGCCAGTGCATCTGGGCGCGCCATAAGTTCATGGCTCGGGGCAAGGACTGTACATCAGAAAGGATGGTGGCTCCCGTTGTCGTGTAACCAGAGACGCTTTCAAAAAAAGCATCTGTAAAGGATGGAATGCAGCCGGAGATAAGAAAAGGAAGAGAGCCTAATAGACTTGCACTAAGCCAGCAGGTTGCTACAGTTATAAATCCTGCCTTTGAGGATAGCTTGAAGTGCTTTTTCCGTCCTATGAAGAAGAAAAAAACTCCCGCGACAATAGCCACCAGTGCTGGAATCAGGAAAGAGAAGAAAATATCAAATTCACCATAATAAATTGAGACACCAGCAGGAAGAAACATCGTTATCGCTATTATGGCCAGCAGCATGCTGTTTACTCTTATAATTGAAAAAACTGTCATTATTGTATCCCGAACTTGTTCATAATCCGATTATCATCTTTTGTATTGACAATAAGTATGATTTTATCACCCTGCTCCAGCTTGGTGTTTCCATCCGGTATCACGTATTTTTCTGTATCCTTTTGGCAGTATAGCAAAATAAGGAACAAGCCAGGTTCGGCTATTTCTTTAAGTGGTTTTCCTGTGATACTGGCTTTTTCAGATATCTGTATTTCCTCAAGCTCAAGTCCGCTGTCTGAAATGGTATGGATACTGGAAACCCCTTTTCCACGGAGATGGCTTATTATGCTGTCGATTATAGTATCCCTTAAAGGAATAGCCACATCTATACCTATGTTACGAGCAATGGAAGCATAACTTGAGCTTGTTACAAGGCATACGGTTCTTTCGGCTCCAAGGGATTTCAAGTAGGCAGAAGAAATCATGTTCTTTTCATGATTATGGGAAGCCGCGATAATCAGGTTGTATGAAGAAAGGTTTTCTTCGTCGATAATACTTTCGTCTGCAATATCCGCCCTGAAAACATTTATTTCTGGGAAACGTTCGGCAGCCTCTTTCGTAAGCTTGTCATCCGAATCAATCATTACTATCTTTCTGGTTATTTTTTTCCTGATGTCAAGGAAACGGCTCAGGAAATTTGTTTTTTCATGAACTACAAGCTTATCAGCTACTCCAGTTCCAATTTTCCCTGCCCCAAGTATAGCAATTTTGCGGAATTCTTGGATTCTTGCTCCACAGACAGTAAGCAAAGCCGTTACGTTGTTCTTTGAAGTCAGAAGACCTATTCTGTCATTTTCATGAATTATGGTGGCTCCGGAAGGCATGGAGGAAACCCCATTTTTTTCCACGTAGGCAACAAGGAATGGAATGTTAGTCAGCTGTCTTATAGATTGAATCGGTTGCTCGTTGAAGGGGCTATGTTTTTCTATATTGAGCTGGATAAGCTCATAATCGGTATTCTCAAGATCTACGACCTCGGTGACAGCACCATGCTCAATTGCCGCCGTAATAGCTTCCGCAGCCTCCACATCGGGATGTATCATAAAATCAATACCATAAAGATGCTTTGAGGAGTTGTCATCTTTGGCGGAGTTCAAATAGTAGTCATAATTCCTGACACGGGCAATTTTAAGCACTGAAGGGTAAAGGGAATTAACAAGGGAGCAGGTTATCATATTGAGCTCATCTGTTCCAGTAACCGCAACAAGGGCATCGGCCTCTGCGATGCCTGCTTCCTGCAGTGTGGAGAGACTGTTGCCGTCAGCTTGCATAACCATGCAATCCAACCTGTTGGAAACATGGCGTACTATATCTTCATTTCTATCGATAAGAATAATATCGTTTTTCTCATCGATAAGACGTTTTGCAAGCTGAGTTCCAGTAAAACCTGCACCTACGATTATGATTTTCATATCATTAATAATCGTTCATTTTTTGAATTACTGCAAGTGTGGGGGAGCTTTTGGTCATTGCCGGGTAAAAACCCGGCAGAATTATTTATTTTTCAGTGGAGTCGGAAGAGCTTTCGTTAATTTGTGAAAACTTTGATTTCTTGTTTTTGGAAGAAATCGTTGCATTTTTTATGAGTATTACAGCAACACAGATAATTACAGCAGCGGCAGCTTCCAGAAGTGTATTCGAGAAAAGAACTGTGAACATAACTTCCACAGGAATTGCACCTGAGATGACAAGGGCACCCAAAACAAGAAAGGAGTTTGCCATGGTTCCTATAAAGGCAGAAAGTCCATAAGAAAGAGCCAGAGGGAAGAATTTTGTTTTCTGGGAGATTTTCTTGAAGCCTAAGAAAGAGAAGTAAACGGCAGGTGCAATACAAAGACGGGGCAAAACAGAAATAAGAGGATTCACGAAATAAAGATCCAGGCCTTCACCCTGTGTAGCTGCAACAATTAGTGAACTGACACCGAAAATAAGCCCGACGCCTGAACCAGCCCAAATACCGGCGATTAAAGTACAAAGGATTACAGGGACGTGAAGTATTGTGATTGAAGCCCCGGAGAACCAAGGAATCATTCCCAGGCGTGTAAATGCGAATAAAACTGTAAGAGCACCCATAGCACCAGTAAGGGCAATAGAGAAATTTCGGTTTTTTCTTGAAGTATTATCCATAGAAACACCTCGTAAATAAAAAGATTGAGCCGAAAAAACGGCTTTTTGACAAGCGGGAATAAAAACTTATAGAAGAGTTCCGGCAAAGTCATGGGATTATATCAAAAAGACATTTTTTCATCAATTGTCAAAATGGAAAGTAAAGCTTTTTTGTACCAAGTATAATTAAGGGATAAAAAGAGGTTTGAAGATATGGGATATCTTGAACCCTAATCTATTCCATGGTAAATTCCTAGGGTCATGAAAAATAAATTGAACAAGGAACTTGCGGTCTGTGGCTTTGAGGCCGTTAAATCACTGGAGAGAAACAGTCCGGATAAGATACAAAGACTATATTTTACAGCTGACAGGGCAGCTCAGTTCGGGGATTTATGCCGTTCAATGGCTCAAAGAAAGGCTCCGTACAACCAGGTAGGAAGCGGTTCTGAATTGGAGAAGCTTTGTGGAAGCGTCCATCATCAGGGCGTGGTGGCGATGATTCCACAGCCTGAGATATTGCGGCTTTCGCCATCTGATGTAAACAGGTGGGTAGAGAAAGGAGAAGACGTTCTTTTACTTGATAGAGTCGGAAATGCCAATAACCTTGGGGCAATTATACGATCGGCAGCCTTTTTTGCCGTAAGGAATATCGTGATTCCTTTGGATGAGGCTCAGGCTGGGATAACGACAAGCGCATACCGCGTAGCGCAGGGCGGTATGGAAAAAGTAAATGTATACTCAGTCAAGTCCATGGAAAACCTTTTAGTTGATATAAAGGGCAGGATTCTTGTTTTCGGTACTGATGTGAGAGGAAAAGAAAGCATAGAAAAAATGAATGTGCTCCGGAAAAAGAAAAGGTCCGATGGTACGGAAAAGCTTATGCCAGTCCTTGTTGTTCTGGGCAATGAAGAGCATGGAATGTCAGGTGAAATAAAAGGATTGTGTGATTATCTCGTAACGATACCATCTCCTGCGGATGATATGGAAAGCCTGAATGTTGCCCAGGCCGCGGCAGTGATTCTCTATGAGCTGAAGCGGAGATAAAAAAAGGCTGCCCTTTGTTGAGAAGCTCCAACATTCAGGACAGCCCATTCCATTGTTAAGGAAAGTTTCTATTACAGAAGCTCCTCTAAGTTCAATTCACCGGCGACGCAGGGAACCGTAATCTGCCAATTCTCAAGCACCTGAGGATGAATCTCGCCGAAAATACCTATGTTCTTACCATTCTTCATGATATTTGCCTGACGACCGGGGATGAATCTTGGGTCGTTGGCTTCTGAAACTACATATTCCTGATTGAGGAAGTGAAGAAGAGTGGCGACTTCACTGGCTGCTGTGTTGAAGTTTGCGTCGCCGGAAGCTGTAAGGAAGCCAAGGCTCTGGACCGTTTTCGTTCCTGTGTTCTCTTCCTCACAGAGGAAGGAAACCTTTCCTGTTTCGAAAACCTTATGGGGATAGACGGCATTAGCTGAGCCTGCCTCCGCTGAAAGCAGGGAAGCTATTATAGAAGGCCTTACAAACTGATAGTTCTCACTCATTGGGTTTGCAATCTCAATGACACCGGAAGCATCGATGTTCATGTTATCTATATAATCCTTCTTTGAGCCGAGATAGTTGAAGATCATCTCCTGATAACCCATTCCCACCATAAGCTCTTTAGCCTTGCGGCTTAAAAGAGTCACAGGAAGCAGGCGGCCGATAGTGAAGTCATGGGGCTTTTCCGGGGCAAAGAAAGAAAGCTCTTTACCCATCATGATATCTTCTATAACGTCCACCTCGTGGAGGAAGTCGTTCCGGTAAGGAGGTGGTGTTATTGTGAAAAGGGTGTCACCATCTTTTTCAGTGACTTTCGCTGTACAATCCATCTTGGCAAGGGCTTGTATAACCTCTTCTGAGGAAAGATTTGAGCCCAGTCTCTTATTGACAGCTGAAAGTTTAGCGTCTGTAGTTTCCTGGAAATAGAAAGGAGTCACTATATCTTTTCCAAATCCTGTATCATAAGGATGCTTTACCTGAACGGGAAGAATCGTATAGCCGGCATCTGCAAAATCACAGGCAACAATATTTGTCGCGAGAAGAAGCCCCGCCATGTCTGTTCCTGTCATTTCGACCATAAGGTCACTGTCACCGACTTTTACTGCTCCGAGTGTAGCACTGTTGATGATAGGAGCCATGGACATCGTCTCTCCAGTAGAGTCGCTGAGGAGGGGGAATTTCTTTTTCCCTTCTAGAATCCAGCCGTATTCTTTACCCTTGGGATGGTCTGTAAGTATTTGCCGGCAAGTCATGGGAGTATCGCAGGCAAGGGGTACAAAGGAAGTTTTGTCAGGATCTACTGCGTGGTAGTTTACCGGCCATTTGATTTGTGCTGAGCGGTAAACACCCATCGATATTGAGCGGCGTTTCCGTCCGAAGTTCCAGCAAAGCTTTTCCTGGGTCTGGATAATATCCAGGAGCATCGGCTCATCAATGGGCTTGCCGGAAATGACGAAGGCGGTCATATAAGGGCGAATCTCTTTCAGTTCAGGATCTACATTAACTACACGGTTTCCAAAATCTTTGAAATTTTTATTGTAGGAAAGAAAAGAGCTGAAATCAGAGATTTTTCCAGTTCTGTGTATACGGAGCTGACGGGCGATTCCTCCCGTTGACCATAGATCCGGTCTGTTTGTGTCATTCAGTTCTATTTTGATGACGCGCTCATCTTCTGGTTTTGACGTATCAGGTTTTTCATCCAGTTCGGCTTTTCCGCATGTTAATTTAGCTTCGAGTGTATCATAATCGTATTTCTCACCGAGAAGGTTGAAGAAAAGTTTCTCATTGACTTCAATTTTGGGCATATTTAACCTCTTTTGTCCGTGATAACGTGATTATATCAAACTCTTTATTTGAATACAACAAGTCAGCAGGAAGAAGTCAAGGATGGCGGAAGGGGTCAAGATCGGATAATATTTTTAAATCGGAAAAAATTCAACTTTTCGGAAAAAAACAAACTACCTTTTTATAAAGAAATTTTTGCATTAAGAAGTTTAACTTTTTTTATTAAAAAAACTCATGTACGGAAATTGTTATTTCTTATAAATTACAAAAGGATTCAAACAAGATTTTCAGTAGATTTTTTTATAAAAATTTGCAAAAAAGTCTGGATATCCAACAAGGGTAATTAAAAGCAGTCGTTTGTGCCGAACGGCTGCTTTTTTTTATTTTATGCCTTTTTTCTAACAGCGTATTTTTTTTAACCTTTTCGGAAAAAAATAAAGTTTTTTTCAAAAAAACAGCAAAAAAATGAAAAAAAATAGGTATGGGATTCTTTAATTTCAAAAAAAATTAAACAAGATTGATAATTTATTTCATGTACTTCTATTTGATTCGGTCTTAATATTGCATTATCCATACATCCTGTGTTTAGAAAGAGAGGGAAGACTTTCACCAGGATTTATATGGAAACTACAAACGTTTTTTATTTTTCAAGAGGAGGAATTTATGAAAAAATTCTTGTTGGTTCTTATGGCACTGTTGCTGGTTGCTCCTATTTTCGCTGGTGGAAGAAAAGAAGCAAGCTCAAACCTTATCAAAGTAGGTATCGTTAATAACCCACCATCAGAATCAGGATATCGTGCTGCTAACGTAAAAGATTTCGAGACAGTATTTAATGAAGCTAACGGTTATTCCGCTAAGACATACTACAGCCTTAAGAACGATGAGCAGCTCAATGCAGCTAAACAGTTCATCACAGACGGTGTTGATTATCTTCTTATCTCAGCTGCCGCTACAGACGGATGGGACACAGTCCTCAAATCAGCAAAAGAAGTTGGTATCAAAGTATTCCTTTTTGACCGCATGATCAACACAAGCGAAGATCTTTATGAGTGCGCAGTTGTATCTGACATGGCTAAAGAAGGTGACACAGCTGTAGATTGGCTGCTTTCACTCAAGCTTCCTGAGTACAATGTAATCCATATCCAGGGTGCTATGGGTTCAGATGCTCAGATCGGACGTACAGGAGCTCTCGATGCTCAGTTCGCTAAGGGTGCAATGAATAAAGTTGTTCAGCAGACAGCTACATGGGACGAAGCAGAAGCAAAGAAAATCACAGAAGCTGTTATCAACTCAGGCGAGAAATTCAATGTTATCTATGCTGAGAACGACGGTATGGCTAAGGGTGCTGTAGCTGCTCTTGACGAAGCTGGTATTACACACGGTGTAAACGGTGACGTAGTTGTTATGGGATTCGACTGCAACAAGTGGGCTCTTCGTGAGCTTCTCGCAGGTAACTGGAACTATGATGGACAGTGTTCACCATTCCAGGCAGCTCTGATTGATGGTTACATCAAATCAGGTAAAGTTCCTGGAAAGAAAGTTATCAACGAAGAGAAAGGTTTCGATGCAAGAACACTTACACAGGCTGACATCGATACATACGGTCTTGGTGACTAATTTTAGGTAATAGGTGCCGGTGACCAGGACCTGAAAAGGTTCTGATGATTACAAAATCCGGCATCTCTTTGATGTACGGCGTGAAATGTGTGTTTCCCGCATATTTTACGCCGCCTTTTTTTACACCGTAAAAGAGCAGGTGGTAATCATCAATGAAAAATAATGTTGTTTTATCCATGCGTGGAATATCAAAGACTTTTCCTGGAGTAAGAGCCTTAAATAATGTAGATTTTACTCTTTGCAAAGGCGAGATTCATGCATTGATGGGAGAGAACGGAGCTGGAAAATCGACACTGGTAAAAGTTCTTACCGGTGTTTATACCATGGATTCCGGTGAGATCCGGGTAGATGGTGTCAATAATGCAGTCTCCATAAGGTCTCCACAAGATGCCCAGAATATGGGTATAAGTACTGTATATCAGGAAATAACTCTGTGTCCCAATTTGACCGTCGCAGAGAATATGTTTATAGGACGCGGAAAATATCATTTTATTAATTGGCGTTCACAAGAAAAAAGAGCGGATGAATTATTAAAAAAATTGAAGATTCCGGTAAGAGCAGCCCAGCAGCTGGGAACATGTTCAATAGCAGTGCAGCAAATGGTTGCAATCGCACGTGCTGTGGATATGGATTGTAAAGTTCTTATTCTGGACGAACCGACATCATCTCTTGATGAGCGGGAAGTAGAACTTTTGTTCTCTCTTATGAGAGAATTGAAGGCTCACGGTGTCGGTATCATTTTTATTACCCACTTTCTAGATCAGGTATATGAAGTCTGTGACAAGATTACCGTTCTTCGCAATGGTGAGCTTGTCGGAGAATATGAGATAAAAGATCTGCCGAAGGTCGACCTTATTTCTGCCATGCTTGGAAAGGATCTTGAGGATATATCAAGACTGAAGCAGCAGAAAAAATCTTATGAGGGAGACAAGGAAGCCGTCTATGAGACATTTGGTCTTTCCAGTGCTGAAGGTGTAAAACCATTCAACTTCAGGACGATGAAAGGTGAAGTCAACGGCTTTACAGGTCTACTTGGTTCTGGCCGAAGTGAGAGTGTCCGGGCTATTTTCGCGGCGGACAGGGTGACTGGCGGAACCGTAAAAATCAGTGGAAAAGAGGTCAAAATCTCTAAGCCGCTTGAAGCCATGAGAAATGGTATAGGTTATCTTCCAGAAGACAGAAAAGGGGATGGAATTATTCAGGACTTGTCAGTCCGTGAGAATATCATACTTGCCCTTCAGGTTCTGAAAGGATTTTTCAAGCCATTCTCTAAAGCAGAGGCTGAGAAATTCGCGGATGAATATATAAAACTCCTCCAGATAAAGACAGCCTCCAAGGATACTCCGATAAAATCGCTTTCTGGTGGTAACCAGCAGAAGGTTATTCTTGCCCGCTGGCTTTTGACGAATCCACAGTATCTCATCCTTGATGAACCGACCCGTGGTATCGATGTCGGTACAAAGGTTGAGATTCAGAAACAGGTGCTGAAACTTGCGGAAAAGGGCGTAGGCCTTACCTTCATCTCTTCTGAGATCCAGGAAATGCTGAATGTCTGCTCAAGGCTTGTAGTCATGCGAGACCGCAATATTGTAGGCGAGCTTAGAGAGGATGAGCTTTCGCAAGATAATATCATGCGCACAATTGCAGGAGGAAGTGCTCACAATGAGTAAAAAATTCGTTTTATCCAGAGAACTGAAAAAGTTTACTCAGTCTCAATTGGCAATTCCGGTATTCGCACTGCTTTTGCTTGTCGTGTTCAATCTTATCCGGGATCCCAGTTTCTTTTCGATTTCAATAAAGACAAACAATATGGGAAACTCCGTTTTTTCAGGTAACTTGGTAAGTATCCTGAACGGAGCTTCGGAGCTGGTAATTCTTGCCATAGGAATGACGCTCATAACATCGGCCACTAAAGGTCAGGATATTTCTATCGGTGCTTCGGCAGCTATTGCCGGCAGTGTGTTCGTAAAAATACTGCGTGCTAACACCATTACGGTGCCGGTTATCCTTCTGGCATTGGTTATGGCTTGTATCGTAGCCATCTTGTTCTGTCTTTTCAATGGTATACTTATCGCGAAATTCAATATTCAGCCTATGATAGCCTCCCTTATCCTTTTTACGGCAGGACGACCTATCGCTTATTGGATAAATGGAGGTGCGACCCCTAACGTAGAAAGCCCGCTTTTAAGTGGTCTTGGTGGTTTCATCCCTGGTATTCCTATTCCGAGTCCCATATTGATAGTTATCCTTTTTATCGTACTGATCAAGCTTCTTTTGAAGTTCACCAACCTGGGCTTGTATATCCAGTCAGTAGGTATAAATGAGAAAGCTGCCAGATTGAACGGAATAAACCCCATGCTCATGAAGATGGTCGTATTCCTGATTCTGGGTGTTTGTGTATCAATCGCAGGATCTATGAATGTCTGCCGCATCGGTCTTATAAACCACGAGACAATTCTTATAGATATTGAGATGGATGCCATTCTTGCTGTCGCTATCGGAGGTAACTCCCTGGGTGGAGGAAAATTCAAGCTTGCCGGTTCTGTAATCGGAGCTTACATAATACAGACACTTACGACGACTTTGTATGCTATGAAAGTTTCTTCTACAGCCGTAAAGGCTTACAAAGCTGGCGTTATCATCCTGATTGTCGTTATAGGCTCACCTGTTGTGAAAGAGGCTTTCCATAGGCTTCGCAACAGCTTAGCTGGTAGAAAAGTGGAGAGGATATAAGTTATGGCATCTGCAATGAAAACAATGAATAATAAAGCGAAACTGCCGATTTCCAATACAAAGCTTCTTCTTACCATAACAATCTGTACATTCTTTGTTATGTATCTGCTGGCAATGCTTATCTGGGGAGGAGGATTCCTGAACCCCCAGCAGTTCCTTGATATATTCAACAATAATGCCTATCTGATCGTCATTGCATGTGGTCTTACCATAGTAATGATCACTGGCGGTATAGACATTTCTGTGGGTGGAACGGTCGCTCTGATTACTATGTCCACGGTTGTCTTCATGGAAGACAAGGGTGGAAGTGTTTTCGGAACCTTGCTTATGGCTTTGGGAATCGGCCTTTTGATAGGTATTGTCCAGGGCTTCCTGGTCTCATACCTCAATATACAGCCCTTTATAGTTACCCTTGCCGGTATGTTCTTTACCCGTGGTATGACGACTATTGTAAGTAAAGTTCCTCGTACAGCGACTAACGAAGCTTTTCTTAAGCTCGAGGAATTCCGTCTTGCTATTCCGGGGCTCGGAACATACGCACGTAACGGAAATTATATTCCTGCCCGTATTGAATTGGGTGTAATAATAGCCCTTGTAATAGTGCTTATTTTGTGGGCTATGCTCAAATATACCCGTTTCGGACGGAACTTGTATGCTATAGGTGGAAACAGTGAAAGTGCCCTTATGTTGGGTATAAATGTTAAGGTCACTAAGTTTTTTGCATATATACTTTGTGGGCTTCTTGCCGGAATCGCGGGTTTCATATACTTACTCCATACAGGTGCTGGAAACGCCAGTAACGCTACACAGGCAGAGATGCAGGCTATTGCCTCTTCAATTATCGGAGGAACCTTGCTTTCTGGTGGTGTGGGAAGCGTAATAGGAACTTTGTTCGGAGTAATGACACTTAAAACAATAAACAATGTAGTTGTTGCTTCCGGACTTAGGGAGCCTTATTGGCAGAGTATCACCACAGGTCTTATGCTCTGCTTCTTCATACTGCTGCAGAGCGTGATCCTTTCTTACCGCAAGAAAAAGCTTGGCAACATGGCAAGCTGATTGCATAGAAAAATAAGTCTTTATCTCCTCTCTGACATCCGGGTTGTGTTACAGCTCGGATGTCTTTTTATATCCTGGGGACTATAGATTGCGGTATTCGCGGGGAGTGATTCCCGTTGTTTTCTTGAAGATATAGCTGAAATAATGGGGATCGTTGAAGCCGGTTTCGTAGGCTATGTCAGCACTGCGCATGGAAGTGTTCTTAAGAAGCTTTTTCGCCTGCTCAATACGCACGTTTGTCAGATATTCAATAAAAGTGAAGCCACATTCCTGAGAGAAAATGGTGCTGAAATGGTTGGGGCTGAAATGGACCGTCTCAGCGACAGAATGAAGACAGATATCCTGATTTGAATAGTTCTCATCTATATATTTTTTTGCTTTCAAGATTACGTCACCGTATTTTCCCTGCATATGGGAATCGCGGTAATGGAGTACATTGTTAAGGACAATACGTATTTCATTTATGAAAGTCTCTTGGTCGGCGACGGCTTTGTCGATGAAGCCTTTTGTAAGAAGCTCCGGCATTTCCTCCTTTATGTTTCCGCCCAACTCTTCCACAAGTTTTGAGACAGCCATTATGACATCCACCAAGAGGTAAGAGGCAATGATCGAGAAATGATCTGAATTCCCACCCAGGAGGTTTATATATTGTGCGATAATCTGGTCTATCTCTCCGTCCGATGCGAATTTGAGCCGGTCCACAAGGGGGTCGCTGTTTGAGGGAAGAGACAGTTTTTCTTTTTCCGTCTTCTGGACATCCGACATACCCACTATTCTGTTTTTTCCTGCGAAGGGACAGAGTTTTATTATAAAATCTGCATCATTATAGGAACGGGAAATAAAAGCTGTCCTGTCAGCTATAGAACCGATTGCCGTAGTTACGAAAAAATCAGTATTTTTGCTTATTTCATGAAGAAAAGAATTGGCAAGGTTATATGCGTCATCTTCCAGGTTTTCCTGGTTGCTGCTTTTCAGAATACAGACAAAACGATAGGGCGAGATGAAAAAACCTGTGCAGGCAGTTTCATTTGCGACTAATGAAGAAAGACGGGATTTTGCTGAAATAAGGTTATTCGCATCGTTTTGTTCGGAGTGGATTTCACTTATAAGAACTATATAATAGCGGGCGATAAGGTTTATATTGAGCTCTGTGGCTCTTTGGACGGCATCGGCACTGTTCATTGTTCCCAGAACTATATCCGTAAGAAGTTTGTCCCGGATTAATGCGGCAGAGGATTCCAGCTCAGATTTCATTCTTGTGAAATTGGAAAACTGCTGTTTCTGTTTATCCAAGGCTTGAGCGACTTTATTCAGACTGCTCAGAAGATTTTCGGAAGTGAAGGGCTTTAGTATATAATCTTCTACACCGATGGAAATAGCTTTTTTAGCGTATTCGAATTCGTCGTGACCGGAAAGAATTATGATGCGTACCCAGGGCTGAAGCTTTTTTACCATTTTTGACAGCTCAAGACCGTCCATGAAAGGCATTTTTATGTCTGTTATGAGAATATCGGGCTTAATATCCTGTATCATGGAAAGGGCAATCTCTCCGTCGGCAGCTTCTCCTGCGAAGGAAAAAAGAGTATTGTCCCAATCAATTTTGCTGCGGATACCCTCTCGTACAATAACTTCATCATCAACAATAAAAACGCTATACATCCTCTACCCCAGAGAAAAATTTGGAAGGAATCTTGAATGAAACAGAAGTTCCTTTTCCATGTTCGCTTTTTATAGACAAACAAGCAGACATATCATAATACAATTTCAATCTTTTGTTCACGTTGTATAAGCCGTAAACTGATTTCAAATTCTCAGGATCTGCTCTGTCGGACAGCTCAAAAAGAACTTCTTCAAGACGTTGGCTTGTAAAACCTATACCGTTATCCTCTACACAGAAAAAGATATAATCATTTTCAGCAAGTTTGGCTGAGACTTTCAGTTTTCCCCGTCCCCGCTTATTTTTTATGCCATGATATATCGCATTCTCTACTAAGGGTTGAAGTATTAGTTTGAGGACAATACGTCCTTTAAGAGTCGGGTCGAAATCTATTTCATAATCAAGAATATCCCTATAACGGATTTTTTGTATTGTAAGGTAGCTTCTTACGTGGTCAAATTCCTGTTCGATCTGTATCCATTCATGACCTTTGCTCAATGATATACGGAAAAAGTTGGAGAATGCTTTTGTTATCTCGATGACCTCTTCTTTCCTTTCAGATTCTGCCAGCCAGATAATTGTGTCCAGGGTGTTGTAAAGGAAATGAGGTGTTATCTGGGCCTGCAGGGTTTTCATCTCGGCTTTCTGCAGGTTTTTCTGTTCTTTTATGTTCTCATCAAGCAATTCTTGAATTTTTTCTGCCATTATATTGAGGTTCTCGGAAAGAGGATCTAATTCCGGAACATTGGGTAGCTTTATTCGTGCATCTAGCTGGCCCTCTGCGATACAGGTAGAAAGAGTCTCCATATCTTGTATAGGTTTTCTGATAGACTCGGAGACACTTACAGATGTGTATATGGAAATTGCGACCATGAAGGTTATGATCACTATCTGAATGATTGTAAGTGTTCTGAAAGAGTGCTTTATACTTTCGTTGGTCAATGCGGCTGTTTCTATCTCTGCGACGATAAAATCCTGAAGGATATCGTAGATAAGGGCAGCACAGCCTCTGACTTCCTCAAGTATCTGCTCGTTATCAGAAACAGATGCGTTTTCGTTTATTTGTGTTCCAAGGATGTTGACGTATTTTTCCAAGGTTTGTACGGCTCTGGTGGCTACTTCCAAAACGCTCCTGTTGTTTGCATCCTCAGTGGACAGCATCATTTCTGATATTCCATTTTTTATATCGTTCAGAATTTCGTACTGCTTTCCTTCCTCAAAAGTCTTTTTGCCGGCGACTATGTCCCAAATTTCATCGGAGATATCAACCTTTACCGTCTGTATGATGCGGTTTGCCCGGCTTACATTGGTTATTATACGGTCGTACTGGGAGGTATGTATGGAAGAAACCGAGATTGAGTAGACAATAGGGATTATCATCAGGAAAACGAAATAGAAAGAAGAAATCTGGAGTCTCTTTTTTATGCTTGTTTTTTTGAAAGGTAGTAAATGCCCGAATTTATGGAACTTCATATGGAAATCGCCCTTCAATAGCCTCTGGGCTCCAGCTCAGAAAGATCATCGTTCTCTGTGAAAACAGTTTCTTCAATCCTTGTGATCTTTGGGATAGGTCTGTTGTTTGCCAGCCTTTGGACGAATTCCATCACAAGCGGGCCGATTTTAGGATTACATTCCACAACGCAGTTGACCTTGCCTTCTGCTACTGCATCGATTACAGCCTGTTCCGCATCCACACTGACAATAACGACATCCTTGCCACCTTGTATCCCATATTGCTCGAAGGAGTCCAGGAAGCCTAAGGTCATGCTGTCATTGTGGGAATAGATTATATCAACAGGCATATCGTTAATGGTAAGCGTTCCGTTCATACTCAGTATACGCTCGGCTATCTCTTTTCCGCGGGAACGAAGGAAATCACCAGTTTCACTATGGATGATTTCAAAGTGAGCATCCTTGTCCAGGATTTCCCTGAATCCCTGATACCGTCCGTCTGTTACGGAGGAGCCATCTGTACCACGAAGCTCAAGGATATTCAGAGTTTTTTCTGTATCCTTGAATTTTTCTTGAAGGAAACGGGCTGCCTTGCGCCCTTCTTCCACGTGGTCCGCACCGATATAGGCGGCATAAAGGGATTCATCGGAAGTGCGGATTTTTCTGTCAATGATGATGACAGGGATATTGGCTTCTTTTGCTTCCCGCAAAACATTATCCCAGCCGTCCTGGACGATAGGCACAAAGACGATGACATCAACCTGGTAGACTATAAAGGACCGGATGGCTTTTATCTGGTTTTCCTGTTTTTGTTCAGCATTGGAGTAAATAAGCTGTATTCCTGCTTCTGATGCCGCTGTCTGTATTGACTGTGTGTTACAGGTACGCCATGCGCTTTCGGCCCCGATCTGGGAAAAGCCGACTATTATATTGCGGGTATAAGAGGGTTCTTCCTGTTTTGCTGTTTTTTTCTTGCAGCCGCTGGCCACAAAGATGAGACCAAGCGACGCAAGAAAAAAAATTATAGGCACGAGATTTTTTCTCATTTTTCTGTGCTTTGTCCGTAGTAAGCGTTTTTGCCGTGCTTACGCTGGTAGTGTTTGTTCACAACGTAGTCGGGCAGCGGCTTAAAGAGCGGATTCACGGCCATTGTAATCCATGCCATACGGGCAATCTCTTCAAGCACGGCGGCATTGTATACGGATTTAGCGGCATTGGCTCCCCAAGTAAAGGGGCCGTGGCCCGCTACAAGAACCATGGGGTTCTCTGCCGGTATAAGGGGTTTGCGTATTGCCCCGTTATTGTCACAGGCATTTACCTTTTCAGGATGAAGGAAGGTATTGACGATAAGGATACCCGTTTCATCCTCATAGGCACGTTCTACGGCTTCTTTTGAAATCATAGGGGTGCAGGGAACTTCGTTGGCGCTATGGTCGGCGTGGGTCGTCCCCAGCAGAGGTATGCAGCGGCAGGCCTGGGCCCATGAGGTAGCATGGGGAGAATGGGTGTGGGTCACGCCCCCGATGCCTTCAAAATTCCTGTAAAGCTGGGCATGAGTAGGCGTATCTGATGAAGGATTGAGTTTTCCTTCTACTTTTTTTAGCTCCAGATCGACCACGACTATGTCCTCAACTGTCATTTTATCGTAAGGGACTCCTGAAGGCTTTATGGCGAAGACACCTTTTGCCTTGTCAAAAGCTGACACATTACCCCAAGTATAAATAGCGAGATTCCGTTTGGGAATTTCCATATTAGCTTCAAAGGCTTCTTCTTTAAGGGACTGATATATTGAACTCATTTATGCTTCCTCTTACTTTATAGCTTCAATAGCGGTGCGTTCTATAGCCAGACCCTTGGTGTAATTCTCGAAGAAGGTATTGAAACCGGCCACATCCTCATCGCTGGCCATAACAGTAACTGCCTTGCTGTTACCAAAGACATCATTATCAAGGAAGTCCTCAAGTTTTCTGCCCTTTCCGTTCACAAGGAAAGATGCAAGCAGAGCCATACCCCAAGGACCACCTTCTCCGGCTGTGGAAAGAGCGGAAATAGGAGTATGCATAGCTGCGGACATAACAGTCAGGCCTGTTTTCTGAGTTTTGAAGAAACCACCATGACCGTTGAGCTTATCTATTACGACTTTCTCCTTATCGAAAAGGATGTCCATACCAGTGCGAAGGGCTCCAAGAGCGGTGAAGAGCTGGGCACGCATGAAATTGGCGAGAGTGAAATTGTTCTCCTGCATACGGACGAAAAGAGGCCGGCCTTCGCTTAAGCCTGTCATGGATTCACCAGAGATATAGTTGTATGGGATAAGGCCGCCGCAGTCCTTATCTCCCTCAAGGGCAAGCCCCAGAAGCTTTTCGTAAAGGTCGCCCTTCTTAGCGTCGAATCCGCATGCCTTTACAGCCTGACCGAAAAGGGATATCCACTTGTCGTATTCACCAGTGCAGTTGTTGGCATGGGCCATGGCTGTAAGGGATCCGTCAGGAGTTGTTACAAGGTCGATTTTTCCGTTGTAGGCCGTGGAAAGGTCTTTCTCAAGAACAACCATTGCAAAAACAGAGGTTCCGGCGGAAACATTACCTGTGCGGACTTTCACACTGTTGGTGGCTGCCATACCGGTTCCGGCATCTCCTTCCGGCGGAGCCAAAGGGATACCGGCCTCAAGGTCACCTTCTTTATCTAAGAGTTTTACACCCTCTGCAGTAAGACTTCCTGCATTTTCCCCTGCCAGCAGGATCTTGGGGAATAAATCTTCCAGCTTCCAGCCCAGGTTTTTATCTTTTATAAGCTGATTGAACTGAGAAATCATTTTTCCGTTATAGTTCTTTGTGGCAATGTCTATGGGGAACATACCGGAAGCATCGCCTATGCCAAGGACTTTTTGGCCTGTAAGCTGCCAATGTACGTAACCTGCCAGTGTGGTGAAGAAAGAAACCTGGGATACATGGGGCTCCTTATTGAGGATAGCCTGATAAAGATGTGAGATGCTCCAGCGTTCAGGAACAGGGTAACCGAAAAGAGCAGAAAGCTCTTCAGAGGCCTTGCCTGTTATTGTATTGCGCCAGGTGCGGAAGGGAACAAGGAGCTTTCCCTTTTTATCAAAGGCCAGGTAACCATGCATCATTGCGCTTATACCCAGAGCCTTGAGTTTTTTCAGGGTTATGCCGTATTTTTCCTTAACATCCTTTTTCATGTCGGCATAACAGGAAGCAAGCCCGTTATGTATCTCTTCAAGGGAATAGGTCCATATACCGTCTTTAAGGGAATTCTCCCAGTCGAAGGCACCGGAGGCAATAGGAATATTCTTAGAGTCTATCAATACTGCCTTGATTCTTGTTGAGCCGAACTCAATGCCAAGGACAGCATTGCCACTTTCAATTTCTTTGGCTGTTTCTTTTAATTCGTCTGTCATATTTTCTCCCATAACTGCGTAAAATGCGTAAGGGAAGATTGATAACACGCATGTAAGCTACGCAGTCCATTTATATAATTTTACTACACGCTCCCCACATTAGCAAGGTCTAAAGGGGCTTCAAAGGGGGGGAAATGGACAAAGACAATGATATGTGCTATAATGAAAAGAGTTGCAGAATAAGCTTTTATGGGGAGATTTATTTTTTATGCCCTTTGTAGTGAAAATAGGTCTAGAAAAAAAAACTAGAAAACAAAAATTTTTTATACTGTTCGTTTGTGATATACTTACTTTTGTTTGTATGGGTGTTTTCACCCAATTCCTGATTGCAGGTAATATCCGCTCAATAGATATATACATATTCGCAGCTTATATATGTGCCCAGCTTCTTGCCCTGGTCCTGATGAAATATTACAGGATAAGGATAAGTGACGGCTCTGTCGATCTTATTTTCAGAGCCTGCGTGGCTATTGTAATCGTTTTTGTCCTGGCGACTATAATACTGGGATGCCTTTACGGCTTTGTCGACCAAAGAGTGAGATGGAGCGTCGTATATTCCCTTTTTGCCTTGATGGGTACTATGGGTATAAGATATATGTACCGTATGCTGGGCTTTTACAGGTTCCGTTCCAATTATCCAAGGACATATGTGTACGGAGCTGGTAACGTAGGTGCCACAATGGTACGTATGTCCCATAAAGGGGCCTTCAATTACTGCATCATCGGTTACATAGATGATAATCCCCAGCTGAGGCACCGTCTTATTCAAGGGGTGGAGGTAAAGGGTTCTATTGACGATTTTGAGGAAATAGCCCGTACAGAAAGCTTTGATAAGCTTATTATAGCCATAAGTGTAATAAGTGCCGAGAAAATTCAGAAGGCAGTAGAGACAGCTAAAAAATATGATATAGACGTAAAGATTATTCCGGGGCTTTTCGAGCAAAAGAAGGCAAATGATATTTCTGTCCGTGATATTGATTATGCTGACTTACTGGGAAGATCTTTGATCACTTCCAAGACAGAGCCTGTCCAGGAGCTTTTTTCAGGCAAAACCATTATGGTTACAGGTGCAGGAGGAAGCATAGGGTCGGAGATTTGCCAACAGCTTATGGAATTCGGACCCAAAAGACTGGTCTTGCTTGATATTGACGAGACAGAGCTTCATGACCTTGGTCTAAGACTCTTGAATTATCAGGCGGAATGGAGTGACCAGATAGTTCCTGTTGTATGCGATATCAAGAATGCGGCGAAGATCGAGCGGATATTCAACGAGTTCAAGCCGGATATAGTTCTTCATGCGGCTGCATACAAGCATGTTCCTCTTATGGAGATTTACCCGGAGGAAGCTATCCTTAACAATATCTGCGGAAGTTATAATGTTTTCAACAGCGCAAGGAAGAACGGTGTTCAGAAGGTCATAGTGATTTCCACTGACAAAGCCGTAAACCCGACCAATATAATGGGAGCCACCAAGCGTGTAGTGGAAATGATAGCTTCTGCCTTGAACAGCAGGGAGACCGAGTTCTGTTGCGTAAGGTTCGGAAACGTTATAGGCAGCCGGGGCAGTATGCTTCCTACCTTCCTTGAGGAAATAAAAGGTGGCTATCCTATAACAGTCACGGACAAACGTATTATCCGCTATTTTATGGCGATAAAAGAGGCTGTGGGCTTGGTATTCCGTGCGGCGACTATTGCCAAGGGCGGAGAAGTCATGGTCCTGGATATGGGAGAGCCGGTAAAAATATATGACTTTGCCCAGAAGCTTATCTCTACCTTTGGGGATGGAAGAAGCGAAATAGTCATTACGGGGCTAAGACCTGGTGAAAAGCTTTATGAGGAGCTCCTGGCTAACAAGGATAATACGCTGCCCACGGAGAATCAGAAAATTTTCCGGGCAAAGGTGGTGAACAATCCGGAATATACAGAGGAATATCTTTCAAATACAATATCTAAGCTTTTTGAGATGACACCCGAAAAAATGGTGGAATTCGTTCAGAAGAGCGTACCAGAATATCATAAGCCAGACAGTGACAAGGAAAATTACAGATAAAGCTTATGGTTATGTACTGTATATCCGTTCGTACAGGATTAGAAGAAAAGTTCATAAAAGCAGTACAGACCATGCTGGAAAGTCCTGAAAGCCCTTTTCAAGGGAAGCTTTATTTCCTGAAAAAACAAATGCGCCTGAAAACAGGAAAAGAGTATTCAGAAGCTTTTTTCCCAGGTTATATTTTTTTTGAGACAGAAGAAAAAGATCCTTCAAGACTGAGGTGTCTTACCTCTGTCTCCGGTTTTCTCCGTTTTTTACCCAATACATCAGATATAGCACCTCTTAAAGAAAAAGATCTTGGAATTGTTACTTCCTTGTTGAAATTCGGTACTACCATAGGAATTGTGCCTGTGACCTTTGATGAGAATGACAGGATAGTAATAAAAGACGGCCCCTTTAAGAATATCCCCGGAAAAATTGTAGCCGTAAACAGGCGGAATAAAAGGGTCAACATAGAGCTTGACTTTATGAACGGCATGAAAATTGTGGGCCTGACCTATGAGGAAGTGCATAGGCAGGTGGTAAGGGACTGATTGACCCTATTTGTTGTATTGAGTAAGATAAGAAGATTACGGATAAAGACAGCCTATGCCAGAATGGAGCTTGGTTCAAGCACATGCCCTGCATGGTGACTATAGTATTTCACGGGTAATAGTAAGATAGATGTTCTTTCGTGAATTTTCGCTTACTATTGCCAATGGCAGAGCTGTCTTTAAATGGAAAAACAAATATACAACATCTATAAGATGATAGGATATTGAGTAAAGAGAGATATGGAAAAGAGAATAATAAAATTTAGTCCACCGGATATAAGTGAACTTGAAATAAAAGAAGTTGCAGAAGCACTTAGTTCTGGTTGGATTACCACAGGTCCCAGGACAAAGCTTTTGGAACGGAGACTTGCTGCATATATAGAAACTGGAAAAACAGATATAGAAACAGAAGTAGATGTTGAAAGGTGGAGCAATAGAGTTGTCTGTCTTAATTCAGCAACTGCAGCAGAGGAGCTTAACCTTCGAATCTTTGGAGTTGGTCCTGGGGATGAGGTTATTGTTCCAGCATATACTTACACGGCTTCAGCGTCGGCAGCTATTCATTGTGGAGCTGCTGTCAAGTTTGTTGATATCCAAAAGGATGGTGATTGTGTAACTCACATGCCAGAAATGGATTATGACGCACTTGAAAAGGCGATAACAGAAAAAACAAAAGCAATAGTGACTGTAGATCTTGGTGGTATTGTTTGTGATTATGAGAAGGTTTTTGAGATAGCGGATAGAAAGAGAGCTTTATTTAAGCCGATAGAGTCTGACACAACACCCTTGGGAGAATTGTCTTCAAGGATTCAGAACGCTATTGGAAGAGTTGCTATTGTCGCAGACTGCGCGCATTCTTTAGGTGCAAGCAGGGTTTTAAAAGGCGAAAGAAAGTTTTGTGGCGCATTAGCTGATTTCACTTCTTTTTCCTTTCATGCTGTGAAGAATTTTACTACTGCTGAGGGTGGGGCTAGTACATGGATTCCAATAGGCGGTATTGATAATACAGACATCTATAAGATGTATCAACTCCTTTCTCTTCATGGACAGAACAAGGATGCACTTGCAAAAACAAAGGTTGGTGCATGGGAGTATGATATAATCGGTCCTTGGTATAAGTGCAACATGACGGATATAATGGCTGCTATCGGACTCAGGCAGCTAGATAGATATCCTTCCCTTCTTTTACGCAGGGCAGAAATCATCAAAAAATATGATAAGATTTGTGATGAGCTTGTAATAAAGCATCTTTTGCATAAAACAAATTACATGGATTCTTCAAATCATCTTTATCTGATCCGTATCCCTGATATTGATGTTGAGACAAGAAATGCAATTATTGAAAAAATGGCTGAACAGGGAGTATCCACTAACGTCCATTATAAACCACTTCCGATGATGACGGCATATAAACAGTGTGGATGGGATATTAAAGATTTTCCCAACGCTTATGACTACTATAAAAACTTAATTACTTTACCTCTGCATACATTACTAACAGATGAAGATGTTGAATATGTTTGCGAGATATTGAAAGAGGTTGTTGGAGAGATTAAGGGATGCTGAAACGATGGGATGACCTCCCTGATTTTATGAAGGTACCGGAGGTTCGTCCTTACTGGGAGATTCTTAATAAAAAACGCGGACAGCTTCTTCTAAAGAGAGTTTTCGATTTGGTTGTAGCCATTGTTTTATTGGTGTTTTTAGCTATCCCGATGGCAGTAATAGCTATTGTAATTAAATTAGATAGCTCTGGAACAGTTTTCTACCGCCAAGAACGAGTAACCAGATATGGAAAGCATTTTCGAATCCATAAGTTCCGTACAATGGTAAGCAATGCAGATAAAATAGGAGCGACAGTAACGGTTGAAAATGACAATCGCATTACTAAAGTAGGGGCAAAGCTAAGAGGGCTTAGATTAGATGAATTGCCCCAGGTGTTTGATGTGATCAGCGGTAATATGAGTTTTGTGGGAACCAGACCAGAAGCTTTAAAATATGTTGAGCAATACAAGCCTGAATACTTTGCTACGCTTTTGATACCAGCAGGAATAACAAGTGAAGCTAGTATACGTTATAAAGATGAAGATAAGCTACTGAGTGCGGCGGATGATGTAGACAAAACTTATGTGGAAAAGGTGCTCACCGAAAAAATGAAGTGGAACTTGGAAAGTATAAATAAGTTCACTTTTTTTCGAGATATAGTAACTATGTTTAGAACCGTGTTCGCGGTACTCGGAAAGGAATATTATTGAATGGCTGATATAAAAGTACTTTATAAGTCCAGTCCAGAATATATAAGAATCATTGCCGAGCTTCACAAACAAGCTTTTTCTTCATTTTTTCTTACACAACTTGGCGTTCCCTTTCTAACGACCCTCTACACTGGCTACATGGAAGACAAGGAATCTGGAATTATAGTCGCTGAAGAAGGAGATAGGCTTGTAGGTTTCATTGCTTACTCCTATGATTACCCACGTTTTTACAAAGGTCTTATCAAGAATCATCTTATAAAGTTTGCCTTCTGTTCATTAGGTGCTGCAATTCGTCACCCATCCTTCATCAAACGCCTGTTTGGAGCTTTTAAGAAAAGTGAGAGTGTGGTTAAAGAAGAAAAATATGTAGAACTTGCATCAATCTGTGTTGATCCGGCTATAGAGAGTAAAGGTGTAGGATCGGCACTGATTAACTGCTTAAAAGATATAGTTGATTTCGATACTTACGCCTATATAAACCTGGAAACGGATGCTGATGGTAATGATGGCGTGAATAGGTTTTATGAAAAGAACGGATTTAAAATAGAAAGAACATTCGTAACGGCTGAAGGACGTAGAATGAATGAGTATAGATATAGAGGTTTGAACTAAAATGAACAGTAAAAATGTTTGGATAATATGTCATTATGCACAACAACCACCTTTAAATACTATGCTTCGTTACCATAACTGGGGGAAGGAACTGGTAAAACGTGGTTACTCCGTTACGATAGTAGCGGCGAGTACTATTCATAATACAAATATTGATATCGTTGAACAGAATGGGAAAATAGAGGACATCTGTGATGGTATCCATTATAAGTATATTAATACCCCAAAATACTCAGGAAATGGGATGCAGCGAATTAAGAATATGCTTGCCTTTTGTTTTGGACTGAAGAGTTTTAGAAAGGAAACGCCTAGTGTTATAATTAACTGTGAAGCATATTTATTCCCCTTTGTGAAACATTATTTTAAAAATATACCAGTAATCACAGATACTGTGGATTTATGGCCAGAAAGTATTATCGAGTATGCTGGGTATTCAAAAAAAAACCCGCTTATAAGAGTATTGTATCGTTTAGAGCGTAACGCTTATTTAAAAAGTGACGCTATGATTTTCTCGATGGAGGGAGGAAAGGACTATCTTAGAGAACAATCCTATTCAAATAAGATTAATTATAGTAAGGTATTTCATATAAATATGGGATGTGATTTAGAGGCTTACAATAAGTGTTTGAAAGATTTCTCAGAAGAACTGCCATGGGATATGAATAAGTTTAATATTGTATACTGTGGATCAATCCGTTCAGCAAATCAAGTTAACAAAATCTGTGAAGCGGCAAAAAAAATTCATGAAGAAAAAATTGATAATGTCGATTTCCAAATATATGGAAATGGCGATCAACTTGAGAACTTGAAAGATTATGTAGCAAAGAATCAGTTAAACAATATTCATTTTTTTGGAAGATTTAAAAAAGAGCAAATACCAGGTATACTGGTGAATGCTGATGCAAGCCTATTAACATATAAACAAGTAAATCTTATGAAATATGGTGGAAGCCAGAGTAAATTGTTTGACTATTTAGCAAGTGGAACACCTATTATTTGTAATGCAAAATGGGGGTACAACCTCATTGATAGATATTACTGTGGTGTTGTGACAGAAGATCAAACTCCAGAATCTTTTGTCAAAGCTATAAAGTATCTGTTTTCTCTAAGTGATGAAGAGATAACGCAAATGGGAGAAAATGGCAGAAAGGTAGCGGAAATGTACGATCAGCCTGAATTGGTGGATAAATTATGCGAAGTAATTAACTTTGTAGTGAAATAGGTGGAACAAAATGAACATACTTGTTATTACTCAATTATATCCGCAACCAGATGATTCTGGAGATAATAAACCAACAAGAACAGTTGAATATTTTGCTAAGGAGTGGGTTAAGTCAGGGAATAAAGTTATAGTGGCTCATTGTCCAAGTAGGTTTCCCTTCTTGTTTTATTTAATTCCACCTCAGATAAAAAATAAGCTGGCAGGGGCAACCTCTAATATTTTTCCGCCATTAAGTTCTAGAAAAAAATTGATTAGGGAAGAGTTTGGAATTAAAGTATATAGATTTCCAATGATAAAGGTATTTCCTGGTAATGGATATTCAGCTGAGATGATGGAAAAGCAAGCAAATGAAATATTCGAATGCTTAAAAAAGGAAGGTTTTGAACCAGATTTAGTGGTTGGACATTTTGCAAATCCTAGTACGGAATTAACAGCAATTCTTGCAGAAAAGTACAAGGCAAAATCTTCGATTGTTTTTCATCATGATTGTACGGAAGTCAATATCGAAAAATACCGTATAAAAGAAAATATAAAAAAAATCGGAGCAATTGGAGCACGCTCAGTAATAGAGGCTGAAGATATAAGGAGAAGGCTTGGTTTGCTGAATACACCTTTTATTTGTTATTCTGGTGCTCCTAACGATGCTGTTCAATGCGCAAAAAAAGTTTGCGATAAACAGGAGTTTTCAGAAGGTATTCGCCATATTTATGTTGGCAGTCTGATAAAACGTAAACATCTTGATGTAGTTATTAGAGCATTTTTGAAAAATTCAGGGCTAAAGGATACTCTTACTGTTGTAGGAGGTGGTCCTGAGGAAGAAAGTTTACATAAGCTTGCCCATAGTCTAAATGCGGGAAAACGAGTTGTATTTACAGGAAGAATTCCGAGAGATGAGGTTCTAAAAAAAATGAGCGAAGCTCAGGTATTTACTCTTATCAGTGATGGTGAGACTTTTGGAATGGTGTATATCGAGGCAATGTTACAAGGTTGTCTTACGATAGCTTCAAAAGGTGGAGGTTTTGACGGCTTGATCAAGGATGGGGTAAATGGATTTATCTGTGAACCTGGCAATCAAACGGAACTAGAGAATGTGTATATGAGAATTGCAACTATGAGTACTGAGCAGAGAAATAAAATTGGTCAAGCTGCTATAGACACCGCCATTCATTATTCAGAGAGAGAAGTAGCAGAAAGATATTTAACTGATATTCTGGAGAATCAGAGGTAATATAATGAAAATTCCGTTTGTGACATTTCTCCCGATGGAGAAAGAAATGGAAAAAGATATTCGTGAAGCTTTTGATCGTGTTTTCAAACGCTCATGGTATATTGATGGTGCTGAAGATAAGAGATTCGAAAAAGAGTTTGCTGAATACTGTGGTGCAAAGTATTGTGTAGGTGTAGGAAATGGTCTGGATGCCCTGATGCTTATACTAAAGGCATTAGGGATTGGTGAAGGTGATGAAGTTATTGTTCCGTCCAATACTTATATTGCTACAGCTCTGGCTGTAACTTATGTAGGGGCAAAGCCGATTTTCGTAGAACCAGATATTCATACATTTAATATAAACCCAGAATTCATTGAAGAGGCAATATCAGAGAAAACGAAAGCTATCATGCCGGTTCACCTTTATGGACAAGCATGCGATATGGAACGAATAATGGGCATAGCTAAGATACATGGGCTAAAGGTTATTGAAGACTGTGCACAAGCACATGGTGCCACGTACAAAGGGAAAAAAGTCGGCACTTTTGGAGATGCCGCAGGATTCAGCTTTTATCCTGGTAAAAATCTTGGAGCCCTTGGCGATGCAGGGGCTGTTGTGACAAACAATAAAGAACTAGCAGACACGGTACGTGCACTTGGAAACTATGGGTCTGATTATAAGTATCATCATATCTACAAAGGAAACAATAGTAGACTTGATGAACTACAGGCGGCTTTTTTAGTAACAAAATTGTCCCATCTTGATAAGATGAACGAAGAACGAAGACAAATTGCACGAAAATATACAGAGGGCATTACTAATCCCAAGGTTTTTATTCCTTACGTTAATACAGATTGCGTACCAGTTTGGCATATATATGGCATCCGTTGTGCTGAACGAAAAGCGCTTGAGAAGCACTTAAATGAAAAAGGAATAGGAACTAACAAACATTACCCGATTCCGATTCATCTTCAGGAATGTTATAAGGACTTGAACATTCCACTGGGAACGTTACCTACTGCTGAAGAAATCAGTGCTACAGAACTTAGCATTCCGATGTATTACGGAATGACTGATGAAGAAATTCAGTATGTTGTTGATGCTATAAACGAATTTTAAAAAATAAGAGGATATATGTATTTAAGAGAATTAAAGCAAGATGATGCTCCTTTAATGCTTGAATGGATGCATGACATAAGTGTTGTTGAAAAACTTCGAGGAAATTTCCTTGCAAAAACAATGGATGATTGTCAGGATTTTATTATATCAAGTATCTCTGAAAGGAATATACATCTTGCTATCGTTTCTGATACTGATGAATATATGGGCACTGTAAGCCTTAAAAATATTGAAGATGGTAGTGCTGAATTTGCGATAACTGTTCGTGCGGTTGCAATGGGGCGAGGTTATTCATGGTTTGGGATGGAGGCTATACTTAATAAGGCTTTTAACGAACTTGAACTAGAGAGTGTTTATTGGTGTGTTGCTCGAGATAACGATAGAGCAGTACGATTCTATGATAAGCATAATTTCCATGAAGTTGTAGAGGTTCCAGAAAAGATTCTTAAAAGATATAATGGAATAGAGAACCTTAAATGGTATTCTGTTCTTAAGGGGGATGAATTTAATGTTAGAGAGACTGTTGCTGGATGTAAAGTAATTCATATTAAGACAATTCCGACTATTGATGCTGGAGAACTCTCATTTTTCGAGGCAACACGAGAGATTCCATTTGAGATTAAACGTATTTATTATATTTCAAAAGTTCCAGAAGGAGTAAGACGAGGATTTCATGCTCATAAGGAACTGAAGCAGCTATTATTTTGTCCATATGGACGTATTCAACTAATTCTTGAGAACAAAAGTGGACGAGAAGAGATAGAACTCTCTGACCCGAGCATCGGTGTTATAATTGATCAATGTACATGGAGAGAAATGCTTTGGTTACAAAAAGATTCTGTACTTTGTGTTGCGGCATCCGACTACTACAAAGCTGAGGATTATATAAGGGATTATAAAGAATTCAGACGATTTACGGAAAAGTAATATAAATTGTTCTTGTTTATAGAAATAATGTAATACAATTCACTATTCAGTTGAAATGGCAGTCATTTCATTTTTATGATAAAAATCAGTATAGTGATGTATTGTTGTACATGGAACTGATGAAGAATTAACTAAACAAATATAGAGGAGCTAAAATGAGATTTGTAAAAAGAATATACGAGGATTATTTTAAACCCAATAGATTGCCTAGTTATAAAAACTTACTAGAAACGGCAAAAATTAAAGGGTATAAAATGGTAGGTATTTTAGATTTCTATAATATACTTAATTCTAAAGATTTTGACAGTAATACTAAAATTTTAATTAATAGGCATGATATTGACACGTCACCTAAAATAGCTAGAAAAATGTTTGAGATTGAAAAACAAGTTTACGGTAGTAAGGGGTCATCTACCTATTATTTTAGGAAATCAACAATTGATGTTAATCTAATAAAAGAAATTGAGGAATATGGTTATGAGACAGGATACCATTACGAAGAAATTGCAGATTATGAAAAGAAACATAGGTTTAGGGATGTTGAGTTAATAAAACAAGTGCTTCCAGATATTCAGAATTTATTTATTGAAGATCTTATTGATTATCGTTTAAAAACAGCTTCAAAGAGTTTGACAGTTGCTTCTCATGGAGATTTTATTAATACACGATTGCAGTTTCAAAACTATGAGTTGTTAAAAAATGATGTGATTATTCGTGAGAAGGGAAAAATTTTAGTTGAAGCATATGATAAAAGCATAAATGATTTTGTTAATGAGAGGTTTGCTGATCAAATATTACTTGATAGATTTTCAGAAGAAGTAATATCGAGCATTAACAGAAACACAAAAATTATAATGATGCTTACACATCCAAGGAATTGGGTTGTGGATATTAAAGGAAATAGCAAAGAAAACTTTTTACGGCTATTACAGGGTATAAAGTATAGTATTTAAATCTGAAGTTGTTAGGAAAATGTAGATGAAAGTATTGTTATCAATATTATATTTCTTTCTTGCTGGAGTTGGAATTGTTTTTTACTTTGTAAAAAGAAAAAAACAATTATCTCTGTCAGACTTTGTAATGTTGATTAGCACAATTCTTTTTTCTTTTTCAGGTGTTGCGAATTCTTATGGAACGATCTTTGGATATAATAAGCTTGATTTTACATTATATATTTTATATCTAGCGAATGCATTAATAATTCCTTTCGGTCTGATATTTGGTCAAAGATTAAGACAAAAGCATACTATTAATAGTTACTCGGGAAGTGTGGATGATACTTTTCTATATCTTTTGATTAGTTTTGTAATAATATATGCTATTGGATACTTTGTTATAATCAAAGGTAACATTCCTTTAGTTATGTTAATCTCTGGTAAAGATGTCTATTCTGTTGCTATTGCAAGACTGCAAGTTACACATAATTTCACTTCGTATTATAACGCACCGTTTTTTTATAATTATAGAACAATAGTATTTGGCTATCTTACATTGTATCTTTTCAGTATACTGTATATAAAATATTTGAATAATAAGAGGAAGTACAGAGTTCCGTTTTGGATTTTCTTTGCTATTGTCATTTTTTTGCAGTTTTATACTACGGAAAAAGTGCCATTAATATATTTATTAATAATCATTTTTATTGATTATTATTACATTAGATTGAGAGTATTAATACCTGTAGCCAATTTAAGTTTTTCATTGAAGCCCGTGAATGAAAATCGTAAAATTAGACGGAGAATTATTATTTTTATAATCATAGTATTATTTCTTTTTGTTGCACTTTATACTGGATTCATGGGACTTGAGAACTTTTCTTATGGTTTTAACTCAATGTTGACAAGAGCTTTTGTTCAGCAATCAAGTTCGGTTTATCTACAAAAAATGACACTAGATTCAAGTTTTGGTGGATGTTTGTTTGGTAAAGGTGTTTCCTTAACACTCATTGATTCGCTTATAGGCAGAAAACCTGTAAATCTTTCGCGAGAGGCTTATGCGAGTTTATATAAGGATTACGTTATCGATGGGGGTGGAGGAACAGGAGGTTCTATAGGAATATTCAATCTGTACGCAGATTTTGGTCTTCCTTTGTCTCTAATCGTACTTTTTTTGTTAGTTGTATTAACGGCAATTATTGACAGGAAAATGATGTATAAAATAGAGGTTTCTTCCAATAAGGAGTTGTCTGTGGGATTCTACTCAATGCTCACTTATACCTTTGTTCAAGGTTATCTTGGGCATTATCAATCTTTTTTCCAACTTCCATTTATCATTGCACCAGAGTTATTAATGGTATTAGTACTTACTTTTTTGCTAAGAGCTGTTAAGATTTTACGAGTAAGATCTTTTGCTAAAGAGAATTAGGGAAAAAATATCTTTTTATTTAAAAGCCATATTAAAAACAACGATTCATTTTAAATTGTATATAATGACAGTATGTTTTTTTTATTTTATTGAGTATTGTAGGGGGGGGTACGTGCCATCAAATCATATCATTGAAGATTATATAAAAATGGAAAAAGAACTAGATTTATATTCTAAGTCCTTTAGAGGTTTTTATTATTGGCAATATATTAGAGAGGAAACATATACATCAATAATATCGAAAATTAACAATGATGGGGTTTCATTTAATAAAACACATTTCAATTCTTTGGAATTATTCAAGAATATTGCCAGAATAATATTTTCGAAAAAATATAGTATAAAGAATTATAAAGGCTCTAAATCTGTATTGATTTTTTGTCATCCAAGGCGAATATTAGAGAACGGAAAGTATGTAAGTCAATATACAGACCCAATTGCAAATATATTTGATGATTCTCTTACCTGTGAACATCCAAATGAGGGGTGTCATTATGTTCCGTGTGAAACAAAGAATATCTTTTATACAGACCGATTGTTCTATATAAGATCGATAATTAGTAAACTATGGAGACTAAAACTAACTGATTCTGAGATTGGTGATATCAGAGACACATTATATATTATTTCTAAAAGAATTAAGAATTTTAGTAATGTTGTAATAAATCCAGATTCTATCTTATCAAAGGTATTTCATCTATATAAATATTACGTTATCACAAAAAAATATTTTAAAAACATGCTTCCTATTGTGAAAGCAAAAGTTATAATTGAAGTTGTATATTATCGTTTTGAAAACATGGTTGTTAATGAATTGCTTCATGAAATGAAAGTCCCTATTATCGAATTACAACATGGTCTTACCGGTAGATATCATGTAGCCTATAATTGGGCAATTTATGATTGTGAGTATAAAATATTACCAGATTATATTTTGTGTTTTTCTGATTTCTGGAAAAACCAAATGAGACTTCCCCTAAAAACTGTTAAGGTTCTATCTACAGGTTTTCCGTATTATGAAGAATCAATTAGAAAATATCCGACATGTGAAAAACGCAATGCCATTATATTTATTTCTAGTGGCACTATTGGAGAGAAATTATCTCGACTTGCTGTGTCATTACAAAACTTATTGATAAAGGCAAAAGTCAATTATTCCATAGTTTATAAACTTCATCCTGGTGAGTATTCTACATGGCAAGAATCTTACCCTTGGTTACTTGAATCTGGAGTGATGGTGGTTGATAACGCAGATGTGTCAATTTATAAATTATTCTCAAAAAGTATTGCACAAGTTGGAGTATATTCAACTGCGTTGTTTGAAGGCTTAGGGTATAATTTAAAAACATTTATTTTGAATATAGGTCATTTAGAACATGTTCAAGTATTGATAGATTCTAGATATGCGATTCTAGTTAATTCAGCGGAGGATATTATGTTTGGAATGGACTCTGATAGTATTGATTATGACACGAATTTATTTTGGAAAGAAAACGCCAAGGAATCAACCATAAATGCAATTAGGAATATTGTCAATTTAGGATTTGATTGTAATGCCTAACCGCAACTTGGACTAAAAAAGGAAAGTTAATAAGGTGTATAATCACAAAAGAAAGGAACCTTATGGGAAGAATAAGACGGGCATTCAGCTCAGAAGAAAAGCTGAAAATGATAATGTCAGTAATTCAAGATGAACGAGCGGTAAGCGATGTTGTTCAGGAAAACAATATTCATACGAATATGATCCTGAACTGGAAGAAAGAATTTCTTGAAAAAGCTTCGACCGTCACAGACCAGATATAACGGAAAAAGCGCAGCAACGGAAAATCGAAGATCTGGTAGCAAAGCTAAAAAAGAAGGACGAAGTTATAGCTGAGATTGCAGAAGAAAACATGATGATAAAAAACTTTTGGGGTCGGAGCTAGGGAAAGAAAAGGTCAGCCTTAAAACGCGGACTCAGATAGAAACTGAAGTGCAGAAGATGGCAGAGAAAACCGAAATCATTGTTCCAGTTTTAGTAACTTTTACAGGAGTTTCTAAAAGTACTTGGCATGAATGACAGACAAGGAAAAGAATTGAGACAAGGCATAATCACGCAACTCCAAAACGCAACAGGTATACGCCGGAAGAAAGAGTGCCTTTTGTAAAGTATGTCCTCGCCCTCAAGAACTTTCTTGACGGCTACCGCTACCTTGAATGGCAGATGATAGAATAGAATGTAGCCTTTGTCCGTCCTGCGAGCGTTTATAACACCATGAAAGAGTACGATTTAGTTCACAAAGGGCTAAAAATGAAGGAGAAGCGAAGAAAAAGGTTTTACCAGCCCGGGGCTTCGAATGAACAGTAGCATACAGATATTTCATATATCAAGGTTCATGGTGTGTTTTATTATTTTATAGCATAATGAATGGTTATTCCAGAAAGATTCTGGACTGGGCATTATGTGAAAACATGGAGGGAATAAACATTAGGTTTCTGATTGCAAGAGTAAAGGAAAAGTATCCAGAAGAAAAAGCAAGAATTATATCCACGACAACAGAAAGCAGTTCATTTCTAAGGATTTCAAATCTTTGATTTCTCTGCTGGAACTTTACGAAACAGCAGCACGAGTCTGTCATCCTCAGAGCAACGGAAAACTTGAACGTTTTCATTCAACTCTGAAGACTGAACACGTTCCCCAGGCAACATGCTTAAGTTATGAAGATGCAAAAGGAAAAATTGCACAGTGGATTGATTGTTTATAAAAAAGAGTGTCTTCATAGCGCACTTCTTTATCTGATTCCAGAGGATTATTTTGAAGGCAGAAAGGAATTAAGGTTTGCAGAACGAAGAGAAAAGCTTATTGGCAGCAACAGCAGCAGGCTTAAACCACCTTATAAGTTTTCCTAAAAAAGTCCAAGTTTATTTTGGGCAGGACAGATTGATTTTTACAACAACGAGCGTCTTCACGGCGCACTTCTTTATCTGACTCCAGAAGATTTTTTTGCAGGAAGAAAGGAAGCTAGGCTTGCAGAACGAAGAGAAAAACTTCATACTGCAGATATAAACAGAAAAGCTTATTGGCTGCATCAGCAGCAGGCTTAAACTACCTTATAAGCTTTCCTAAAAAAGTCCAAGTTCACTTTGGGCAGGACAGAGTGTGAAATGATTAAAATTATAAAACGTCTCTTGTCTATTCTTTACGCTTTTTTTGTCAAAAGAAAAGTGCTTGAATACGGTGAGAACTTGCATGTGAATAAGTACTCAAAAGTTAGTCCTAAAACCAAATTGGGAAGTAATGTTAATTTTAATGGTATAAAAATATATGGATGTGGAGAAGTTGTTATTGGTAATAATTTTCACTCTGGAAATCAATGTTTAATTATTTCTGAAATACATAATTATGATAATGGAAGTGCTGTTCCATATGATAGTTCGTATATTGAAAAACCCATATTGATTGAAGACAATGTATGGATCGGGGATAGGGTTATTATTTTAGGAGGTTCTATCATACGAGAAGGTTCTATCATTCAAGCAGGTAGTGTTGTGGTAGGGGAAATACCATATTGTGCTATTGCTGGTGGGCACCCTGCAAAAGTTTTTAAGTATCGAGATAAAGATCATTACGAATCCTTAAATAATAAAGGACAGACGCACTAATTTGAAATAGGCTAGAAAGAACTGTGAAAAAAAGATTCCTTAACAATGAAGAAAATTCTGCTGCAAAAGCAGCAGTATATTATTTATTATGCCAATTCCTTGTCAATGGAATTGCCTTTATTACTACCCCAATATTTGCAAGGCTACTAACAAAAACAGAGTACGGAACTGTTACTAATTTCATGGCATGGGAAGCTTTACTCCTTCCTATACTAACTTTGAACTTGCGAAATTCAATAAATAAATCGAAATATGATTTCGATAAGGATAATGATTCTTTTTTGTCATCTATTCTTTTGTTAAGTCATGTTTTAATCCTTTTTGTATATGTTTTATGTGAAGTATTTCAGGAAAAAGTTCAGGGGTTGCTCAGTCTTGATATGCGCTGCATAAGATTATTATTTGCATATATGTTTTTTTATGTTGCATTTGATTTCCAACAGATACAATTCAATATATATAGAAAGTATAAATTATTTGTTTTCTATTCAGTTATTCAGTCTTTTGGATCAATATGTTTATCTGTTGTTTTAGTTAACATATTGCCAGAAAAATTAATTGGTAGATTACTTGGGTTTGTTATTCCTGCAATAATAATCGATTCTTTTATTATTTTGAGCATATGGAAGAGGGGAAAATGTTTTAATTGGAAATATATTCGGTATGCATTGGGTATTTCTGTTCCGTTAATTCCTCATGCACTTTCCGGTACAATTCTATCTTCTTCAGATAGAATAATCATTACACATTCTTGCGGAGCAGAAGCAGCAGCAATGTATGCTATTGCATATACAGTTTCATCAATTGCTTCCGTTATTTGGATGGCTTTGAATCAAGCATGGGGACCTTGGCTTTTTGACAACTTAAGGGATAAGAATTATAGTAAAATTAAAGATGTTTCGAAGAGATTTGCTTTATTATACTCATTTATAATTGTTGGAATAATGCTTTTTGCCCCTGAAGTTCTATATGTGCTAGGCGGAAAAGAATACTTGCATGCATTATCAGCAATGCCTCCAGTAATTCTTGCTATGGTCTGTCAGTTTTTTTACGCTTTTTATTTTAATGTAGAATATTTTTATGGGGAAACAGCTGTAATATCAATTGGAACATTGCTAGCTGCAGTAACAAATATTATACTAAATTTAATATTTGTACCAGTTTATGGATATGTTGCAGCTGCCTACACAACTTTAGTTGGGTACTTTATTTTACTTCTT
>JAILBN010000099.1 GCA_024680915.1 Treponemataceae bacterium | reverse complement strand
ACCCCAAGAAAGCCGGCACATTTCTTTTGTCATTCCAACTGAAACTTTTTCTGCAAGAATAGTGTTCCATTTATCTTCACCGAATTTTTCCAGGTAAACATCCGACTGTTCTTTTGTGAAAGCATGCGTGTTTTTTTCTAGATAATTAATTCCAAGAGGGATTTGTTCACCGTACGAGTTTTGTAAGACTAATGAGATCGAATAGTAGTTTTGTTCAACAGTAACATCAATACAATTCCAAATTGCTCCTGCTGAAAAATCTCTAACAGGTAGCCCAGTATAAATATCAGTCATAACATCTTTGGAACTTATCCAATTTTTCCCACGTAGTACAATTTGCGTACCTATATAATTCTCTTTCAGATAGTTAAAATACTTTACAACTATAAAGGGAAACTCAAATTCGTATTCAGAGTCGTACTCAAAATACCAAATTTCATTATTATCTTTTTCGCGTAGTTTTAGATAGTATTTCTTTCCATATAACCGTTCATTTAAATAATCATCTAAATAATCACCTGAGTTCGCTTTTGGATGTCTCGAAACATCTTCTACAATAAAATATTTACCGTAAAAATCATCGTATGGTATAGCAGGTTCATACGAATATGGAATACTTTTTGAAAAATTTCTATATCCATATTTCTGCAAATTTTTTGCCTTCCCATTGAGGTATAGTTCTTCGCCGATATACAGATATACACCGTCCCCAAGAAAATTTTTGCTGCCATCGTAAACCTGCGCTTGTGTTGTTTTAGGCGCTGCTACAGATGTTGTTGTTATTTGACAGTGTACGGCACTTAAATAACAAGAAACTAAAAGTAAGACGCATAATGTTTTTTTCCACATGTGATACCTCCGACTGATTGTTTTTTTGGATAAAGAACACTCATTTATATTGATTTATAACTTAATATTATACTCATTTATAATTTATATCAAGCAAAACCATTTTCATTTAGACTTAAGTAATGATTGATTACCAGAAGTGCTTTATCACAAATATGAAGTATTACAGAAAAAGAAAGGGAATCTCTCAGGCTCAGTTGGCAGAAGAATGCGATGTCTCTAATGGAACGATAGGAAATATTGAATGTGGTATTACAAAACCCTCATTTGATTTGATTTTACAAATTGCCGAGCATTTAGAAATAAAGCCAGAATTATTGTTTTATAGTCCAGAAGAAAATAGTGTTTCGGATAAGTATTCTGATTCATTTTCAAAAGAGCAATTAAAAAGAATCAAACTTGCCTTTACGACTGCACTAAACGAAACAATTGAAGAATTAAAGAAATAAAAACAGCAACTCATTGCCTTTAACAGCAAGGCTTGCTGTCTACGTAGCAAACATCACTAGACAAGTTAACTTTGTTGTTCCATTCAACTTCACTATTGATTTTTGAATCTTTATCCCAACTAACGCAATTTGAATCATCAAGGTAAACATGTTTAAAATCATCAAAATTCAAAAATTGTTCAAAAACCGTCCCTTTCTTGAGATAGGGTTTCATATCAAACAGACGCTTTTCTGAATTATCGAAAGTAAGCAATAATGTGTAATCTTTATTAGCTTTAACCGAAGTGATTTTCTTCCGTCCTGAAGCAAAATAAATTGCCACTTTCGAGTCAAATGCTTTTGAAAGATAAAAATCTACGGTGTTCGGCATTCTGATTCCTTATCGCAATGGATCAATAGAAAACAAGTCTTGATTTTCACAGCAAGCTCCCAGTTTTCCATAAGCTCAGTCTGATGAAATGCAGCCCATCCTAAAACCATTTTCAATTGCTTGCTTTGCATCTCACCTTCAAGGACTTCCAGTTCCTTTATAGAAACTAAGACTTCCTTATCGCCATATTTTGCATGGAAATGCGGCGGCATATGGTCATTCCAGTCGATAGAATATATCACACTTTTTCTTTTAGTGCAAAAAAGCGAAAGCCTTAACCCCGCAAAGCCCGTTTTGCCTGATTCTCAGGCAAACTCGCCCTGCCTTGAAAAAAAATTGAGCCGATAAACGAAAAGGGCTGTATATGGAGTACATACTTTACAAGAAAAACATCCCTATCCTCAGGTATAAAGAGAAGAAAGAATATATGGAAGTTCTTCAAGTATACAACAAGGAACATCTGCCAGTTCATCTTTTCCTGAACGGAAAAGCATCTTCGGACAATCTTTATACGCTCAATGAAAAATTGGAGCGATTCCTTGACAACCGGCTCATTCCCTCTACCCGCGAAAGTTTCACAGAAATGCTTGAAGAGCTTGGAATTGGCTCAAACTATGAGCTTGCAAAAAAAAGCTGCTTCCTAAGCCTTTCAGATCAATACTGGATTTGTCCTGCCGAGCAGAAAGACAAACTGCTGTGGGAAAACATCAATTTCTTTACGAACGATTATGATTCAGCAATCGGCTTGCGTCTTTTAAGCAGTACAAAAAGCTTGAATAAAAACACAAGCTCATACTCTCCAGATATCACGACAAACGGGGAGCTTTCAAAAAGATGGTTTAATAAAGATGGAATAAACTATCTTGAAAAAGCAGGAACGGGAACAGAACAACAGGAACCTCTGAATGAAGTCCTCGCATCCGAAATATGCAAACGCCTTAATATATCCTACGTTCCATATTACCTCACTATTCGTGACGACAAATATTATTGCTATTGCCCGGATATGGTTGATGAATCTACGGAAGTAGTTCCGATGGACGCAGTTTATCAAGATCTTCATTTGATTGATGGAAAGTTCTATGACTACAATCAGCTTGTAAAACGTTGTGAAGAGCTTGATATACCAAATGCCGAAAATGATTTGCTCAAAATAATCCTGCTTGATTTTATCATGGCGAACATCGACCGCCATTCGTACAACATCAGTTTTATAAGGAATTCCAACACACTCCAGTGGAAAGGGGTCGCTCCTGTTTACGACACCGGAAAATCGATGTTTTTGAATCATCTTGATTTTGAAATGGAAATGGTTTCTTCAAACCGAATTGATGCGAAACCTTTTTATGCGACGCAAGCGGAGCAGATAAAAAAACTTCCGATTCACAAAATTGCGTCTTCAATCAATTTGAACAATCTGGATGAAATTGATGAATGGTATTCTGATTTTTTGAAACCGTTAAAACGCCTTACGGAAGATAAAAAAAATGCTCTTGTTAAGAAGTTGCGTGAAAGGATAGAAGAGACAAAGGTTCTTCTTTCACCTTATCAAGAGGGATTATTTGCTTCGAAAGGAAAACGAACTAATTTGGATTTGGTTTACGCCACATTGAAAATGAATCCTAAACAGACAAAGGAAGAAGTTTCAAAGGCAACAGGACTTTCCCGCTCAACAATCACAAGAACATACAAGGAGCTTGAGACCAAAGGGAAGATTAAGCGCATAGGCTCAAATAAAACAGGTTATTGGGAAATATTGTAAGTCTGTTCATGAGACCTTTCAGACGTGTGCGCGAGGGATTGGAGTACCTGCGAAGCAGTTCCGAAGCAAAGCGCAGGAACGAGCCACGGCAGATGGCGAGGTGCGCAAAGCCCGATTTGCCTGTTTCCAGGCAAACTCGCCCTTATATCTCCTCTATGTGGTAGACATACTCCAAGGTCCGCAGGGCAGAGATTATCTCCTTGTGGGTCTTGTATTTCTTCAGCTCCTGACTGCTTATGGATATGGCCACGGAGTAAACGCTGAGGCCTGAGCTCTCATAGGCCGGGTTCATCTCTATGGCGTCTATCTTCAAGCCCAGCTTACGGATGGTGGTCACGAAATTCTGCAGATAATGGCTGTTGGTCAGCTCCAGATGAACCTCGAAGTGGTTGGAGCGGTCCTTCAGGTAAATCTCCAGGGAAGGCATGACAGAAAGGCAGAACAAAAGGGCCACCAGAGCCAGAAGGGTTATGGTGTAGAAGCCAGCACCCACGGCAAGGCCGATAAGGCAGCAGCACCACATGGCGGCGGAGGTGGTTATTCCGCGTATCTGGTTACGGGAACTGAAAAAGAGGGAGTTCGAGGCGATTATCGTGGCCGAGATAACAGAGGCTGTGGACAAAAGGAAGAGATGGGCATCGAAGACGCTGCACAAAAAGATGTCCAGCAGCATGGAAAGGGTTCCTGTCAGGGTGACCAGCATGAAGGTGCGGAGACCTGCCGTATGGCGCTTGCTGGAACGCTCGCAGCCTATTATGGCAGAGAAAACTATGGAAAGAATAACCCTGAAAAGGACAGCTGGAACACCCAGCTCCTGAGACCAGGGGCCGAGCAATCTGGCAATGGGGTCCTGAATATTAATCATCTTCGCCTCCTTGGGAAGAATTTTCTATCACGCACGATTCTTGGGGATGAGATATGATCCTGGGCCAGGGACTCGAAATGCCTTTCGGCCTCCTCGGTATAGGCATGCTCATCTTCGTTCACATTCCACTTGGGTATCTCTTCCTGAATCTTTTGTATACGCTCTATAAGCAGATCAAGTTCCGACTTCTGCGCACCCTCGGGGGTACTTTCGCTGACTGTGACCAAATCCTCCAGCTTGTTGGAATAGGAGCCTGAAAGATAGAGGGCCAGCTTTCCGCAACCGGGACCTATAAGCTCGTAGAGTACGCTGGAGGCCAGAATCATGGTCTGAAGGGCATCTCCTGTCTCTCCTTGCAGGGTACGGGCACCAAGGGCAGCAAGACCGATAGCCACGCTGGCCTGGGGAATAAGGGCCATTCCCAGGTAGTTCCTGATTTTAGCAGGCTTCTTGGCCAAAAAGCAGCCCAAAAAGGAGCCTGAATATTTTCCTATGATACGGGTCACAAAATAGAGTATACCAATCAGAAGGAGAGGTGAAGAGCCTACGGAACCGGTTACGTTCACCAGGGCATGAAGGTTGAAGGACATGCCTGAGCGGACGAAGAACAAAAGGAGTATAGGCGGGCTGAAATAGGCCAGCTGGCGGAAAAGCTTCTCATCTCCGGTGGAGTTTATGTACATGGTACCCATGGACATACAGCCCAGGAGAGGAGAAACCTCGAATATAGTGCAGATGCCGCAGAAGGCAAACAGCAGGGCTATGGCTATGATCAGGCGGTTATCGGTGGAGCGCTTTTTCTGCTGCAGCAGCTTCATCAAAAGACCGAAGACAAGGCCCAGCAGGATAACCCCGGAGTTGGTAAGAACGGGCACCAGCACCCTTTCAAAGGAAAAAGCCTCGCCAGTGTAGGAATTAGCGGCTATGGATATGGCCACGCTGTAGGCAAGAAGTCCCACAATATCATCGAAGGCCACAACCTGAAGCAGGGTCTCCACAAAATCTCCCTTGGAGCCGGTCTGCCGTATGGTCATCATTGTGGAAGCAGGAGCCGTGGTGGCGGCAAGGGCCGCGAGCACCAAGGAGAAGGCCAGCTCCAGGCGCAGTATATAATGGGTTACTATAAAAACCAGGAGGGAGGTCATAAGGGTCTCGCAAACCGTTATTATGACAACTTTACCGCCGTTTTTCTTAAGGATATCCAGCCTGAAAAACTCACCTGTGCTGAAGGCTATAAAGGCCAGGGCTATGTCCGGCAGAAAGCCGGTGCCGTCTATTATTGACTGGGGCACCAGGTTAAGGCAGTGGGGACCTATCAGGATACCTGCGACGATATAAGCCGTCACGCTGGGCAGCCTCAGCTTTTTCGTTATGCGGGTCATAAGGAAGCCTGCAAAGAGAATGATAGAAACAGATATGACTGTTACGGAGACAGAGCCCGCATCTTTGTAAATCCAAGACAACATCCTTATATATTATCATACCCCACCCCAGATGTCATCCTCAAAAAATGCAGTAATATCCCAGATAATCAACATTTAGAGGATGCGGATGAGCTGCTCTTAGCTCCATTTTTCAAGCAAAAGGTTAAAATGCTCTTCTTAAAGAATCCTTCATTGTTTCTAAATTGATCTTCTTTACGCAAACTAAAGTTTATGGAAGAAAAAAGGATTGAAAGGGAAAAAGAAAGCTAGCAATTTTCAAAACTCGTCTGACTTTTGAAACAGCCATACCATAGGTGTCGTTTTCCCTTTCCTCGTTTACTGGTTTTAAGCATCTTATCGGTTACCCTAGGCTAATTGCATATATTGCAAAAATTTGCTATATTCATGAAGGCAGTACCGCATTTTTATGGACTGCTCATTTTTTTGGAGGAATTATGGCAGACACAATGCATCCGTTACAGAAAAACCCGAATTGGAAGGGACGCCGTGGTCCTGTAGTCCTTGTTATTATGGACGGAGTAGGATATGGAAAATATGAGGAAGGAGATGCGGTCAAAGCATCACGCATGAAATATCTTGACTGGTTCAAGGCAAATTGTCCTAACACCAAACTCAAGGCACACGGAACAGCTGTAGGACTTCCCACAGACGATGACATGGGAAACTCCGAGGTCGGCCATAACGCAATGGGCTGCGGCCGGGTTTTCGCCCAGGGAGCAAAGCTTGTAGGAGAATCAATCGCTGACGGTTCAATGTTCAAGGCCGCCACCTGGCAGAAGCTTGTGGCAAACGTAAAAGCAAACGAAGGCAAGGGAGCTGCCCTCCATTTCATCGGACTAGTATCTGACGGAAACGTACATTCCCACATAGACCACCTTAAGGCCATGATTGCCCAGGCCGCAAAGGACGGAGTGAAGAAGCTCCGCGTACACGCCCTGCTTGACGGCCGTGACGTAGACCCCACCTCCGCACTGAACTATATAACTCCTCTAGAAGAATACCTGGCTTCCTTCTCAGCCCAGGGCTGCGACTACGGCATTGCCTCAGGCGGTGGCCGTATGTACATGACCATGGACCGCTACAACGCAGACTGGAGCATGGTAGAGCGCGGCTGGAAGGCCCACGTTGAAGGAAAGGGCCGTCTTTTTGAAAGCGCTACAACCGCAATAGAGACATACAGAAAAGAGCAGCCCGGCCTACTTGACCAGGATATGCACGAGTTCGTAATAACTGGAAAGGATGGAAAGCCCTGCGGCACAATCAACGACGGTGACAGCGTAATCTACTTCAACTTCCGCGGCGACCGCGCCCTTGAGATTACCCGTGCCTTCGAGACACCGAAAGGCGGCGACCTGCCCTTTGAGCGGGCAAAGGTTCCTGCCGTTGAGTATGCAGGAATGATGGAATACGACGGTGATGCCCACGTTCCGGCCCAGTATCTTGTAAACCCACCTTCAATCGACCGCACCATGGGCGAGTACCTCACAAAGACAGGCGTAAAGCTCCTCGCCATCTCCGAGACCCAGAAATACGGCCACGTGACCTACTTCTTCAACGGAAACAAGCAGGGCAAGTTCGACGAAAAGCTGGAGGACTACATCGAGGTCCCGTCAGACGTGGTTCCCTTCGAGCAGCGTCCTTGGATGAAGTGCGCCGAAATCACCGACAAGGTTATCGAGGCCATCAAGAGCGGAAAATATGACCACATCCGCCTGAACTACCCCAACGGCGACATGGTCGGACACACAGGCGTTTTCAACGCTGTCGTATGCTCTATGGAAGGCATGGATCTGCAGCTGGGACGCCTTAAGGCAGCCATTGAGGAGGCTGGCGGTATCCTCTGTCTTACAGCTGACCACGGAAACAGCGACGACATGTACGAGCATGCAAAAGACGGCAGCGTAAAGATGGACAAGACTTCAGGAGAGCCCAAGGCCAAGACCTCCCACAGTCTTAACCCGGTTCCCGGAATCATCTACGACCCTGAATACAAGGGCGAATATGACCAGGACAAGCTGAACGAAGGCCTTGGGATCTCAAGCTGGCCTGCAACCTTGATGACTCTCATGGGCTACGTGCCACCCACAGATTATGACAAGAGCATGATCAACTTGAAGTAAAGCTTCAAGCAATACAAGCGAGAGTCTGCCTTGAGGCTTTGCCCTCCGGCAGCATCAGCAGTTCCGACAGTGCCGGATGCTTTGTCCTCCGGCGCTTCCGGAGGCTTCCGCTTCCGGCCGGCTCCCCACATAAACAGGACCGTTCCAGATGAAGAGAACTTCAAATGGGACGGTCTTTTTTTGTTGATGCCTTCCGTTTTTCGTAATATTTTACTTGCTTAAAAAAAAAGCTGTGGTACCATAAGCTAATCGACAACAGGCTCATAAATAATAATAGGGCACGGGGAAACAAACACATCTAACCTCAGGGGGTATACATGAAAAACAAATTTGTCAAACTACTGTCATTCCTTATTATTCTTTTCTGCGCAACTCAAGCTTTTTCAAGCGGAAGGCTAGATGGAATCGGCAGATTTTATGCCATAAAAGATGAGAACGGAGTCTCCAACCTTGAGAAAGCAGAAAGCCTTCATAAAATTCTTCGCCGTGTTGATACAACTAATAAGAACCAGAGCGTCGAGGTAGTTACGGATTCTTCTCTGGACAAGGAATATCCTTTTGGCGTGGCCGTCGAGAACGGAAAAATAGTAGGTTTCGGAATCCATATTTTCAACGAGGATGTATATCCCCTCCAGAGCTTTGAGATTTACCTGAGGAACTGCCAGCTTACAGGTACCATTGATCTTTCGAATTATACTGATATGGTTTTCCTTGATGTATACCACAATAAGATTACAGGCATCGAGGCAAAGAACATGCCAAGCATGCGTATATTCGGCATCCAGGACAACCAGATTTCCGAGCTTGACGTATCAGAGCTGCCTGCCTGCCAGGGAATCGATGCTGGATTCAACCTTCTCTCCAGACTTGACGTCTCAAAGAACCCGGAGCTGGTGGAGCTTTACATAAATGACAACAAATTCACCGAAATTGACTTGAGCCACAATCCTAAGCTTAAATACTTCTACTGCCACAACAACAGGATCACAAAGCTGGACACCACGGCAAACCCTCTGCTCCGCCATCTGAACGCCAGCGGAAATCCTATGAAGTCCATAAAATCATATGCTCCTCAGCGTGAGACACTTCTTCCTCTGAACATAACAGCAGGAACAGGCGGCAGTATCGGCCTCAAGTATAATCCTATCTACAACGCACAGTGGAAAGAGACAGGTGAGTGGGAACAGACATATTTCGCATATCCTGACTCTGGATACGTATTTGAAGGCTGGTATGATAAGAGCGGAAAGAAAGTATCCACAGAGGCAACCTGGGTTGATGAATATGGAACAAGCCGCGAGCTGACCGCAAAATTCAAGAGAAATTGATTTTTCCAGGCGTCTGATGTCAGATAATCACATCAGGCAGCAAGCAACCCCAAAAATCTTTTTTGGTTTTTGGGGTCTTTTTTTTTAACAGAAAGAACAGAGGTTAAAACTGACCATAAAAACGAACGGCTGTGTTGCGTCCCTTTTTCTTTGCTAAATACAGGGCTTTATCAGCTTTTGTGACTATACTTTCCATTTCTTCTTTGCTGGAAAAAAGACCAGTGGCACAACCAGCACTGAGGGTAAGATATTCAGAAACACTCGAATTCTTATGCTGAATACGAGCAGATTCTATGTTTTTCACGATTGTTTCCGCAAGGGTTAATATTTCGTCCGAAGAATAGGCTTCCGCCAATATGAGGAATTCTTCACCACCATAACGGATCAGATGGCAAAGGGTGTCATATTCATCAGCAGGAATAGATTCCTTGATTATACGGGCAGCAGTTTTCAGACATACATCTCCTTTAAGATGACCGTATGAATCGTTGTATTCCTTAAAATAATCAAGGTCAATCATAATTACAGAATAATTACCTTTTTTCCCGAACCTCTCTAAAAAGTCTTGATAATAAAGTCGGTTATGAACATTCGTCAACTCATCGATATAAACGGCTTTCGACAGGTTATCGTTTGTCTCGAAGAGATTCTTCAGATGATCATCCTGTATGTTTTTGAAGAACTTCTTGTAAAGATGATCATACTGGCTAAGTATATTCTCCCTGTCTATCTTATTGAAATGCTCCGTCTCTTGCTTCCGGTATTCCAAGGCCGTCTTGAATTCACCTTTTTTCTCGTACACCACTGATAGTCTGGAGCATACAGTCATCCTGTCAAAATCGGTATATTTTTCCGCCAGTCTGCCCATGTTCTGATAATACTCAATGGCCCTGTCATAATTGCCCATGACTTCCCAATACTCCCCGTAATTCTCCGCAAGCTTCAGGTCAAAGGAATCCATTTGTATAGGCTGAATGGAATTACAACAGAAAGAAGAGCAGGAATCCAGGAGAGGAAGAACCTGATCAAGATTCTCCTTCTTCTTGATATACATCATTGCCGTAAGCCAGTGAGACAGACAATCGAAATAGGGCCTTGCATTAACCTGAGTCTCACTGGTAAGAGACTTCATCATTTCAAGATATAAGTTCGCTTTCTCATAATTACCTATGTGTATGTAACAGGGAATAAGATTGCTAAGAATGGCGCATTTTAGGTTTTCCGTTATATTCGCGTAGCGCTTATCGGTCATCAGCTGCTCGTAAATATGAACAGACTCATAATAGTGGGAAAGCTGCATATATCCGTCGGCAAGAGTATGAAGCGTCATGCTTTCCATCTCTACATTGTTGTTCTTGAAGCATATATCCCTGGCTATATTCAGATATCCGATTCCACGGATGAAATCATTGAATATCGTTTTGTAGATATATCCAAGGTGCAGGTAAACCCTGGCGTCCATTATGGAATTCGAGAGCTGAACATAGTAGAAGGCCATATCGAGGTATGCAGAAACTTCGTTCTTATCCGGATCGTAGCGCTTATACCACAGGTAATTTATGTAATGGAGCGACAATTCCGTATACATCCTGTGAATGGCAAAAATGGAAGCCGCCTCATCAAAATAAACTTCTGAACGATCATAATCTTTCTTTATATAGAAAATAATCGCATAATAAGAAAAAATCTTAGCTAAAAAGACATCGTCTGTTATTTTTCGGGCATAGGTCTCAGCTTTTGACCATTTCTCGAAAGCCTTGTCATACTCAGATATCTTGTAGTAGATGACTCCGTCTATATAAAACAAGAGCATATTTTTCTCGTCATCGTTGGAGGATTCATTCTCAAGGAGAGATTCCACATCCTCTTGATACTTATTGATGCCCATGTTACCTATGCAGAGCTCACAAGTTCCTTCGAAATAGGTGATATAATCTCTCAGCTTTTCCTTACTTCCACCCTTAAACTCGGGTCTCTCACACCACATAGCTATTTCTCATACCTCACACATGTATTACGACCATTGTTCTTTGCAATATACAAAGCCTTGTCCGCCATGTCACAAAGAGTATAAATATCATCCTTAGAGCTGCATTCAAGAGACGCAAGACCAGCACTGAGAGTCAGACACTTTGCCACATCCGAATACTCATGCTCATAATTACGATTCTGGATTTCCTGAAGAACTGTATGGGCCACTATCTCAGTCTCTGTCTCACTCTGCTCGCATATAAGCAAGAGGAATTCCTCCCCGCCGTATCTTATGGTAAGTATAGACTCGGATGCAAAAGTACCAAGAAGCTCGCCTATTTTCTCAAGAACACGGTCTCCCTTCATATGGCCGTAGTTATCATTGTAGCGTTTGAAAAAATCTATATCAAACATGATAGCATGCACCATCACGGAATCACCCTTCATAAAGATCTCATCCAGAACCTTATTCAGATACCGTCTGTTATAAAGGCCTGTCAAAGAATCCCTGACAGCTTTCTCTCCAAGGGAATTATTCCTTTCCCGCAAATCTTTCTCTATTTCTGCACCTGATTTTATGCCGTACTCAGCAATCAGGAAGTCGGAATATGCATATTCCTTCGCTGTCCATATTTCCTTCCGTCCATTACAGAAAAGATTATAATTCTCTAAGGCTTCCTTATATAAGCCCGCTTTCTCATACATCTCAGAAAGCTTCCTATAGAGCTCGCAGGTCCGGAACTTAAGACCTGAACTCTCAGACATGGAAAAAGCTTTTTTCCAGTATCCAATCGCCTCGTCCAGATCATTTACAGAAGAAAAATAATTAGAGAAAAAACTATATATGGTGACGGCAAAATCAACGGGAAGAGTGTTTTTCCTTTTCTCGTAGAAGTCTTCCATTTTCTGTATTTTTAACAGCATATCATTCTCGTCATAGGAACGGCGGTCAATCATCATAGCCAGTACATCCGTATAAGCTATGATCGCAGAATATGCCGTATTATCTTTATCTGAATATTTTATAAAAGTTTTGAAACGCTCAAGATATTCTTCGGCAAGAGCCAAGCGCCCTGTATTTATATAGAGCATAAGGAGAATAACAAAAGCCCGTATAGGAGCCGGAGAACGGAAAAGATCTCGGGGAGTAACCCATTGCTCAATATATTCCTTGAGCAGAGTTATTGCAGGCTCCCTTTCTCCAACGATCAGATAGTTCTGGATAATCATCATCCGGATTTCTTCTTTTTCCTTGGGAGTCAAATCACCTACATCACGTTCGAGTTTTTCTTGCAACTGATGAATGTTCTTATAAACATCATAGTATTGTTTTTTTAGTTCATAATTCATTGCTTTCCCTTTCTGGACGAATGACAGTACAAAAAAACACAAGAGACTATTCTATGCTCTCTTTCTGCCGACGAACACTCCGTTTTATGCTACCATAAAAATTATCATTTGTCATTCAATAAAAAGAAAGTTTTCAATTCAGATTTATAAATTAACCGTCTTCTTTTTGTTTTTTTCAGTCATGTTTTATATCAAAGTATATGGAATCCATAAAGGAATTGACTTAATCAAAGCATATGGATTACTTTTTTCATGTGGCAGACAAAAAGAAAAAAGCAGAAAACAACAGGACTCTCACCATCAGCGAAGAAGAAATCCCAGCATTGAGGGAAAAGCTTATAACACCTGATATGCTCTCAGCAAGGGAACTTTCCCTGAGAAACAAAATAATCAACGGGGATTTATCTAAGACTCTGGAATATATACCGGAAAACTTCGCAGATCTGATAATAATCGATCCTCCCTACAATCTGACGAAAAACTTTGGAAAAATCGTTTTTAACGAAATGAAGTCCAATGCATATGATGCCTTTCTGGAAAGCTGGCTCCCTAAAGTCTGCAGGAAACTGAAAGCCCACGGCTCCCTCTACATATGCGGGGACTGGAAATGCACCTCATCCCTTCAAAGGGCCGTAGAGAAAGAGCTTACGATAATAAACCGCATAACTTGGCAGAGAGAAAAAGGCAGGGGCGCCAAGACAAACTGGAAAAACAGCATGGAAGATATATGGTTTGCCGTGAAAGATCCCTCAGACTATACCTTCAACATAAAGCAGGTCATGATGAAAAGACGGGTCATAGCCCCCTACAAAGCTGACGGTAAACCCAAGGACTGGCAGGAAACGGACGCCGGTAACTTCAGGCTTACCTATCCCTCCAACTTCTGGGATGACATAAGCGTGCCCTTCTGGTCAATGAAAGAGAACACCGATCACCCCACGCAAAAGCCGGAAAAGCTATATGCCAAACTGATTCTTGCTTCGTCAAATCCCGGAGACATGGTTTTCGAGCCCTTCTCAGGAAGCGGCACAGCATGTGTCACCGCAAAGAAACTGGGTAGGAATTATTGCGGCATAGAGATCAACGAGGAATATTGTCTTTGGGCAGAGAAGCGCCTTGCCGGTGCAGAAGAGGACAAAACGATACAGGGCTACTGCGATGGAGTTTTCTGGGAAAGGAACACTCTGAACCAACAAAAAAAAGGACTTTGAGCTCCACATTTTTAGGGCTCCACATTTTTGATGGATGGTCTTTTCCGGCCTTCTATTTAGTATCCTGAGAAAGGCTTTTAAGCAGGGGCATGGTGGAAAAAGCTGCCGCCTGTGCCGCGAAATCGTCAGCAGAAGCAGTCTTCAAGGCTTCAAGCGTTTTAAGGTATAAAGAACCATCCCCGCCAAACACATTTCCTTCCAAAATCCTCATTGTCAAAGAGGATGTATCCTTTACTCCATTATAAAATCTTTCTATATAACGGTCGCACAAGACCTTGATTCTCTCTTCATCAAAATCACACTGAAGTACTTCTACGGCCTCAGAGAATAGCTCATATACAACAGAGGCCTGAGTCACACCGTGGAACCAAATACCAGCCACAGGCACCCTTACAAAGTCAGAAGATGATAAGACGCCGCCTTCCCACATTCCGTCAAGGATTTCTTCCAGCTCATAGACAAGGGCCATGAATACGGCATAATCAGGAGAATCCAGAGGCGGGCATTGGAAATAGATATGAAGAGGATCATAGAAGATTTCTGTAGGAATGAGCTTTTCTGGTTGGACTACATATTCACCAGGCTTCACGGAGGAAGTAAAGATTCTGCGGAGGGCGACCCTGACCTGATTCTCCGGGAGCAGCTGGTCAGAAGAAAGAAGGGAAGTACCCCTCCCAGACCTGGAAAAGTTCATCAGAAAACCGAACAAATCATCCAAAAGAGGAAGAAAAGTGTCCGCATCCTTACCGCAAAGGGCAAGAGAAAGGGAGGAGGCATCTATCATCTCAAGATATTTGACCTCAATATCCTGGAAAACGACCCCGGAGAAAAAATCTATGCCTGAATCAAAGAAGCCAGCTTCAGAGCTTTCCTCACAAAGGCTGGCCATGGCAGCAGCATGAAGCTGGAAATCACCGTCAGCCAGCTTCATACCCCATTCAGACCTTCTGGCATACGCACACTCATCTACCCTGGGAGCAGAAATATCACCGAAAAACAAGGCTTCTGCGGCCATGCGCAGCACAGGCTCCGCATAATCCGCCGTGGTGCTTATATCGATAATCGTTCCATAACTTTTGCTTTCAGTTGAAACAGAGAATTCTGAACAGGGGACATAGCCGCTCATCAGAATATACTCTTTTATATTATTTGCTATCACATCCGATATGACGAGCTGGGAATCACGCTCAGCAGCGGAAAGGACAGCTTTTTTCCCCGAGAACATAAGCTTGAATGAAAAAGAAGAGGTCGTTCCATTCTGAACTATAACAGGAATTCCATTGGAAAGACTGAAGGTTCCGAAAGCATTTTTCCCATAGTCAATATAATTTTGCAGGCCGGATTTTTCCTCAAGAGGCGGCAGGCTTTCTTCTGTTTCCCACGCATCTATTGCAGGAAAGGAGTCAGGCTCAACAAGAAGCTCTGAAGAAAGCAGAGGAAGTAATTTCCCTATCACCAGCTCCGAGAAGGAAGCAGCCCCCTCCCCTCTCAAAGCTGATTTTCCGCCTTCAGTCTTATACCATTCACCACTGTCCTTAGGGATATAGATAAAACCAGAAGACTCCAGGGAATCCTTGTGTTGAGCATAGACCTCATCATTCAGAAGAAGGAAGACATAGGGGTCTCCGTCAAGAAGGGGATAAAGGTCATCAGAAGTAAGAGAAAGAGCCTCCCTGCTCAAAGAAGCAGAAAAGGGTTCAAAAAAAGCTTTGCTGAAAGAGAATCTGGGAAAGCCCTCTTCCTGTAATTTATCTGCCAGTTCAGGCAGATAAGGATTACAAAAGCCCCAATCCTCTGCCATGGAATGGATAAACTGATAGGGATCACGACGGAGCAGAGTCAGTCTGTCCGCAGTGATACGGCTGAAATAAGCGATTTCGTCTTGAGAAAAAACCTCTGGTTTTTCTATACAACGGGCAAAAGCCAGAGCCTGTTTTCCAGGAGAGTTTCCTTTATTCTCGGCAATAGCTTGGAAAACAAGGCGGGAGCCAGACTGCTGACGCAGAATGGAGCTATAAAGCCAGTCCGCACTTTTTACTCCGCAGTCCTCGTCGGCAAGGACAAGGCTCTTGAAGGCAGACCCCTGCTCAAAAAGAGCCACAGCAGTTTCAGCGGCCGCGGCTTGGGTGGCGGTCAAAAAAGGGTTATCCAGCACATACTGGACTATAAGCTGGTTAAAATCTTTTGAAAAGCTGTCTGACGAAAGGACATAGAGTCCGCCCCCGCCAGGACCGGAACCGTCAAGTCCACTATCCCCGGAGCCGTTAAGTTCACCAGGTCCGGAGCCACCGTCAGACTGGGATCCGCCAGGACCGGTTCCCAGTCTCAGGCCGTGCAGCTCCTGCCGCAGGGCAGCTGCGGCCTTCCCTTCCCAGGACATGACATCCGCAAGGCTGTATTTACCTTCCTCCCAAACAGCCCCCAGAGGAACTGTTTCCCCAGCCTTCCAATCAGAAAAAAAAGACACCACAATTTCAGCTATATGATCAGGAGAGAAGGGTCCGCATAAAAACAAGGCGGAATTGTCCGGAACATAATATTTACGTCTCAGCTCAAGTACCTTGTCCAGAGCAAGCTCGGAACCGGAGGAAATAAAAGCCTCTGGATCCAGACCCGTCTCCCTGCTCCAAGGATATGAGGGAAACATTATTCCATCCATGCTTCCGTTTATATAGCTTTCTGAGGAGACTCCCCAACCCTTTGCTTTCTCAAGCATAGCGGAATAATGCTCTAAAAATACGGCTTCAGAAACATTCGTCGTCTCAACGCAACGGGCAAGCCCCGACAAAATATCATCGATTCTGTCAGCAGAAAAAATGGAGGAGTAGAGGGCATAATCACCAGAGCATTCAGAATCAAGGGTAAAGGCACCATTATCGTAAAAAAACTCCTGCCCTCCAGAAGCTGAAAAGAAAATCCGCGTACACAACTCGGAAATACCTGTGGTAAGAGGAGTCTGAACAGAAGTCCCTGCTTTCACGGCAAAACAGAAAGCAGCCGCAGGAGATGAATAATCCTCCAGGAAATAAACATCAAGGCCGTTATCAAGCTGACCATGGTAAAAACCGGGAAGACCAGACAGGACATCATAAGCAGAATTCGGAACTGAAGCTGAAGAAAGAGAGCTTGAAAGGCTTGTTCCTGAAGCTGATGTCTGAAGGGAAAGATCCTGAGAAAAAAGAGAAGCCGGAAAAAAGCAGCTGAAAGCTAAAATGACAAAAAAGACAAGACCAAAGCGTTTATTTCCCTGTGTCACAACCCACCACCCAAGATATCAAAGGAATCTTTCCAGAGATGCCACGAAGTCCTCAAGCCCCAGTCTGTCGGACTCCTGGAAGCGGTCAAGGGAAGGACTGTCTATATCAAGAACCCCGTATAAACGATCATCCTTGTGGATTGGTATGACTATCTCGGAATTAGAGGCACTATCGCAGGCGATATGACCGGGGAAATCATGGACATCCTTGACAAGAAGAGTACTGTCTCCGGCGGCGGCAGTACCGCACACACCTTTTCCCAGAGGAATCTTCATACAGGCGGGCTTTCCCTGAAAGGGCCCCAGAAGAAGCTCATCCTTATCAAGGATGTAAAAACCTGCCCAGTTTATATCTTCGATAGCATTAAAAAGAATTGCCGCCGCATTGGCCAGAATAGTAACCGGATAAGAAATTCCCTCTGAAAGGGATTCGAGCTCTGCCTTTAGATTTTTGTACATAAAAAGAGTATAGCGGAAAAAGAAATACAGTTCTAGACTCCGGCATCTAAGGAAGATAAAAGGGTGGCGGTCGTGCAAGCGACATATCCGATAGTTTCCTTGCCACAAACAGCGTGTAGCGCGATATTGCATGGCTTTGAAACACGCAACGCAACTGGGGGGCGATTTTTTAGATTGATTTATTTATAATGATGAAGCTCTGGAAGGTGTCCTTTTCCCTTTCCTTATTCTCGATATTCGAGTAGAATGGAGGAATCGCGAAACCCGCTTTTTTAAAATTCAGCACAACTAATCTGAAAGCTTTTTTTGTATGAGGCAAAAAGCACCCATAAAGAAAAGGGAGGAAATACTTTATGGCAGATATCCATATTTTTGATCCGGCACCAGAAGGAACACCTGTAGCCAACTTCGTCCATCTTCACGTACACTCTGATTATTCTCTTCTGGACAGCTGCGCCAAGCTGGACAAGCTCATAGCAAAGGCAAAAAAGCTCAATATGCCGGCCCTTGCCCTGACCGACCACGGAAACATGTTCGGAGTACTGAATTTCGAGCATATCTGCCATGCCAACGGCATAAACCCCATAGTAGGAGAGGAATTCTACGTGGCCTACGGAAGCCACCTGGAGAAAAATGATGTCCCCTACTCCCACAAGGGTGAAGACGGAGAGCGCCGTGCCCATAACTTTCACCTGATTCTTTTATGCGAGAATGAGACCGGATACAGGAATATGAGCTGGCTGTCATCCATAGCCTACACGGAGGGTCTTTATTACGGAAAGCCCCGCATAGACTTTGAGCTGCTGGAGAAATACCATGAAGGTCTGATCTGTCTTTCTGCCTGTATAGCGGGAGAGCTTCCCCAGCTTTTTCTGGCAGGGCGGGACGAAGAAGCAAAAGAGGTAGCCCTAAAATACAAGAACCTTTTCGGTCCGGACCACTATTATATTGAGCTCCAGGACCACGGTCTCGAGGACCAGAAGATGGTCAACAAAAAGCTTATAGCCCTTGCCCACGAGCTTGATATCCCCCTGGTGGCCACCAATGACGTACACTATGTGGAGAAGGAGGATGCGGAGGCCCAGGACTGTCTAAGATGCATAGGCTTCAAAAAGATACTTACGGAGCCCCATCAGACCATGGGAGGCGACGGTAACTGCAACTGGTATTTCAAGACAGAGCAGGAGATGAGGGCTATTTTCCCAGACCATCCGGAAGCCTTCGACAACACGATTAAGATAGCCAACATGTGCAATCTTACCATACACCAGTACAAAACCCAGGAGCTTAAGGACTGTCTGCCCCGCTTCGAGCTGCCCAAGGAGTTCCAGACCCACGGAGATGACTATAAGCAGAATCAGGACGACTACGTCCGCTATATAGTAGAAGAGGGCTTGAAAAAGCGTTACAAAGAGATAACCCCGGAAATCAGAGAAAGGGCAGAATACGAGCTGGGAATCATATTCAGTATGGGCTTCTCCGGCTACTTCCTTATCGTCTGGGAGTTTATAAACTGGGCCAAGTCCACCTGGGACAACGTGAACAACAAGCCCAAGCCCTACATCCCCATAGGCCCCGGCCGAGGCTCCGGAGCAGGTTCCCTGGTAGCCTATGCCATGACCATAACGGACATAGACCCCTTCCGCTACAAGCTTATTTTCGAACGCTTCCTTAACCCTGAGCGTGTCTCCATGCCTGATTTCGACGTGGACATGGACTTCGACTACAGGCAGGACATAATCCAGCACACCAGGGATCTGTACGGGGACCCCCAGGTGGGTCATATAGTTACCTTCGGAACCCTGAAGCCTAAGGCTGTAATCGCAGACGTGGGGCGTGCCCTGAATATTCCACTGGCAGAAGTCAATATGCTGAAAAAGTGTATTCCCGACAATCCGAAAGCAAAGCTTAAGGACGCCTTTCAGGTCTCAGAGAAATTCCCAGAAGGAGAAGGCGGTCTTCTAGCCCCCTACAAGGACGACCCCCGCTACCAGAAGCTTTTCGAGCTGGCCTTCAAGCTGGAGGGAGTTATAAGACAGACAGGTCTTCATGCTTCCGGTATGGTTATAGGACTTACCCCACTTCCTGACTGGGCACCTATTTTCAAGGACTATAAGACAGGGGAGGTGGGAGTCCAGTACACCATGGACATAATCGAGCCCTGCGGCCTGGTCAAGTTCGACTATCTTGGACTGAAAACCCTCTCCCTCATACGCTATGCCGAGGATATCATAAACAAGCACAAGAAGCCTGATGAACCAAAGCTGAGGTGCGATGAAGTATCGGAGGAGGATGAGAAAACCTTCGATCTTTTCTGCCGTGGAGACTCCGTGGCAGTATTCCAGTTCGAGAGCCCCGGTATGCAGAAAATCCTAAGGCAGGCAAAGCCCCGCTGCATCGAGGAGCTTGTTGCCTTGAACGCCCTTTACAGGCCTGGACCTCTGGAATATATCCCCAACTATATCGACGGAAAGTGGAAGCCTGAGACAATCCACTACCCCGACCCCTGTCTTGAAGGAATATTGAAGGAGACCTACGGAGTCATGGTCTATCAGGAGCAGGTCATGCAGGTTTCCCAGAAGATAGCGGGCTTCTCCCTGGGCGGTGCTGACATGCTACGGCGTGCCATGGGTAAGAAAAAGCCTGAGGTCCTTATGGGAAAAAAGGTGGAGTTCGAAGAAGGAGCCATAAAACAAGGCTTCACAAAGGAACACGCCGATGAGATTTTCGAGATAATGATTCCTTTCGCAGGATACGGCTTCAATAAATCCCACGCCGCAGCCTACTCAGTCCTGGCTTACAGGACAGGCTGGCTCAAGGCAAACTACCCCGCTGAATTCATGGCGGCAAACCTTAGGAATGAGATATCCTCCACAGACGGAGTTCCGGCTTATATAGCTGAAGCCCGGAAGATGGGTATTCCGGTGGATCCCCCGGACGTGAACAGGTCCGACATCTACTTTGACGTGGTGGACGGACGCATTGTATATGGACTGAAGGGCATCAAGGGCTTGGGAGAAGGAGCCGCGGCAGAGATAGTCCAGAAAAGGGAGCAAGGCGGTCCCTACAAGGACTTCCTGGACTTCCTTCAGAGGGTGGACATTAAGACTGTAGGCCGAAAACCCATTGAGCTTCTTATCAAGACAGGCGGCTTCGACAAAATGGGGCAAGGCCGCTCGGAGCTGCTCACAAACCTGGAAAGAGCCATAGATTACGTAGAGAAAATAAAGGAAGCCAAGGAATACGGACAGGCAAGCCTTTTCGAGGATTCCGGCGAGAAAGAATTCGCCGATTTCACCTTTGAGCAGGCAGAGGACTGGACTCCACTGGAAAAACTGGCCGTTGAGAAAGAAATACTAGGCTTCTATATCTCAGGACACCCGCTGGACAGCTACAGGAGGGCAATAGAGCGCACCGCGACTTTCCGTACCTCTATGATAGGCAAAACAATGAAGGAAAGGTCCTATACAGCAATAGGAATGCTGCAGGACCTCAAGCCCATCGTAACAAAGAAGGGTGCTCCTATGGCATTCGGAAAACTGCAGGATTTCGACGGAACCATAGACCTTACCTTTTTCCCAAAAATATGGGAAAAGATCCAGACTCAGATTCACGCCGACGATATCATCGCTGTAACAGGAAAGGTGGATACTTCCAGGGATACACCCTCCTTCCTGGTGGATGATATAAAGGACCCGGAGACTCTTCAGGCCCATTCCATCCAGGAAATTCACGTAAAGATGAATGAAGCAGCGATGAATGAGCGGGAAATGATTAAATTCCGTGATTTTGTATTTGGCGCTGAGGGCAATTGTTCATTATATTTACATGTAGATACTTCGAACAAAAGCTACACTGTCAAAGCAGGAGCTCTCATGTCAGTTCCTTATGATGATGACTTCATCTCAGCATTGAAAGATCAGCCCAGCGTAACTGAAGTTTGGACAATATAGACTTTACAGGAGGCAAAAATGTCACCGCTTACAGGAATTACAGGTTTTATTTCCTGGATTATTTCGATTTACATGTTTATCTGCATAATCCGCATAATCATCACTTGGTTTCCGACCTTTCAGAACTCAAAATTCGCAGGATACCTCAAAATAATATGCGATCCTTACCTTAATCTCTTCAGGAAAATAAATTTCCTCCATATCGGCAACCTGGATTTTACTCCAGCGCTTGCAATCGGACTTCTGGCAGTGGCATCGAATATCCTGACTTCCATAGCAGCTAACGGAGCTTTACGCCTGGGAGCAACTTTAGGATCTCTCATACAGCTTCTGTGGTCCATAGCCTCATCCGTCATAACCTTCTTCAACATAATAATCGCACTGAGACTTATAATGAATATCCTTCACAAGGATTATAATTCCGGCATATGGAGCCAGCTGGACAGAATTATATATCCGGTACAGCATTTCATAATATCGAAGTTCAAGGGCAAAACCTTCTCATATAAGGCACAGCTGGGAATAACCCTGCTGATCTGTATTCTTGTCCAGATTATAGGAAGCTGGCTGATAGGCTTGCTGATAACACTGCTTACCAAGCTTCCTTTCTGATCAGTCGCCAGAACTCTACTTTAATCAGTTGCAGCATTGTGTCTTGGAACCAGGCAGAAACAACCTTTCTCAAGGAGCATTTTATAATGTTGTAACTGATTTTATTTTTTGATATACTATCATTTATGAATATCAAACCAACTATAACAAACGATTTTGATCCCAAAAAAAAATACTCTTATTCAGCTGAGAATTTGTCGTTTATAGATTGTTACATTATTATACCCTTCGCTGAAAAATTGATTAAAAAAATACCCTTGTTTGTGCCTGCAAACATCATCACAATTGTTTCCAACAGCTTCGTACTTCTGGCAGTCGTCATCGCAGCAACAGCAAGAATGACACCCTGGCCGATATGGATACTCATTCCTTTTTGTTTCTTATTCTACCTTATAGGCGACGTTGCTGACGGCTTACAGGCAAGACGTACAAAAACAGGTTCTCCTTTAGGAGAATTCTGCGATCATTTCTTAGATACCTTTGTTACAGGAGAAATGCTTTTCTGTGTTTTCTGTGCATACGGAATAAGAAATGTAACCCTTGTAGGCATTCTTCTTTATATATCATACATAACACAAATGGCCGCATTCTGGGAGAAGTACGTGACCCATAAGCTTCACCTCGGACGCTTCAGCTCCACGGAAACTGTTGTCGTTCTATCGCTTTTTGCTACCCTGGGCCACATCCCGGTGATAAATCATTTTTTCAGACAGCCTATAGGCGCAGTCATCCCCTTATTCAAGGAACTTATGTTTTCAGTGGCCGAGTTTACCTTGTGCTTCTCCTCAATTTTCGCAATACTGGCAACAATAATGACATTCGTGAGGGTAAAAAAGATATCCTTGAATTTCGTTTTATATCTTATTCTCAGTCTTATACTTACATTGACTGCTTCTTTTGTTGAAAAGGATTCTTTCCTTATCGTATTCCTTACTCTCTCCTTTTATCATATAGATTATTCAGCAGCACTCCTTAGTGCGATAATCATGAAAGAAAAGGATCCTACCCCTGACTTTGTCCTTACGGCAGCTATGTGTCTTACCCTCTTCTTCGACATCCATCATCCGGCACTATATACACTCTTCTTCCTCTACATAGTCGTATTCGTAACGGTACGTACATCTCTTTTCGTCCACAAGAACGCACAATATTGGTATTGGATTAATCCGGATATCTCAGAAAAAGAAGATACAAAAGAAAAGAAACAGAACCGCTAAATATTTACAATAAGTCAAAGGGCTTTATATAAAAAAAGACCAGCTTGTCCAAGTTAATCCTGTACCGAAGCTGGTCTTTTTTTATGCCTGCCTGATTTTTTCTTCTTCTATTTCCTCCGGTTTCTCGGAGTCTGTCAAAGCCAGCTGCTTCTTTTTCTTTCTTTTGATGATTTTTGTAACGACAAATCCAATTATTGCTCCCCATAGAATTACGAAAAGAATAATCCCGACGATTTTAAAACCGTATTGTGCAGACTCTCCTATCAAAAGAACAAGAGAATAAAGAGTTATGGAGCTTATCAGAGCCGCAATCCCATCAAACAATAAGAATTTCGGGAAGGGAAGAACAGTAACGCCCGCTGTCATGAAGAGAGCATTCCTCATTCCGAAAGGAATGAAACGGGTAACAATGAATGTCAGGAAACCGTGTTTTTCAAGCTTCTTGGATAAATACTCAACCCTGGAAGGATTCAAGGCCTTTTTGAAGAACTTTATCTTCAGCATTCCGTTCCCGATAAGGCGTCCCATCCAATAGCACATAATATCACTTATATAAATACCAGCGTACAAGGCAATATAATTGGGTATAAGAAGAGAGGGATCCTCATATGCTATAAGCGCTGACATAACGATAAGAACGTCCTCAGAAATAGGAAGATTGAAGCCTGCTAATAGAAGAGCAAAAAAACAAACAAGCGGCCAATAAGAGAAGTAAGAGCTGAAAAAAGCGATAATAGATTCCATTAGCAAAACCTCATTCTTGTTTTTACTTTTATTTTTAGTAAGATAACATAATTTACGTTAATATGCTATAATTTGCAATACCATGAAATTAAAGGACATAGGAACCCCTGTCAGCACTATCGCAGGAGTAGGCCCCTCCTTGGAGAAACTTCTAAGCAGGCTGAATATTTTCACGATATCAGATCTTCTTTCTTACTGGCCTAAAACATGGGAAGACAGAACCCGCAAGATACCTCTTTCAGCTTGGAACAGCACCTCAAAAGTCCATACTATAGCACAAATAATCCGGCACGATTGGTTCGGATTCGGTCGAATGAGAACTCTGAAAATAATAATAGACGATGGAACAGCAACAGCAGCCCTGGTTTGTTTCAACCGTTCTTTTCTGGAGAAATCCCTTCCTGTCGGCGGGGTCGCGGCTGTCACAGGACGATTCTCCCCAAGGTACGGAGAACTGCAGACATCCGCCTTTGAAGCCGTTTGCCTGTCAAAATACGCATCTATAGACGATTTCCTCGATAAACCTGTCCCGGGCTCCGCGGTTTTTCCCATATACCCACTGACAGCCGGACTTTCCCAAACACAAATACGGAAAATAACAGGAAAAGCCCTTAAGGAATACTGCAGGGGAATAGACAACGAGCTGCCAGCCAGCATCATCGAAAAAAGAGGACTGATGCAGAAAAAAGAAGCGGTTTTCGCCATGCATCAGCCTGAAGATATCGAACAGGCGGAAAAAGCGAAATTCACGCTTATTTATGAAGAGCTCTATCGTTTTCAACAGATCATACTCAAGCGTTCCGAAGAGCACAGGAAAACAGCCGCAGAGGCGAAAAAAGCTGCCACAGGAGGTCAAAAGAGCTTCCAGGAGACTCTATCTCCACGCCAAAAGCAGCTGCTGGCCCGCCTCCCCTTCAGCCTGACCGAAGACCAAGAAAAGGTCATCTACGAGATGAACATAGATATCGATCTTTCCAGCAATCCAAAAGCTTCCACCAGCTTTCATATGTCGCGCCTGCTTCAGGGCGATGTAGGCTCCGGAAAAACTCTGGCAGCTTTTTTCGCCGCTCTCCGTACCGTGGACTACGGTGGTCAATGCGTAATGATGGCTCCCACAGAGATACTTGCCCGGCAACATGCGGACAATGCCGCCAGGCTGCTTGAACCTCTTGGAATAAAAGTCGCCTTCCTCACGGGGAATATAAAGGCATCAGGACGCGCCCCTCTTCTTGCAGCTTTGAAAAAAGGGGACATCGACATAATAATAGGAACCCATGCAGTATTTTCACAATCCGTACAATACTACGACCTACGCTTCGTAATAATTGATGAACAGCACAGATTCGGCGTCGTGCAGAGAAGCGCCATTTTTGATAAAGGTCGTCAGTCAGTACTGCAGCAAAAAAGACTGGAAGAGGGTGAACAGGCCCGTTCTCCCGACTTCCTGCTTATGAGTGCGACGCCTATACCCCAGACTTTGGCCCATACGATCTTCGGTGACCTGGATATCTCAATCATAAAATCAATGCCCTCAGGACGTCAGCCCATAAAGACTTACCTGACAAAAGAAGGAAACGAGTCCCGAGTGTATGAGGCCGTAAGGAAAGAAATCCAGAATGGGCACCAGGCTTATTTCGTCTATCCCCTTATTGAAAATATGAACGATGAGGAAGAGAAGGAAGCTGCCGGCAAAGAGACCGGACAAAAAAGTCTTAAATCAGCAGAAGCCATGTTCACGTTCCTATCCAACAAGGTGTATCCTGACTTCAAATGCGCTTTAATCCATTCGAAAACTGAAGAAACAGAGCAAATAGCCGTACTGGATGCCTTCCGCAAAGGGGAGGTCCAAATCCTTATAGCCACCAGCGTGGTAGAAGTGGGTGTGGATGTACCCAACGCAAGCTGTATGGTCATAGAGCATGCGGAGAGATTCGGACTGGCTGCCCTTCACCAGCTGAGAGGCCGGGTAGGTCGCGGAAGTGCCGCCTCCTTCTGCTTCCTTGTTTACAGCGAGAAATTGACAGAATTAGGAAAAGCAAGGCTGAAAGTACTGCATGAAAGCACGGATGGCTTCTATATCGGAGAGGAGGACCTGAAACTCCGGGGCCCAGGCGACGTGAACGGAATACAACAGTCAGGCTATATAACGCTGGGAATTGCAGATCCTGTGAGGGACAAGGCTATATTGGAGCTCGCAAGGGAAGATATTCTCGAGCAGCTATAAAAAAAACACCCGTCATGGGTGTTTTTTTTATTATGCCACGCAGGCTACCGGCGCATTACACGGATTTTTGCTTCAGGAAGGACTTATGCCACGTAGGCTTCCAGCCTGCTCATGCGGGTTGGGTGCTGCAGGCGCCGGATAGCCTTTTTCTCTATCTGGCGGATTCTTTCCTTTGTAAGGTGGAATACATCACCCACCTCTTTAAGCGACATAGATTCCTTTCCATTGAGACCGAAACGGCAGCGAAGAACCTCTGCTTCCTTGTCTGTAAGGCTGTCCAAGACAGCATCTATATCCTCTTTCATGCTGGCCTGCATAACGTGTTCCTCAGGATCCTCGTAAAGAGAATCGGAAACGAACTCGCTGAGGGAGCTGCTGTCTGCATCACTTGGATTCACAGCACTATCGAGAGAAATCATATCCCGGGCAATATTCAGCAGATCACGGACATGAGCCTTGTCCATATTAAGCATCTCGGCAATATCCCTGATTTCCTGCTCCTCGGTCTTGTTACCGCCCACAGCCTTTCTGGCTTTCTCAATCTGGACAAGCTCGTTGGCCCTGTTGAGAGGCAGGCGAATCATCTTTGACTTCTCATAAATAGCCTTGAGGATTGCCTGGCGAATCCACCAGACTGCATAGGAGATGAAGTGATAACCCTTTGTCACGTCGAAACGGTCTATAGCAGTCAGAAGACCTATATTACCCTCACTGATAAGATCAGTTAAATCGAGTCCCCTGTTCTGATACTTTTTCGCAACATTTACGACAAAGCGAAGATTCGCACGAACGATCTTATCCTTAGCAGCTTTATCACCAGCTTTTGCACGCACTGAAAGCTCTTTTTCCTCTTCCCTGGTAAGAAGCGGAATTCTATTGATTTCCTTAAGATACATTGCAAGAATTACATCATCGTTCGTCATTTTTTTGCCTCCGTTACGAAATAATCTGTACATTTAATTACTTGCAATTTACGTGCCAAATTTTAGATTTTTTTCACCCCTTTAAGTGTAATTTAACTTATTTTATTGTATTATCAATAATAAATATGAAAAATATTCAGCAAGAGATTATATTTCTAATAATTTTTCTTTACTTTTTGACTCTTTCTTATTATCTTCTATTGTGTAAATTTGACACAGGCCTACTTTTTTCCCCCTTTACTGGTTCATTTTGACACTTTATTTTCTTCCGAGGAAAGAACTGTGTCTAAGCACGTTTTTTTGTCCCACCTCATATCCAAGAGCTTAACAGATTTTATCAGATTATGAGCATGAACGATTTTTATTGACGAGGGAGCTTTTTTTTCGTAACTTTATTGTGTTCGAAAATGAATTAAACCTTATTGGAGGAAATATATGAAGGTTACACCATTAGCAGACAGAGTTCTCGTTAAAATTGAGAAGGCTGAATCAAAGACTGCAAGCGGAATTATCATTCCAGACACAGCACAGGAAAAGACACAGATTGCAGAGGTTGTTGCAATCGGAGACGATAAAGAGAAAATCAAAGTAAAAGCCGGTGACCGTGTTATGTATGATAAATACGCAGGAACAGCAGTGAAAATCGACGGAGAGGAGCACCTTATCCTTAAAGCGGCTGATATTCTGGCTGTAATCGCATAGCTTATAAAAGGAGCCGGAAGGGTCATGCAGTTTCGCAGAAAACCACGGCTCCGACATTATCTACTGAAGCGTTTTCAGAAGAAGACGTGCCTTGTTGTTGTCCGGATTCAGTTTCACACTGTAGGAAAGACTCAGCAGGGCATTTTTTTTGTCATTCCTGGAAGCCTGGATGTATCCCATACGGTAATGAACCTCCGAGGCAAGGATTGAATCCTGAGTTGCTCCCGCAAGGGTACCATACAAATCAAGAGCTTTCGAGAAGGCTCCTGTCACATAATATATGGCACCAAGATTCATGGCCGCGTAAAAATCATTGATGCAGTTACGGTCAAAAATATAAGTCTCATACAGTTTCTTCGCATCATCGATGAAACCGTCATCAAGCCGGAACCATGCGGCGAGCATACACTCCCTGTCATCCAGGAGAGCCGCGTTCTCAGCAAAGGCAGCAGCTCCGAAATCATATTTACTGCTCATATAATCATAAAAAAGCCCGCAGGCTTCATTCTCATAGTAATTACGAAGCATCCAGCAAACAGCGAAATCAGTGAGATAGGAATCCTTCTCGTTATCACTACTGTATTTCTCAAGAGCAAGAAGAATATCCTGCCGGCAAGAAAGGGAACTTGCATCACCGCTCAGCCATTTTGTACGTAAGAACTCAACGTACAAAGGAGACCTGAAATTCTTAGAAAGAGAAGTCTCCATATTGTAAAGAGCATCGGAGACCGGAACTGCCGGAACAGAATAGCGCTTAAGCTCTTGCAAAGTGCTTAAGACAGAAGATGGCTCCGTTATCATTGAACCAGAGGTTCTCAAAGCATAATCAGCATAGAGGGCAAGTCCTTCGTCATAATCTGGATAAGCAGCTATCATATCAACAAGTATCTGGAAGGCGGCCTCCAAATCATCGGTACGGATAGCGTACAAGGCCGCATTATAGTATATCTCCTTGGGAATACTTTTTTTCCCGGAATTTATAACAGAAAGCCAGAAACCATCAGCCGTCTTATTTTCTCCAGAGAGGAGCCAGGCATCTGATGCCAGCAGGACCGCCTCAGGAATGCTGGTGCACTTGTTGCACAAATCCACACACTCAAGGTAATTTCCTGCGTCATAATTTATAAGCGCCCAGAAATAGGCATCTTTCTCGGTCATGGGTGATGCCGGGGTTATTGAAGCGGCCTTGTGGAAATTTCCACGGGAAGCTTCCACAACAGCAGCATCAACGAGCCATTGCTGGTTTTGAGTAGCTCCTGCAGCCCTCACAAAAAAGTCGGTATAGTCACCGCCCATGAATATGCTATCTGCTACAGCCTGTCTTAAAATAACTTCCGTGTAAAGGGGAGACCATTTCGTATCAGCCAGCAGGTCGGTATGCTTCACCGCCTCAAGTATATTCCCCTCTGCAAGCAGGATATTAACATAAACGGCATTGAGTTCAGGTAGCTCAGGCTGTTTCTTCAGCGCAGCCTCTACAAACAGCTTATTCTTCCCAAGCTCGCCCAACTTCGAATATCTTTTGACTATAGAAAGCTGTTTCTCAAGGCCAACCGCATCTTCCGCGGCTTTATCCGTAAGGGTCACCGCATCCTGAAACTGATTATTCTGAATACAGGCATCAATAAGCCCCAGCTGCTCCGAAAAGGATGAATCAGTTTTTTTCCGGCCGCAAGACGAGAGAAACATCAAGGTTATGATGATAAAAGAAGATGCAGAAAAGAAAAAAAGCCCGGCAAGCTTTTTTTTGAGAGCCTGTCCGGACTGTTCTCTATTCCTTAAGAATCGCAGCATATATAATCTACGCCCTAAACTTTCAAAGTTTTTCGTACGTTGTCAAGAACGGCATTTACGAATTTATAAGACTCATCCGTTCCGAATTCCTTAGAAATATCGACTGCCTCATCTATAATAATCGTCGGATGTATATCCTTTTGATACAAAAGTGAATATACACTTATACGAAGAATGGCAAGATCCACTTTGTTAAGCCGCTCAAATTCCCAGTTGATCAGATGTTTCTTGATGACTTTATCAATCTCACCACAATTTTCTATAGTTCCAGAAATAAGGAGCCGGGTGAAAGCATCGCTTTCTTCCCCCATCCTCTCTTTTGTTTCCTGACTGACCCACTCAAATTTAAGCAAGTCTTCAAGCTCCATACCGGACGCATCCCAAGAATACAGAGCCTGAAAAGCTATAATACGTCCTTTTCGCCGTGCCACTTACTGTTACCAACCTTCAAGAAGAGAATCGAGGGCAGAATCGGTTTTCATCATCTGGTAATTGGAGGAAGTACGAAGCTCCTCACAAAGTTCCTGAGTCGCCTGGTTGAAATACTCTGCCATTTTCTCCTGTGATACATAATTACGTATATATTCGTAAACAGTCGTCGTGGATTCCGGCTGAACCACATCGCTGAGCTCCAGAAGCTTTGAAGGATACATGGCTCTGATAATATTGAACTGATAGTCCACTGAAGAATCCTTTATATCAGAAACATTTCCTGTGGAACGTGAGAAAATCTTCAGAAGATCCTGGTATGTGATACCAAGCTGGGAGGCAGCCTGGGAACTCTTGCTTACGAACATATCTCCTGCCTGGAAACCAGACTTTGAATCGGCGGCTTTAACCTTAAGCTCATCGCAAGTAATTTTTTTGGCAATAACATCATTATAAAGACCATCAACAATTTTTTTCGCGGCAGCTGAATCAGAGCCCTTAGGAACGATGACAAAGAAAACCTTCATAATATCGTTCTGGAAAAAACTCTGCTTGTTCATGTCGTAATAAGCACGTATCTCCTCATCAGTCGCAGATACCGCTGCAAAACCGCTCTGCTTGACATTCATGACATACTGCTGTGCAATATACTGATTCTTCAGGAAAACCTTATAGTCTTCCACGGACATTCCCAGCTGGGCCTTGAAAAAATCATCAAGGCTCATATTATACTGCTGCTTTACGAGCTGAGAAAAATCAGCTTCAGTAATATTCTGTCCTACCTGACTGGACAAGGTCTGTATATATAATTCATAAGCCTGGGTGTCTGTTATAACCATCCCGGCTTTAGTAGCAGCCTGAAGAATAAGCTTCTCATTGATAAGAGAATCAAGAATCTCTTTTTTCTGATCACTAGTAAAAGAAGTCATACCTGTCTGTTTCTTATAAACTTCACAGCGATCCTTAAGATGCTTCAATGTGATCGTTTCTGCCTTGTTGAGTTTGACAGTTGCCAGAGGCTGAAGGTCTGTCTGTGCGAAGACAGCTGCCATTGAAATAAAAATCAAGGCAAATACAGTAATAATGCGTTTGTTCATACATTCTTCCTTAAATAAACAGGATATATTCCGATACTTGCAAGTCAGAACAAATCTATTCCTGACCGCCTGCAACAAATTGTAAACAGATATGGATTCAAAATGTTACAAGCAAAAATCAGTATTGTTCCCTGTTTTTATATGAAATCTCTAAAAAATTAGAGTTATATCCTATCAGCTCTCAGCCGTATCATGCGGCTGAGAATCAAGGGGATACTTCGGTTATTCGATTACGGCTCTTATACGACGGACCCCGGCAGACGAGGACTGTTCTTTTGTAATCTTGAAATGACCGATAAGTCCGGTATGCTCCACATGGGGACCTCCGCAGACTTCCTTGCTGAACCAGTTGTCCTTTGGACCTATGGTGTAAACCTTTACATCCTCTCCGTATTTATTGGCGAAGAGAGCCCTTGCGCCTTCGGCCTTAGCCTGCTCAAGGCTCATTATCTCCATGGTGACGGGAAGATCTTTTGCAATCTGCTCATTTACTATATCTTCGGCTTTTTTTATTTCTTCTGGAGTCATTGGACGCTCAAAAGTGAAATCAAAGCGCATACGCTCATTGTTGATGTTAGAACCCTTCTGGGCGACCTGATCGCCAAGGATATTGACAAGAGCCTGCTGCAGAAGGTGTGTGGCCGTATGATATTTTGTGGTGATCTCTGACTGCTCTGCGAGACCACCCTTCGCCTTGCCGGCATCCAGTGACTTTGAAGCCTCCTGATGCTTTTTCTCAGCCTCCTTGAAGCCCTCCACGTCCACGGTAAAGCCGTTCTCCGCACCAAGCTCCTGTGTAAGCTCCAAGGGGAAGCCGAAGGTATCATAAAGACGGAAGGCAACCTTACCGCTGATTTCCTTTTTAGGGTTCTTCATAAGGTTAGGCAGCAGCTTCTGGAACTCGGCCTCACCCTTTTTCAAAGTATCGCGGAAACGATCCTCTTCAGCCGTAAGCTCTTTCTTTACCTTATCGGCATTCTGACCAAGCTCGGGATAGGCATTTTTGAAGTTCTCTATAACAGTGCCTGCTATATCGGCAAGGAAGGCCTTGTCGATGCCCAGCTTCATACCATGGCGGACAGCCCGGCGGATCAGACGGCGGAGGACATAGCCGGCTCCCAGGTTTGAAGGAGACACACCCCTCTGATCACCCAGGATAAAGGTGCTGGCACGGGAATGGTCAGCTATGATACGGACAGATACGTCTTTTTCCGGGTCATCACCGTATTTGTAGCCGGAAAGATCTTCTATCTTATTTATTATAGGCTGGAAAACTTCCGTAAGATAGACGGAGGTTTTGCCCTGAAGTATACAGTTGGTGCGCTCAAGTCCCATACCGGTGTCGACATTCTGCTTAGGAAGCGGGACCAGGGTCTTCTCATCCACACGGTTGTACTGCATGAAAACATTATTCCAGATCTCCATCCAGTTGGCACTGTCAGTACCCTTATTGGAGCCTTCAGGAGGAAGCCCCTCCCCTACCCAGTAGAAAATCTCTGTATCGGGACCACAAGGGCCTGTGGGACCTGCTGCCCACCAGTTGTCGCTGGCTGGCAGATAGGCAATTTTATCAGCGGGCATACCGTTGTCTTTCCAGTAGCCTGCGGCTTCCTCATCACGGGGAGCGTTCTCGTCACCGGCAAAAACCGTGACGCTTATTTTTCTTGGATCAAGGGCAAGCCAGTCCTTGCTTGTAAGGAACTCATAACTATAGGCGATGGACTCCTTCTTGAAATAATCTCCCAGAGACCAGTTTCCCAGCATCTCAAAACAGGTAAGGTGGCTTGGATCTCCTACCTCGTCGATATCACCGGTACGTATACATTTCTGATAGTCCGTAAGACGGGTTCCCGCAGGGTGCTTCTCACCCAAAAGATAGGGAACAAGAGGATGCATTCCGGCTGTAGTGAAAAGAACAGAGGGGTCATTCTCAGGAATCAGGGACTGACCTGAGATTTCGGCATGATTTTTTGATTTAAAAAACTCTATATATTTAGAGCGTAATTCGTTAGCAGTCATAATCAACTATTGTAGATTTCGAAAGGAGTTAAGTCAATAGAGAAAAAGAGGATAAGGACAGGGGAAAGTTCCTACCAGCAAAAACTTATACAGCATTTGCCAAGGCTTTTTCTTTCAACTCATCCAATAATTCATTGCGGTATTTTTTCGGGACGTATATCTCAACTGAAGAGTAATGTATTTTAGAATCAGATTCATTATAATTTATGACGATTCTATTCTTTTTCATCGCAGCCCCTGCAATCCTGCTGTATTCCACAAAATCAGGATCATAAAGACCTGTCTTCGCGCCTTCTAGCATAATACCGTCAGGGGTCTCTTTTACATAATATTCTGAAGACCTGCGGTAAGAAACAAAAAACAAGACTATAGACAGAAGAATCAAAGCCCAAGGTAAGAGGACCAAGGGAAAAGTCTCATTTCTAGTCGAATAAAATTGAATACAGGCAAAAACAAAGGAACTCATGGATACAGAGAGAGCATTTAAAAATCTACTTTTCTTTATATTCATAAAAGCAAGTATAAAACATATTTTTCCGGAACACAATTCGAAAAAGCTTGTTATTCTATAAATTATTTAAAATTACAAATTCATTTTTGAAAAACTTGACAATCTGGAGATTCTCAAGGATGATTGCAGATGATTTTGAAAGAAAATTGAGGCTTTTCCAGTGAAGATGAATAATAGTATCAATAAAGAAAGGACAGAAGAACTAAAGAAACTGGCAGAAAAATATGAGACAGCCGATTTTTCTGACGGAGATCCTAGCTTTATATTGAAGCGCTACACCCAAACGGTGGATGTGGAATGCTCGGCATTCATTGCAGCAATCCTGTCCTTCGGCCGCAGGGATCAATTCATCCCCAAGATACAGGCGATATTCGATGAAGCGGACAGGCACGGAGGACCGGAAAAATGGCTTGTGTCAGGAGCCTACAAAAGCTTCCCGGCTGCGGTATGCGGCAGCCCCGATACACATGACAAGGCAACCGGGCCGTGTTCAGTTGCATCGGTCAGCCCCGGTGCCGGCACCAATTCGGCCAATGATAAGCCCATCAGTCCCAGTGAAAAAAAGTTCTACCGTTTTTATTCCTACAGGGATATGCTTGACCTTTTTGAACGGCTTCAGTGCATCCTGATGCAATACGGCTCACTGGGCAAGTGCATCAGGATAGGCTACGAAAGCTTCTCTTCAGAAGAGGCCTGCAAAAGCAAGACCGGCAAAAGAAAGATCGGAGCCTGCAGCTCTATTCTTGTCAGGGCCCCGGAAAGGCTGCTTTTCACCTTGGAAGATACCTTCTCCAGCTGCCGTGCCGTACCAGGCGGCAAAGCTTCCGCAGCGAAAAGACTGTGCATGTTCCTCCGCTGGATGGTTCGCCAAGATTCCCCCGTAGATACAGGGCTATGGAGATGGTTCCCTCAGAAGGACCTGATAATTCCTCTGGATACTCATGTCCTGCAGGAATCCATAAGGATGGGCCTTTTACCGGAAAAGTCGACGGCATCACTGAAAACAGCCCTGCTTCTTACAGAAAAACTAAAGGAAATATGGCCGGATGACCCCTGCAGAGGGGACTTTGCTCTTTTCGGTCTGGGGGTTGAACGCTAGAACCCCATACCCGCAGCGCTGACACCCCAAGTCCGGGGAGTAAGGCACTGCCTTTCGAGGGCATTCATGCCTGCCGAGTCACGCAAATATCGTTACTGATTGTTCCGCAGTTCAGAAAGAGACATAAGCCTGGGAGTCGTGTTCTCACCTTCAAGCCGGGCAATCTCCTCCAGCAAGGAACGGGTTTTTGAAGATACCCTCTGAGGAATCTGCACAAGTATTTTTATATACAAGTCACCTTTCCTTGAGCTTCCTGTATACGGAACACCCTCATCTCTCAATCTCAGAAGCTTTCCATGCTGGGTTCCGGCAGGAATCTTAAGCTTTATTTTCTTGTCATCAAGGCTTGTTATATAGATCTCGGCACCAAGAACAGCCTGGGTGATGGAAATAGGAATAGCACAATACAAGTCCTGCCCGGACCTCTCAAAGAACTGATGAGGTGCCACGTGAAGAATAATTACCAAATCTCCAGGAGCGCCACCATTACGTCCTGCATCACCCTGCTTAGGGATGGTGATACGTTTTCCGTCATCCACACCGGCAGGTATAGTTACAATAAGCTTTCTCTTATGACTTTGGGTTCCCGTTCCTCCACAAGCCCGGCAAGGATTATCTATTACAGTACCTACACCCTGGCAAGTGGGACAAGGCTGGGCAACTGAAAAGAAGCCCGCACTGCGTCTGATCTGGCCCGTACCCTGGCAGGTAGGACAAGTCTTCCTGCTGGCTCCGTTCTCCCCTCCTGTTCCTTTGCAGGCTTCACAAACCTCATCATGCTGGAAGGAAATGTCTGCCTTCGTTCCATAAACGGCATCCTTGAAAGAAATCTCAAGATCATAGCGGAGACTGGCACCTTGGTTACGCTGGGATCCAGAACGGCGAGAACGGGAACCACCACCGAAGAAATTTTCGAAAATGCCCGAGAAATCTCCACCGAATATATCTTCAAAGTCATGAAAAACATGGGAGTAATCTGCAGAACCACCGCCACCCATTCCGTCAAGGCCGGCAAAACCATACTGATCATAAATCTGCCGCTTCTGGTCATCAGAAAGGACTTCGTAAGCCTCCGTCGCCTCCTTGAATTTATCTTCAGCTTCTTTATTGCCTGGATTCCTGTCCGGATGATACTGAACCGCCAGCTTGCGGTATCCTTTTTTTATCTCATCTTTAGTAGCGTTTTTGGGAACTCCCAGAACTTCATAATAATCGCGCTTTGCCATGACTTATTCCTCTATATAACATACATATAATACAAAAATAACGAAACTATAACAATACATTTACGTATGTTCAAAAACTATAACAGTGCTTCCGCCGACATCCCCACAAGCCCCACGCTGTTCCGTGCTTCGCACGAACAAAACAAAGGGCACTGGAGCGCAGCCGAAACCGCAGCAAAAGTGCCCTCGAAAAGATTACAGGCCGTAGATGCGATAAATCACAAATCCACGACCCATTTTCTCAATTATTTCTCGTCGTCCACAAACTCGTAATCTACATCGTCAGCCTTGCCCTTGTCTGGACCAGCGTTAGATGAGGCTCCGGATGCACCAGCAGCTCCGCCCATATCAGGACCGGCGCCATTTGCTCCAGCAGCACCACCAGCAGCTCCAGCACCTGCGGCACCACCCTGCTGCTTGTAGATTTCTTCAGCTATTTTGTAGGAAGCTTTCTTCAGATCTTCTGTCTTAGCTTTGATAGCCTCAACATCATCACCCTGAAGAGTCTGCTTAAGAGCAGCGATAGCATCCTCAATCTTCTGTTTGTCAGCGCCGTTTACTTTGTCGCCCAGCTCGTTCAGTGATTTTTCTGTAGCGTAAATCATTGAATCAGCTTCGTTACGGACATCTACGCGCTCACGCTCTTTCTTGTCAGCCTCTGCATTCGCCTCGGCTTCCTTAACCATACGGTCAATCTCGCTCTCGCTGAGTCCGCTCGAAGACTCAATGCGGATATGCTGCTCTTTTCCTGTTCCAAGATCCTTGGCGGATACGTGAACAATACCGTTTGCATCAATATCGAAGGTAACCTCAATCTGAGGTACACCACGGGGAGCCGCAGGAATACCCACAAGGTCGAACCTGCCAAGAGTCCTGTTCTGAGAAGCCATCTCGCGCTCACCCTGAAGAACATGGATAGAAACAGCAGTCTGACCATCAGCAGCCGTAGAGAAAATCTGGCTCTTTCGGGTAGGAATCGTCGTATTGCGTGGAATAAGCTTTGTGAATACGGCACCCATTGTCTCGATACCAAGAGAAAGTGGTGTAACATCAAGAAGAAGAACGTCTTTGACGTCTCCGCCAAGAATACCACCCTGAATAGCGGCACCAACGGCAACAGCCTCGTCAGGGTTAACACCCTTTGAGCCTTCCTTACCGAAAATCTCTTTTACGGTCTGCATTACCTTAGGCATACGGGTAGAACCACCGACAAGAAGAACCTCGTCAATCTGGTCCGCGGAAACACCTGCATCTGCAAGAGCCTTGCGACATGGTTCCTTAGTGCGCTCAAGCAGGTCTTCAGTCATCTGCTCGAATTTAGCACGGGTAAGACTCTTCTGAAGGTGCTTAGGACCTGTAGCGTCAGCAGTGATGAAGGGCAGGTTGATCTCAGTAGAGGACTGGGCTGAAAGGTCGATCTTAGCCTTCTCAGCAGCCTCGCGGAGACGCTGAAGGGCCATACGGTCCTGAGAAAGATCTATGCCTGTATCAGCTTTGAACTCATCGATAAGCCAGTTGATGACCTTGCGGTCGAAGTCATCACCACCAAGGTGGGTATCACCGTTCGTGGATTTTACCTCGAAAACACCGTCACCCAGCTCAAGGATAGAGATATCGAAGGTACCACCACCAAGGTCGTATACAGCGATTGTCTTCTCATTCTTCTGGTCCTTGTTGAAACCATAAGCCAAAGAAGCAGCTGTAGGCTCATTGATGATACGCTTTACATCAAGGCCAGCGATTTTTCCGGCATCCTTAGTAGCCTGGCGCTGAGCGTCATTGAAATATGCAGGAACTGTGATAACAGCTTCCGTAACAGTCTCGCCAAGGTAATCCTCAGCGGTTTTCTTCATTTTCTGAAGGATAAAGGCGCTTATCTCCTGTGGAGAATAAGGCTTACCATTGATATCGATGCGGACATCTTCTCCATGATCCGTAACATGATAAGGAACCATTTTCGCTTCACCAGTAAGCTCATTGTACCTATGACCGATGAACCTCTTGATAGAATAAACTGTATTCTCAGGGTTCGTAATCATCTGGTTTTTAGCAGGCTGACCAACGATGCGCTCACCCTTAGCCGTAAAACCTACAATAGACGGGGTTGTACGACCACCTTCTGAATTCTGTATAACAACCGGCTCGCCACCTTCCATGACGGCGACACAAGAATTGGTTGTTCCTAAGTCAATACCGATAATCTTTCCCATTTTGACACTCCTCTATGCTCTTCCGTAAAAAACTAATTTTCTGATTCCGGGGCCTCCTCTGACCCCACAGAACCGTCAGGCATTTGTACCATAACCTTTGCAGGTCGGATAACCCGATCCTTAAGCTTATATCCCTTTAAATATACTTCCGTACAAACAGGTTCGGCAACAGGCCCCTGATTTGTAGCAATAGCCTCATGAAGATCGTGATTGAAAAGGTCGCCTTTCTCCCCGTATACGGAAAGATTGTACTTTGCCTCCAGCAATCCTCTCATCTGTTTATTGATGATTTTGATACCGTCGACCACAGGCTTCAAATCTGCCACAGGCTCTCCTTCCGGTGTTACGCCTGCCGCAAGAGCCCTGTCAAAATCATCAAGCACGGCGATAAGATCCGTGAGCAGGTTAGTATTCGCATAATCAAAGGCCTCCTGCTTCTCACGGAACATACGTTTGCGATAATTCTCAAAATCAGCACACTTACGAAGGTACTGATCCTTCAGTTCAGCAACTTCTTTCTCAAGCTCTTCAACTTTCTGCTCAGGAGTCGGTTCCTGAGTCACATCCTCAGTCGTTTCCGCTGTATTTTCCTTTTCCATAGTCTCTGATTTCTCTGTCTTTCCGACATCATCAGAAACAGATTCTTTAATGTCAGAAACAGTTTCCGCTTTGTTTTCTTCTTCCTGTGTATTAAGTTTTTCTTCTTCCATTACTCTTGCTTCCTAAGTATCTTATTACCTTTTACAAGTAAAAAATAATAACAGCGAAAAAAAACGTCAATAAAAATCGAAAAAATACATATCTCCGCTTATATAGCTTTCTTACTTTTACTTAGGGTTAAATTGAATCGAAGCACCTTTTCTGTTATAATCACGCCATGAAAAAGCTGACTATCGTTATTTTTCTGATTGTCGCAGGGGTTCTTGCATTCTTCTACTTCAATCAAGATCTAAATCAAAAAGAAGAAGATACTACAGAGTCCCCCTTGTATTCAAAAATCGTCACTCCTACGGATACAGGAACCTGGGATGAGGATAACAGCTCCAGCACAGAGCAACAGGAAGAATCAGCCTTCATATCTCATATACAGCTTCTTCCAGGCGAGACTTTCCTGCAGACATACGAAGCAGTACTGGCAAACCATAGTAAGCAGGACCAGATGGACGACCAGATTTCGGCCATAAAAAAGACAGGTCACAACAATATCTTTCTATTGATAGGTATTTATGATGCGGCAACCAATACTTATGTCCGGTCAGCGGAAATCGAGACAAAAATAACGAAGTTCAGCACATTCTCTCTTTCCTTCATAGATTTAATAGGCAACCATGTAAACTCGATCATATACACAGGGTTCTCAGACGATAACAAAACCATATTCCAGGCCTACCAACCCTCAGAAGAAAACGGAGTCTTTTCCATAACCCAAATAGCCTCACTCAGTACAGAAGGAACCTACTCCATACAAGAACCTCAGCGGTCTGATGCATATCTGCACGGAACAGCGACAGGTGAAAGCTACCAGATATGGGAATACAGCCCGGACCCGGGAAGCAATACCCTTGATCAGATACAGAGTGTTTACAGCTGGAATCCCCTTTTGAACACATACGAGAAAATATCATCACGAAAAATAACAGGAAACCAGATAAACTCCCAGGAGCTGGCGAGAATCCTCGATGGCACTACGGCAACCTTCTCAAAATTCCTAAGCGGGATATGGTACAAGACGACAAAGGATGCCGATGGTCAAAGATATATATTCTTTAATCCAGATGAGCAGGAAGTCATATGTTTTACCGATGAAACCCAGGAGGTGTACAGCTGGAATTCAGACTGGATGAGACGATACGGTCTTTCTATGACTGCCAAAAACAAATCGACGACCGCCATAACACGGCAAATAGACACAACCCTTGTCGCTACGAATGAAATAATAGTTGTCGTCACCGATGAAGTAAGGATGGATATAACGGAGAATTCCCTTTGGAACGGAAATTATAAAAAACAAGTACAAAAGCAAGAAGAATATATAGAAGAAAGTATAAACACCTCTATTGCCGAATATCTGGTCGCTTCTGAAACCCCATGGACCATACAGGATGAGTATAACGTGACCTTCTCAGATTCTACATGGGTTTCAAAAAACGGCAGCAAAACCATCTCCGGCATTTTCATCACATCCTATGCTTTTGGAACAGAAATCATACAGTTCAGGTCGCTTTACGAGGACGCAATCCTAAATGGTTGTTTCATAACAAAAGCAGACACGTCATCAAGACAGGATAGAGATATCCTTATACTTCAGGCTGCCGACATAACGACAGCAGGACTCGTCACCACAGGAGAGCAGATTTTCCTTGAACGGAAGAAACAGTGAGATTCTCTTGAAAATGTAAGAAAGGGCTATAACAGTTCTTCGCTTTTTACCGGTCGGGGTGACCTACGAAATACCAAAAGGGGACAGGCATAAAAGCAGCGTTACCCTTCACCACAGCGTATTCCGGTGAATTGGGAAACTCCTTCTCAAGCTGAGAAGAATAGCTTGCATCCCCTGTGACATACCATAGAGTCAGCAACATAGCGGGCTTAACGACCTGCATAGAAGAAAGCTGAACAGATTGTTTCAGGACCGCAACAGGTTGAGCAGGAACCTCTCCATCCTCGGATTTACACAGCCAGCTCCAAACCGCATAGAGTATTTTATAGGCTTGTGTCTCTGAGCTCAAAGGGCTGGAGAATGCCGTACTAAGTATATAATCTGCGGAAGGAGTATCTCCACAGGAAAGAGCACAACGGACAGCACCCAAAAGAAGGACTTCATCGGCAACTGCACTCTGCCCGGAAGAAGACTTGATGGACGCAGAAAGATTCGCAGCTATACTGTAATTTGTCTGGGCTTCCTGATATAAGCCCAACTGCTCCTGAAGAGGGGCCA
>JAILBN010000119.1 GCA_024680915.1 Treponemataceae bacterium | reverse complement strand
TGCGACAATATGAAAGAGTGTTTCGAGGTTACAAGGTCTTTTATACCTAATTGTCGTGAAGTCTGTACAGAAGAAGAATATCAGCAAATGAACACAGCCTTCTTTGAGAAAGAAAAGAATCTTTCAGTTTATTGGGATAAGTATCATGGAAATCAATAGGGTTATTGTAGATGATCTGAATATATTCTGGTATATAGAATGGCATCATTTCTCAACTGCGTGGATGATGTGATCGTGAGTCATATTATAATTTTTCGTTCTAATGGGAAATTATATTATTAATTAAATAGACTAACACTATGTTTGTGGTTGCAGATGAAGGAATTAGCGTATCCAACGCAAGACCGGAAATTCTAAATGTTGCAAATCATATCATAGACAGCAATGAAGATGATGCTGTCGCAAAATATATTCAAAGTATTGAAAACATTGACAAAAAGCTTTTTAATTCGTATAGTTCTATTTAGAACAGTTCAAAAAAAATCACACTGGAGGAGCAGGCTATGAAGATATTTGAATTTATTGCTTCTGAAACAGAACTATACGAATTAAAGATGAAGCCGATTGCTGTTCGCTACGGACTGACGAACATGGAGCTTTCCATCCTGCTTTTTCTTGCCAATAATCCGGAGTATGACACGGCAACGGAAATTGTGGAGATACGGCACCTGACAAAATCCCATGTTTCCATATCTGTCCGCTCCCTTGAAGAAAAGTGCTATCTAAAAAAGGAATATAGGAATGGGGACCATCGCACAACGCATCTGGTTCTCCTGCGTTCCTCACAGGAAATTATAAGTACCGGCAGAAAGGCGCAGTCAGATTTTATGTCTACCTTGACCAGAAACTTTTCAAAGGACGAAATCCGCAAGCTGGAAGGATTTCTATGTCGTATGAACGAAAATGTTTGCAAGGCGCTTAAGAAGGGTTCTGAAAATGGGAAATGACAAAAAATTCCTTGGCAGTGAACCTATTCCAAAGCTCCTGTTCCGGCTTGCACTTCCGTCTGTGGTGGCCCAGCTGGTCAACATGCTCTATAACATTGTGGATCGCATTTATATCGGTCATATGCCCGAAAACGGTGCTCTGGCCCTGACCGGTGTAGGAGTGTGTATGCCTCTGATTATGGCAATTTCGGCTTTTGCATCACTGGTATCCTCTGGAGGCGCACCTAAGGCGTCTATTGAAATGGGAAGGAAGAACTCTGAAGGGGCAGAACATATCCTCGGAAACTGTCTGACATTACTGCTGATTCTATCGGCTGTACTTACCGCAATACTGCTTATTTTTCATCGCCCGCTGCTGCTGTTTTTCGGTGCAAGCGAGAACACCATTGATTATGCTGCGTCCTATATGCAGATTTATGCCATAGGTACCGTATTTGTCCAGCTGACATTAGGTCTTAATATGTTCATCACCACGCAGGGATTTGCAAAAACAGGCATGATGACGGTACTGATCGGAGCAGTGTTGAACATCGTTCTTGATCCCCTTTTTATATTCGGATTAGATTTGGGGGTCAGGGGAGCTGCTCTGGCAACGATTCTGTCACAGGCTGTTTCTTGTGTGTGGTGTATCGCATTTCTCTGTGGCAAAAAAACATACCTTCGTATCCGAAAGGACAGACTGTGTCTGCGGGCTAAAATTATTCTTCCCTGTCTGGCGCTTGGACTAGCTACTTTTATCATGTATATCACGGAAAGTGTCATTTCCATCTGCTTTAATTCGTCCTTGCTTAAATATGGCGGGGATATTTCTGTTGGAGCCATGACTATATGCACAAGCATTATGCAGTTTGCTATGCTTCCTATGCAGGGGATTGGACAGGGAGCACAGCCGATTGCCAGCTATAACTACGGTGCAAAAGATGGTAGCCGAGTGAAGGAGATTTTTCTGCTTCTGTTGAAGGTGGACATGATTTTTTCCATCCTTCTCTATCTTGCCATCATGCTGATACCGACAGTCTTTGCCCGGATTTTTTCAGACAATCCCGTGCTCATCGAATACACGGCGAAAGCTCTTCGGATATACTGTGGGGCACTGTTTCTTTTCGGTATACAGATGTCCTGCCAGCTGCTGTTGACATCGATTGGAAATGCACCATGTTCCATTATTATTGCCCTGGTCAGGAAGGTCGGGCTTCTTATCCCTTTGATTTACCTTATGCCGAACCTTGGTCTCATCAGCAACAAAGCCTATGCGGTTTATATGGCAGAGCCTGTGGCGGATGTGATTGCAGTAACATTTACGGCCATCCTGTTCTATTTCCAGTTCCGGAAGGCACTTAAAAACATCAATAAGAAGGAAGCTGATGTCTTACTACCGGTGTGCTATGATGAAGGTGGAGGTGGATAATTGTTTTTTTCAGATGAATATATTTCATTACTGCCTGGCTACAGTAATGTTGATTGCCATAAACATCCAATGCTTCATATAATCGTTTCTGAAGAGATGATAAAAGCAAAAATACTCGGACAGTCAATATCTGCCAGACAGCTTATAATAGCAAAGAATATCAAACATGAAATAGTTCACTTGCCTGTTAAAACTATTGTTCTCTTTATTGCACCCTATAGTTCTATGGAAAGTGAATTGAATAAAATACTGAAGGGTCAAAGCTTTTATACTTCAGAAGATATTATTCCTGATTTTGAAGGTAACGAAAAGCGCTTAACCGAAAGAGTTCTGAATTACTGGGGAATTCCGACTAATAATGTTCAATCAGCGGATGATCAGCGGGTGCGTGTTATTATTGAAAAATTCAGTAAGGGTGAGTGGCTTTCCTATAGTGTGTCAAAGATAGCAGAGAAGACACAAATCTCAGTAAGCAGGCTTGAACATGTTTTTAAGAATGAAACAGGAATTACTCTTAAGCAATATATGCTTATGAATCGTCTGAGAAATGTATACCGCCTTGCTGTAAATGGAAGATCACTTACAGAAGCTGCCCTTGCATCAGGATTTAATTCGTCAGCTCATCTTTCAAAAACAGCATATGATATGACCGGCATATCCATATCCCGGGTTTTGGAAAGAATTGGATAAACAGCAGATTTTTGAAAGCGGATAATTCATGTGTATGTTACCATTCCTTACAGGAGGGTAAACAACATGAGTAGTATAAGAAAAACAGATGTTTCCCATATAGCTAAAGTTGCAGCCCCGATGTATCTGATCGGAGGTTTAAAAGGGTATATAAAGCACCCGATATTCATGATCATAAAATCCGCAATTGATTCAAAAAAAGCCGTTCGGAAGATACAGTTAGATGTTCCGAATGACTTTAAGAAATCATATGGCCTGGTATCATGTCTCTACATAAATCTTGCTAAGAGGATGCCTAAAAAACAGGCTTTTGAGATTTTGCGGGCAGTATTGCTCCCGCTTGGGATTGCAACTATGCAGGCAAATTTCAGGGAAGCAGAAGCAGAAAGAAGCTTTGATAACCTTGTCCGCTATCAGCAGCTTGCAAAGGAAGAGGGGGCAACAAGGCTCAATAAGGTTCGCATAGATCATTTAAGCAATGATAAATATTCATATGCGGTCACAAGATGCATGTTCTATGACTTCTTTAGCGAAATGGGAGTACCGGAATTGACCAGTATAATGTGTTCTATAGACAATGCTGTGTTCTCAAGTTACTTACCAAATCAAATTCGCTTCTATAGGGGGGTAGGAAATACTATCTGTGAGGGTGCAGCTGAGTGTGAATTTCTTGTAGAAAATGTTGGTAGATAAAATCGTAATTACGCAGAGTGTGATGAATTCAGATGTTTCTTCTAGTGAGAAATAATAATTCCGCCGAAATATTCAGGTCTACCCTCGGCGCTGGTTATGACAAAGCCTCTTGTAGAGAGAACAGCATAAGTTCCGTCGGCCCTGCGTGACCTGTATGTAAGAGGTTTCATTTCGGCAGAAGGTGAAGCGAAGATTTCTTTTATCACTTCCTTATAGGCCTGCATATCATCCGGATGTATGTGCTCCTGCCAGTATTTATCGGCATGATACATGTATTCAGAATCCATGTTAAAATCATCTACGAGAGGAAGTGACCATCTGGAAAAATCATATCTCATGTCGTTCAGATATAGATAACCACCACCGCTTACTGTATAGAGGGCATCAAACAGTTTGTCGAGAGCACGCTTTCTTTCTGGAGTAATTTCTTCCTCTACTGATTCCAGATTCGAATAGCTTTGATACTGGGTAGATTTTTTCAGCTCCTGCTTGTTTTTGTACATAAGCTTGTCGGCTCTTTTAAAAACTTCAGAAAAGCTGTCGTCAACCTTCGGATCATAAACTGCCATTCCGCTGGCTACAACAGGACCAGAGCGTGAAAGCTTATTAGCCAGAGATTCGTCTCTTAAAGCCTTCAGCAGTTCATCTCGCTTATTATAATCCTGGCTGTCTATTATTATAACAAATTCATCTCCACCAATTCTGAATACAGGGCTGTGCTTAAAAATATTACATATCATGCGGCTGGTCCGCTGTATCGACTCATCTCCAGAGCTGTGCCCCTGTGTATCATTTATAAGCTTCAGATTATTCATGTCACAAAGAGTGACTGCAAACTGAAAACCCTTTTGTTTTTTGATTTTTTTATTGATTATTTCTGAATATTCCTGAAAGGCATTTTTATTTCTTACCCCGGTTAGCTGATCAAAACGGGCCATCCTTTCTGCAGATTCGAGAGATTTCTTTTGAGCCTCTTTTTCTTGAAAAGCTTTTTCGATGTTTTCCATGCAGATTATGATATTGCTTTTATCAAGAGTCAGAAATTCCGTGTGCCTCATATGTGTGATTTTATTGTCTATTATAAGGCGATAGACTTCCGTATGAAAATCTTTGTTTTCCAGGCGTTTTATAATTAATTTTTTGTTGAAGAGCTTTTTTATTATACCTAAATCATCAGGGTGTACGCATTTTTGTATATGTTTGATTGCATCTGTATAAAAATCATCACCATAAAAAGGGAAGCCTGTTGATTCAAGTATTTTTATGGGAGTTAGATTAATATAGTTGTCAGTATCTGCATTTACGTAATAGACGCAGTCAAATTTATTTATCAGAGTCAGCGAAAATTGACTGAAAGCTTCCTGAGAATCCATCATATAATAAAAGTATATAAGTGAAATTTTGAAAATACAAGAGAAAGATATTACTTATATTATATAAATATAAAAGCAATGTCTCTCGCACCGACGGACTTTGGGCTGTGACCTTAAAAGAGCCCGGCAAGTTTATAGGCGACTGTGGAATCACTCTACAGAGCGTAGGTTGTAATCCGTCGCTTGCCGTACTATTGTATATTTGTGAA
>JAILBN010000058.1 GCA_024680915.1 Treponemataceae bacterium | reverse complement strand
TACAAGGAAATCAGCTCCAGTATCAGCGGTAATTTCGTTTACGGAAGCCTGCGTTATGAAAGTGGAGGTCACAGGGTTCAGCGTGTCCCGGCGACAGAGACTCAGGGCCGTGTCCATACAAGTGCCGTCACTGTGGCTGTTATGCCAGAGGCTGAGGAAACAGAAATAGATATCAAGCCGGAGGATGTCCGTGTTGACGTGATGCGTGCCGGCGGTCCTGGTGGACAGTGTGTTAACACTACCGACTCAGCGGTCCGTCTTACTCATATTCCCACAGGCCTTGTGGTTATTCAGCAGGATGAGAAAAGCCAGATTAAAAACAAGGCCAAGGCCTGGCGCGTTCTTCGTGCCCGTCTTTTTGACCTTGAGGAATCCAAGAAAAATGCAGAGCGAGCGGCAGCCCGTAAGAGCATGGTAGGATCCGGAGACCGCTCAGAACGTATCCGTACCTATAACTTTCCTCAGAACCGTATAACAGATCATCGTATAAACCTTACCCTATATAAGCTGGATCAGTTTATGCAGGGCTATATGGACGAGATGATAGATGCCCTTGGTGTCTACGCTAAGGAAGAGCAGCTTAAAGCAGCTGGAAATCTTTAAGAAAATGTGACAGGTGGTGGGAATCTTCCTGCCCCTGTTGACAAATATTTTTTTATCCTTTATGTTTCTATTAAAAGAAACATAAAAAGGAAGTGCCTGATCATTTATTTTGGACTTGAATTATTTACGTCGACCTTGAGTAAAGGCGTTTTCTGCTGATTAAAAGAATAAAGGAGGAAATTATGCAGGATTATTTTAAGGAGTTCCCAAGTCAGACAGGTTTTTTTGGAAAATGGGGTGGTTCATATATTCCGGAAGTTTTGACGAAAGAGATGGAGAAAATTAATGACGCTTACTTTTCAATAAGCAAATCCCATGAGTTTATATCAGAGCTTCGTGAGATTCGTAAGCATTTCCAGGGAAGGCCTACCCCGGTTTATTTTTGCCGCAGGCTTTCCGAAATGTATGGTGGCCGTATCTACCTTAAAAGAGAGGATTTGAACCATTCAGGTGCCCATAAGCTGAATCACTGTATGGGTGAAGGACTTCTTGCAAAATACATGGGTAAGAAAAAGCTTATTGCGGAGACCGGTGCTGGTCAGCATGGTGTGGCTCTTGCCACCGCCGCTGCCTATTTCGGTTTGGAATGCGATATTTACATGGGTGAGGTTGATATAGCCAAGCAGCATCCTAATGTGGTCAGAATGCAGCTTCTTGGAGCAAATGTTATTCCTGTTACCAGAGGGCTTAAAACCCTGAAGGAAGCCGTTGACGAAGCCTTTGAGGCTTATCTTAAGGATCCTGTGAACACTATTTACTGTATCGGTTCCGTTGTTGGTCCTCATCCCTTCCCTATGCTGGTGCGTGATTTCCAGCGGGTGGTTGGAATTGAGGCCAGGGAACAGTTCCTGGAGATGACAGGTGAGCTTCCTGATGCGGTTACAGCCTGTGTTGGCGGTGGTTCCAACGCTATGGGTATTTTCTCTGGCTTCTTAAGGGATACGGATGTGGAGCTGTTCGGTATTGAGCCTCTTGGCCGTGGTAAGAAAATCGGTGACCATGCTGCCAGCTTGAATTTTGGAACAGAAGGTATTCTTCATGGTATGAAGACATACATCCTTCAGGATGAGAAGGGGCAGCCCCAGCCGGTTTATTCCATAGCCAGCGGTTTGGATTATCCTGGAAGTGGTCCTGAGCACTGTATGCTCAAGGATAATGGTCGGGTAAAATATACTACAGCTGATGACAATGACTGTCTTGATGCCTTCTACCGTCTTTCCCGCTACGAGGGTATTATTCCTGCCCTTGAAAGCTCCCATGCGGTTGCTTTTGCCCTTAAATATGCTAAGGAGAACCCGAAAAAATCTATTCTGGTCAACCTTTCTGGTCGTGGTGATAAAGATATTGATTATGTCGTTGAGAACTTCGGTACAGGTGACAAATACCTGAAATAGACGGTTTTAGGCGGAGCTTCTTGCAAGCTTCGCCTAATGAAGTAAGTGGGCTGCCCTGGAAGCCTAAGAGCTTGGTCAGGGACAGCCTTTTTTTATAGATTGACGGTTGGAAGGCCCTCTCCGCTGGAGGTGCCTGGTTTTTTACAGGAATGATGCTCGTGACCGCCGCAAGAGTGGTCGTGGTCTCCGCAGGAATGTCCTTCCTCATGATCGTGGTGATCGCATTTCACATCAGGATTGTACTGAAGCTTTCCTTCGATAAAAGTCTTCACAGCGTCATCCGCATTGCCCTGGGCACCTCCGTAAAGCTTTATCCCTGCCTCAGCCAGAGCGGCCTTAGCTCCTCCACCGATACCACCGCAGATAAGTACATCTGCCTTTGCGCATTTCAGGAAGCCTGCCAGAGCTCCGTGTCCCTGACCTTCTGTTCCCACTATTTCACTTTTTATTATTTTCTTGTCTTCCACATCATAGATTTTGAACTGCTCCGTGTGACCGAAGTGCTGGAAAATCTCTCCCTTTTCATAAGTAACTGCTACTCTCATTATCTTTTCTCCTTTAACAGAAAGTGATTCCGGTACCTTATGTCCCTCAAGCTGCCATGAGCCGCCTGATATAATCAGCCTTTTCCCACCTATTAAGGCATCCGCTATTTTTCGTCTGGCCGATTCATACATAGCCGTGACTGTGGTGCGGGCTACGTTCATCTTAAGTGCGCAATTTTCCTGAGTCATCAATTCTTTATCCAGTAGTCGGACTGTCTCAAGCTCATCGATGGAAAGGAAAACCTTTTCTCCTGTGCCGCCTTCCTCTGGGGCGAAGCTCCAGAATTCGGGCAGGATGCATATTCTTCTGCAACGTTGAGGGCGTGGCATATTAACCTCTTTAAAATGTGTTTCTGACTTATGTCAGTAATTCTATAGTCTGAGTATAGAATTGTTTCTGACTTATGTCAATAAAGTCCTTGAGAAATTTTTCTTTCCTCAAGGGAATACCTCCCTGTCTGCTCTGGAATGCTTCAGGCCCATGGGGCATTTGTGGTTTTTGTCTTCCTTTTGGTATATAATTGGTAAAGCTATGAATTTCACAGAGCTTCATGAATCGATAATACAGAATTCTCGTATGACCTTTGCCCGAAGCGGGGGAAAGGGAGGTCAGAATGTTAATAAGGTGAATACCAAGGTTCATCTGCTTCTGCCAGTGGAGCAAGTGGGTGGCCTTTCTGATGAGGAGAGGGAAAGGCTTCGTTCTAAGCTTGCTTCAATCATAAACAGCGAGGATTGTCTCTATATAGATGCGGATGATGAGAGACTGCAGGAGTTGAATAGAAAAATCGCTCTTTCTCGCCTGGAGAATAAGATCGTCAACGCCTTGAAGGTTCAGAAAAAACGTCGTAAGACTAAGCCCACAAAGGCCAGTAAGGAATTGAGGCTGAAATTGAAGAAAATCCGCTCAGAGGTTAAAAAGAACAGAGGTAAGCTCTTTTAGGCTGCCCATGCTTGTCTCCGCTTCGCCCTCAGCTCCTGTGGCAGACCAAGCGTCAGCGGGTCACGAAAGCCCGGAAAACTCATATACGCCATGCCCATGACCATTTAAACTACCCTTTGATATAAGAAAAGACATTTTTCCTAGACATTTGTTATTGACCCGTGTTACGATATTTCTGAAATAAGGGTTGGAAGAGTCTTTGAAAAAGAGAGGTTTTATTATGAAACGTAATTCTGTTATGCGCTATGTTTATGGATTGGGGCTTATTATAGCCGCTGTAGGTTTTGCCTTGCCTATTATTGATCTTGGTATTTTCGGAGGAAAGTTCAACGGATTCCAGATTGCAGATTTTCTGGGAAAAATGCCCAAGATTTGTCTTTACGTCTTGTTCGGTTTGTTTTGCCTGGGGGGTATCCTGGCCTTTGTCCCAAAACTTAAAAAAATTGATCTTCTTGTATTCCTTCTGATTATCATAGATGTCGCTGCAATGGTTTTCTCTTTTACAGGTGGTAAATCAAGCGGTAATTCAGTATTAGGAGACCTTTTCGGGGATTCAATTGCCAATCTGGTCCTTGACCTTCTTCAGCCGGGTGCTTGGATGTTGATCATAGGCTTTGCGCTGGCCCTGATCGCTTTTATTCTTGGTTTTTTTGTGAAAGGAAAGAAATAATCTGTTAAGGCTTGATGATTTAAGGGCTTCTGCAAGGAAACGGCTTGCGGAGGCTGATAACCAGTTCGTGAGGCAGACTCCTCAGCTGGATGTGGATTTGATTTTATGCCATGTATTGGGCGTTTCCCGTACATGGCTTTTTTTGCATAATAATGACTCTCTTACTGATGATAAGGTAGAAGAATTTGAGGCAGCCATAGAAAAGCGTCTTTCAGGACTTCCTGTGGCCTATATCATCGGTGAGAAAGAGTTTTATGGTCGATCTTTTTATGTGAATCAAGATGTTCTTATTCCCAAGCCTGATACAGAGCTGCTGGTGGAACATGCGGTAGCCTATGCGAGGCCAAAAATTGCGGAGCTTTCGGCAAGAGCAGCTTCTGGTGGTGAGGCAGCCGGAACTGAAAAGATTGTCTGCCAAGGGCCTTCTTTAAGTGTCTCTGGTCAGGCTGGCCCCTTTCGTTTTGCTGATATCTGTACGGGGTCAGGTTGTATCGTCCTGTCAGTTTTGGCAGAGCTTTCGGATGAATTGCAGGGTGGAGAAAAGCAGTTTTCTGTGGATAGGAAGATAAGTGGGACGAATCCTCTTATACAGGCAGATGCCACTGATATTTCTTCTGCTGCCCTGGAAGTTGCCAGGAAAAATGCGGACAAATTGCTTTCAGGTGAAGCTTCTGCCTGTCTGCGTTTTTTTCAGGGAGATTTGTGCCGTCCTCTTATGTCCGGAGCTGGAGCCGGGGGCTCTTCCGGTGGTTCAGGAGTGTCTTCCGGTGGGGCTCGTTCAGTCAGGGGAGGCCTTTTGGCGAAATATGATATGGTTCTATCTAATCCACCTTATGTTCCGGCTGATGTGACAGAAGAGCTGTTGAAGGACGGCAGGGGTGAGCCTCGTCTGGCTTTGGACGGTGATACAGATTCCGCCGTTATGGTACATGGAGGGGCTTGTGACGGGCTTGCAATTATCAGACGGCTTATTCCCCAGGTAAAGGAGATTCTCCTGCCGGGGGGTGTCTTTTTCATGGAGACTGGGGAATATAATGCGGAAAAAGCCTCAGAGTATTTATCAAAGTGTGGTTTTACTGATATAGTGATTCATCGGGATCTCGCAGGACAGCTTCGTCTTGTGGAGTCGCATGTATAGAACGGAGCTGATGCCGTAAAAAACAGGTATTTAGCACCGATATAGCACGAATCAGTGAAAAATGCAGATAGAAAACTCAGATTTGAACACGATTGAGCAGTTCTTCCAGAAGTTTCCGCAATATACGGAGGAAGAAAGGCAGGATATAAAGAAAGCCTGGGATTGGCTTACAGAAAAGACCTCATCAAAAATAAGACCCTGTGGAGAGCCTTATACAAATCATCCTCTAAGGACGGCCGCTATCCTTGCTAATATCAAAATGGACAGCGAGTCGGTTATTGGTGCCCTGCTTCACAGCAGCACGGAGCTTGAGGGCGTGACTCTTGATGATGTGGAAGCTCTCTTCGGCTCTTCTGTTCGGACCCTTGTGGACGGCTCTTCCCGCATCACCGGTCTAAAAATCCAGAACAAGACTCTTCATCAGGCTGATTCCGTAAGAAAAATGCTTTTCGCTATGGTTGACGATATCCGGGTTATTTTGGTAAAGCTTGCCGACCGGCTGGACCGTATGAGGAACCTTAAGAATGTGGAAAGCGAGAAGCAGAAAGCCATTTCCCAGGAGGTCCTTGATATTTGGGCTCCCCTTGCCAACAGGCTTGGTATGTCCTCAGTCAAGGATGAGCTTGAGGATTTGAGCCTGAAATACACCAATCCCGATGCCTACGAGCAGATAAAGCATCTTGTCATGCTGAAGAAAGGCGAGAGATCCGTATATCTTGAGAAGGCTCAGAAGGAAATATACAAGGCTGCGGAGAAGGCAGGAATAAAGGTTACGATATCCAGCCGGGCAAAGCATTTTTACTCGATTTATCAGAAGATGAAAAAAAAAGGTAAGGCTCCTGATGAGATATATGACCTCTTGGCCCTCCGTGTAATTTGTAACGATAATGCTGAGTGCTATACCCTGGTCGGACTTGTACATAATCTGTGGAAGCCCTTGGACGGCCGCTTCAAGGATTATATAGCCATGCCCAAGCCCAACGGCTACCAGAGTCTTCATACCACGGTCCTGTGCGATGGAATGCCCCTTGAGATTCAAATCCGTACTGTGGAGATGCATTCCGTAGCCGAGCATGGTGTCGCCAGTCATTGGCTTTACAAGAAGGGTACCAACCGGGATGCTGTCTCCTTGGAGAATCTTTCCATAATCAATCAGCTGAAGGAACTCAGGGCTGAACATGGGAATGATGCTGAGCTTTTCGCCGAGATCAGAGAGGAGCTTTTAGGTGACTCCATTTTCGTCTTCACTCCCAAGGGGGATATCCGAGAGTTGCCGGCGGGAGCGACGGCTATAGATTTCGCGTACAGCATACATTCCCATATAGGCGAGACTATTGTGGGGGCAAAGGCTGACGGACACATCATCCCCTTATCAAGCCCTTTGAAGAACACTGAGATTATCGAGATTTTGACAAATCCCCAGGCCCACCCGACGGTGAACCAGCTTACAGTGGTGAAAACCGCCCGGGCCCGTAGTAAAATAAGGGCCTGGCTGCTGCAGAACGAACCGGAGCTGAAGCTTGATACAGCGGTTGCGGCTGCTGGAATCGGTCAGTCCTCCGGGCAAGGTGTCACCGGTCAGCAGAATCGTCTTTCTGGGCAACAGGCACATGCCTCTGATTTACGGACTTATGGAGGTGAGGGAAAAGCCCTCTCTGACGGCCGGACGGAAGGAGGGGCAGGCGGAGCAGAGGAGCGTTCCTCAGAGCCTATCCATATAAGAATCGGTGATACGACTAATTTCCTGGTAAAGGCAGCGGGCTGCTGTAACCCTGTGTACGGGGATGAGATCGTCGGTTATGTTTCCAGGGGTCGTGGACTGATTATCCATAAGAAGGGTTGCCGGAGCTATTCGCTTATTCCGAATGTGAGCGAACGTACCGTATCTGTGGTCTGGGAAGAGAAGCCAGTTACTATTTCAGATAAAGTAAAGAAAAAGTGAGGGGCGAAGCTTATCCCTCACTCAATATTTTTGCATCTTTAAGTGTGAAATATGTGTAGCCATTTTCCTCGTAGGTCATGAATTCCCCGGCTACTGTGACCAGTTCTCCTTCTTCAGGGAAGTCATCAGGGAAGAGGTATTCTTCTGTGGGTATGAATTCTATTCCCTGGGCACAGCAGCCCATGGCATCCTGTATTATGCAGCCATAGTAGTTCTGGCCGGTGTTCTCATCGTGGTAATAACCGAAGAAGCCCATCATCTTTACGCTTTTTCCTACATAAGTCTGAGGAGACATCATTATGTTAAGGACTTCTGAGTAAACTACATTGCCGGACATGGCCGCTAAATCAACGTCAACTTGTACGCTGTCCGCTGGAATTATCTCAGGCTTTTTCCGTTCAGGTGGGGTTGGAGTAGGATATGTCTCTGCTTTTTTCTCTGCTTCAGAAGATGCTGCCGTGGGAGCTGGGGCTTGCTCTGTTTCTGTAACAGTTGGCACAAGGGAACTTGGGGCTTCTTCTGGTACAACTTGGGCAAGAGGCTCCTGAGCCGATATTATCTCCTCAGCCTGGTCGGTCTCTGCTATTCTTTGCTGAAGAATGTCATCGACACTAGGTTGGCTGTTTGCAGCCCTGTTTCCGGTTTTGCCTGTTTCGTCTCTGCCTGTGCAGCCAGAAAGGCTTAAGACTGCAGTGCATAGGACCAACAGGGTAATCGCGCAGACTGCAGAAAAGGAAATCCTTTCGTCTTTCAGACTTTCGTCTTTCAGACTTTCGGCTTTTTTCCTACAGACATTTTTTACTGCAGCACTTTCTGTCACTCTGACCATTGCTTTGTTGTCTTTCATTTCCTTCCTCCGCCTCTTATTATACCTACAAGACAGCAAATAAGAAAGGCGGAAGCATCAACACCGACAATTGTGGAACCTACAGGGGTTCCTGCCAGTATGGATATGATTATTCCCAAAAAGGCGCAGCTCACGGACAGAATGGCAGAGAATATGGTCACTGACTTGAAGCTACGGAAGAGTCTCATGGCGGATAAAGCTGGGAAAATCACCAGGGCTGATATAAGCAGGGATCCCACAAGATTCATAGCCATGACTATTATCACCGCAGTTACGACCGCAAGAAGCAGGTTGTAGCCGTCTGCCTTTACTCCAGTGGCTTTTGAGAAGCTTTCGTCAAAGGTGACGGCGAATATCTTGTTGTAGAAGAAGACGAAGAGAATTACGACGATTACAGACAGGACTATGCAGAGCCATACTTCATAGGCTTGCAGGGTCAATATTGATGTCGATCCGAACAAGGTGCTGCATACATCACCAGAGACATTTGATGAGGTAGTGAAGATGTTCATCAAAAGATAGCCCATAGCAAGGGCGCTCACGGAGATCATGGCTATGGCCGCATCTCCTTTTATCTTAGTGTTCTGCCCTGTTCTGAGCAGGAGGATGGCGCATATTATTGTAACCGGCATGATTATGATCATGTCGTTCGTAATGTTCAGCACGGCGGCAATACACATGGCACCGAAAGCAACGTGGGAAAGACCGTCGCCTATATAGGAAAATCGTTTTAATACCAGGGGGACACCCAGGAGGGAGGAGCAAAGGGCGATAAGAACACCTACTATCAGTGCATAGTATACGAAAGGATACTGCAGGTACATTATGAGTTTTTCAATCATAGCTCTGCTCCTGGGGCTTGTTGTTTAAGGAAGAAGATGCCAGTCTCGCTTTTTGTGTAGTCTTCTTTGGTGCCGAAAAAAACTGCCGCTCCTATGTGGAGTATGTGGCTTGCGTATCTGACTGCTGCTGATATGTCATGGGATATCATGATTATGGTGACACCATCCTTGTTAAGCTCTGAGATAAGACTGTACATTTCCGCCGTGACCTTGGGGTCAAGGCCTGAGACAGGCTCGTCCAAAAGTAGTATTCTCTCAGCGCTGCAGAGGGCACGGGCAAGAAGGACCCGTTGCTGCTGTCCTCCGGAAAGGTCTCTGTAGCATCTGTTGGCTAACTGGGTAATGTTCATCCTCTCCATGTTTTTTTGAGCTAGTTCTTTTTCTTCTTTATTGTAGAAAGGCCTTAAACCACAACGGTTCTGGCATCCTGAAAGAACTATCTCTTTCACGGATGCAGGGAAATCCCTTTGAACCATTGTCTGCTGTGGCAAATAGCCTATATCATTTTTTTTGAGCCCATCACCGACCAGAATTTTCCCACCTAAGGGCTTTTGAAGTCCCAGCAGGGTTTTCATCAGAGTGGATTTTCCGGAGCCGTTTTCTCCCACTATGCAGAGATAGTCTCCTGCATTTACAGTGAAAGACAAATTTTCCAGAATGGCATGAGAATCATATCCTAATGATAGACTCTGGACGGTGATTAATGGCATTATACCTCCTAAGCCTTTACGGCAGCGCACGCCATCACTTTCAAACAGCGTATGGCGTGGCTTCTCAGGACTGCTTATTTGAGCGCTTCTTTTACTGCTTCAAGATTGCTCTCCATTACAGAAAGATAGGTCGTTCCGTTCTGGACATCCTTCTGTGTGGTGGACTGCATTGAATCCATGGTTATAATCTTCTGGTTCTTTTCCTTTGTATTGTCCACGATTGTCTGTGCAATCCTGTGATCCTTACCTTCAATGGTCATAACCGCCTTGAGTGAGAGCTCGTCAACCTTGTTGGCAAGGAAAGCTATAGTTTCAAAACTTGCTTCTGTTTCTGCCGAGCAACCCACAAAAGCAGCATAGTAATTAAGGCCGTAATCATCAACAAAGTAGCGGAAGGGGAATCTGTCTCCGAAAAGGAGAGTCTTTACAGGTGCTTTCGCGACTACGTCTGTGTATTTTGAGTCAAGCTCGTTGAGCTTAGCTATGTAAGAAGCTGTGTTTGCCTTGTATACTGCTGCGTTTGCGGCATCGATTTTCTCAAGGGCATTTGAAATGCTCTGGCAGATAATCGCGGCACTGCGCAGAGAAAGCCATACGTGCTCGTCGTATTCTGGCTCTTCGTGGTCGTGGTGGTGCTCATGTTCAGCTTCCTCAGACTCATGGTCATGCTCATGGTCATGTTCAGCTTCCTCAGACTCATGGTCATGATCATGGTCGTGTTCAGCCTCCTCAGACTCGTGCTCATGATCATGGTCGTGATGATGCTCAGAAACCTGCATTCCTTCTACTAATTCCTCTTCTTTTATTGAGTCTCCCAAGACGTCAAGGAGATTGATTACAACCATATTTTTGTTAGTTGATTCTGCCAGGGCGTCGTCTACCCAGCCGTCTGATTCTCCACCTACATAAATGAAAAGATCACAGGTGGATATTTTTAGGATATCAGTCACTGTAGGCTGGTAGCTGTGAAGGTCTACTCCGTTATTGAGGAGCATTGTGATTTCTGCGTTTGCAGGATTGTTGCCAAGAATATTTTTAACCCAGTCATATTCTGGGAAAATAGTAGTTACAATTTGAAGGGAATCTTTATTGTTTGTTTTTGAATCTTTTGCTCCTAAAGCAAAGATGCTTCCTGTCATTAATAAAATTACGATAAATAATGAAATATATTTTTTCATAGAAAATTTAACCTCCGTTTATAAGGGTTGTAATATGCGCCGATTATAAGAATGCTGTGCGCTTTCATTTGTTCTGATGCATTTTCTTCCTCAATTGTTCATCCTGATTCTTCTTGAGACTGGGGTTTCTATGGTAAAGAATTTACTAAAGAAAAAATCTGTAAATAAAAATAGGAATGGATAGCAGATAATCAAAGGAACGAAGCTTCCGCTATGGATAATGGCTTTGCATAACTCTATACAGGCACAAATAGGGCAGTTTTCTTCTTCGCAATGATGGTGTGATTCCATCGCTATGTAGAAAACAGACATGATTGTGGCCAGGAGCAATATGATTCCTGCTATCGCGGCTATGATGCCCCTTGTCCTTAATCCTTTCTTATTGTGTTTCGCGCCTATATAAAAGTTGAGCATTGACATATTCTCTAGTTTATTTTTCATCCATGCACTCGTCACATATTCCATAAAGAACCGTACGCATTGAATTAATCTTAAAATTATGTTCCTTAAACAAGTGCTCTCCTATCTCTGACAGCTCATCACAATGCATATGTATGAGCTTTCCGCATTTCTCACATTTGCAGTGGAAGCAGGCCTCCGCATCTTTATGGCTGTCTCCTCCCATATATTCGAAACAGGCGGAGCTTGAGGCATCTATAGTGTATTTGTTGACGATACCTTCATCTACAAGACTTTCCAGCTGCCTGTAAACAGTGGATAGGCCTATGGGCTGCCCCTTTTCCTTAAAGTATTCGCATACATCACTGGCTGTAATGTGAGTACCCGGCATAGATTCAAGATATGCTATAAGAGTTTCTCTTTGTTTAGTCTTATATTTTGATCGGGATGACATTTTATCTCCGTAAAATCTATGAAATCTTCTGCCGTCATTCGCAATGCTTTCGGTTTTGTGGCAAATATGAGAATGATTGTCATTTTGTAGCACAGACTTTTTTTTATGTCAATAGAAATTGAGAATTATTTTCAAATTGAGGAGAAAGGATAGAGGGGACTCCTTACGAAGCCCGCCTGTCTTTGACTCAGTTAGAGTAGAGGTTTATTTCTTCCACCTTCGCTATAGGGTTTTCTCCAGCTGGCTTTGTCTCATCTACGGAAACCAAATACCATTTGCCCATTTGCAAGGAAGTCGCTATGTACTCTTTGAAACTTCCGAAGTCGTGTTCCCCGCCTGGATGCCAGTGACCCTCGAAAGAATACTTCACATTGTTGTTTGCATAAAGATCGATTATTCTGGCTCTTTCCTTTTCGTTGCCCATGGAGAATAACGGTACTCCATTTCCTCCTCCGTATATGGGGTAGTGAGAAAAAAGGAGCTTTCTGTTGGAATCTGCTGCGAAGGCTTGCTCCAGGGCGCTAAGCTGTGTCTCCCCCATTGTTCCGCTTCCTGTGTCTGTGAAATACCATGATACGTTGTCGGTCTTAAAACGGAAGAAAGAGGTTCCGGGATTGCAGCTTGTTTTCCAATACTGCCAGCCACTGTTCAGAAGGTCATGATTGCCTACGATGCTATATACAGGGATTCCCTTTACTTCAAGCTTCTCCTGGAAAGTATTGAAGGCTGCGAAATCTTCCTTATTTCCTGTATGTGCCATATCACCAAGTATTATGCAGAAAAGAGGTTTTTTAGCCTGGGTCTCTGCGCTGGCATTGAATTGGTCCAGCCAGTTGAGGATCTGTCTTTCTGGAACTTGACGGCCTGAACCGTAGTGCATATCTGTTATAATCATGAAGTTATATTTTTTGCTCTGATAAATTGAGGAATCAAGTACTGAAGCTGGCAGGGTAATGTCCTTGAGTTCCTTAGCTCTTTCGTTGACTCCATAGGGTCTGTAAATGGCTTCCGTCAAGCCGAATTCGCATCCGGCGACTGAAAGGAGGGCTATGACCAATACTGCGCTTATAAGGTGAATACCTGTGCGGCTTGTCCTCTGTTGGTGTTTTTTTTGAGCTTGTCTTTTCTTTGATTTCAGAATTTGTATTTGCATGATATATCCACTGAGAAAGAATCAATATAGGCGGACAAAAATACGTCGCCGTATTGAACTGCGGTGGTAAGTCCCGCAGAAAGATTATCGTTGATGGTGAATTCTCCACCAAGAACCCAGCGAGGTTGCAGGAATAGCCTGTAAGTATAAAGTGTATGGGATGTCAGTCCCCCATACAGGGAGAATCTGTCGAATAGCTGTGTATAATAAACTGAGAAAGCCAAGCTCAGATTATGGGTCCGGTTGTATTGGCTGGGAAGAGAGAAAAAATGGTCGGTCTTATAAAGCAGACCAAGCTCTATCTCAAGCTTTGAGTAGTAAGGAAACTCAATCTTGCAGAAAGCGGCCGGGACTATGTTCTGTTCTGCCATTTTACCGAACATGAAAAGGGGGTTGTAGGTCAGTCTTCCACCAAGCCTGAGCGATTCCGTCAAATCAAAGTAAATTCCCCCGTTGATCAGGAAAGCAAGGCATTCGTCAGTGAATTCCAAGCCTATGTTGGCATCGTAAAGGAAGGTGTTCCTGCTGACCCTGAAGTCTCCTCTGAATACTTCTCCTGAGGTGGGGCTTCCGACTAGAAAACCAAGTGATGCGGAAGCTTCGTTGTTGCCATCTGTCAGAAAAGAAGGCAGCTCAAAGGCGAATGACCCTATTGAGAAAGTCATCAGGAAGGCTAAGCATAAGAAAGTTTTAACTCTTCTCCTTTTCATATTTCTTTCCTTTTTTAGTTTTTGTTTACCCGTGTTCTTATAATCCAGTTTTCTTTCACCGGTTTTCCCGTGTACAGTAAATAAGCTTGGTTATGGCTTATGAAAGGCGTAAAACATCCCGTTTCCGGGTCTACGAAACGGAAATCTGTATCTGGAATTCCTGTACAGTCAGGCCCAATATATTCCACATATGTTTTTTCGTCTATCCTGTTGAGGGCCTTGCATTCGTATAGTTTTGCCTGTCCGTCTCCGCTACAGGCATGGGGAACCTTGTCAGGGTGGTCAGCGTAATCCTTAAGCTTCGCTGCCTTTGCCTCCGGATGCATGGCATCAAGCTTGGCCTTGAAATCCGCCTCTAAAGCCCTTCCTTTTTCACATATGGCCCTTGCTTCTTGGTCGGAAAGTCTGGCTCCCACTGTAGCCGCAAGCTCGTAATCGCTTGAGGATTCTCCTGCCGTGGTTATATCTGCATCGTCCCTTGAATAATAAAAGCCTGTTCCGAATTCCCTGTGGGAAGCCTTGTAGAGCTCTGCGATGTAGGGAAGCGCTTCCTCCTCTTTTATTCGGCCTTCCAAGGCATCTATGGCTTTTCTGTAGGCTCTTGTGGTCATGGCCACGTAATAGAGGCTCTTCATCCTGCCTTCTATTTTGAGCGAGTCTACTCCGGCTTTTTTCATATCATCAAGATGGTCGATCATGCATAAATCTTTTGACGAAAGGACAGCGGTAAAATTCTCGCCTTCAAAAACAGGGAAATGCTCGTCTTTTCGTTTTTCTTCCGTCAGGTATAGTTTTCCGCTTTCTGCCAGGTCTTTTGCCTCCGCGACGCTGAAATTCCAGCGGCAGGTATGGGAACAGAAGCCGGCATTCGCACTGCGGCCTGTAAGATAGGCACTCATGAGACAGCGGCCTGAGTATGATATACACATAGCTCCGTGTCCAAAAGCCTCCATCTCCATGTCTGGAACGGCATCCTTTATCTCGCGGATTTCGGCCAGGCTCGTCTCCCGGCCCAGGACCACCCTTTTGAAGCCCAGGGATTTGTACATTCGGACGGCTTCTTTGTTTATGCAGTTTGCCTGGGTACTCAGATGAAGGGCTGCATAAGGAAAATTCTTCTGCAGAATGGGAACCATGCCTATATCTTGGATTATGAAGGAATCTATGGGGTAGGATTTGAAATAGTCCAATTCTGAAAGAAAATTATCTATATCCTTATTGTGGAAACTGATGTTCAGGGCACAGAAAAGCTTTTTTCCCGGAAACTTCTTTTTCAGTTCTGTTATGGCTTTATATTCATCTTCATAGAAGTTGTCGGCCTTTATACGGAGGGAAAACTTCTTTAGTCCTATATAGACTGCATCGGCTCCGTAAGTGTAAGCGTATTTCAGTTTCTCAAGGTTTCCTGCAGGTGCTACAAGTTCCATATCAGTCTTCTGCTCCTTTTCCCGGAGCCTCTTCTTCTTCCTCGTTGCGGATTCTTATGTGTGTTCCAACTCTCTCAATGGCAAGATGAGCTTCGTTGAGATATTCATCTGCCATCTGGAACATGTGCATCATGTCTTTTTCCACATCGAATGTATATTTTACATTGTTTTCTCGGAGAAGATTGCAGAAACGCTCTGCCTCGCTCGTGATTACTTCTTTCTCTCCCATCTGTATGTATATCTCCGGGAAATTGCCCATCATGGACGGCTTCATATACAAAGGCGATACAAGGGGGTTCGATAGGTTAGAGCTATATGTATACATATTGCCGGTGCGTTTTATCGCATCGACGGTGATTATTTCATCCTTCAGCTTTTTTGTCTTGAATATGGGGGCATCATCAGAAAAATCCAGCCAAGGTGAAAAAAGTACGATTTCTTTTATACGCTCCCTTACTTTTTCTTTAAGACTAAGTAAAAGCCCCATAGCAATGGATGCCCCTGAACCATCAGCCCCTATAAGGATGTCTGGCTCTTCCACGCATATAGTTTTGAATACATCCTTTATGTCATCAAGGGCTGCGGGGAAAGGGAATTTCGGAGCCAGACGGATTTCCGGCAGAATGATCTTTGTAGATGAAGCGTGGGCCAAGGATGCGCAGAAGCTCCTCCAGGAGGCACGGCTTCCCCCGATAAAGGAACCTCCGTGTATGTAAACCATGACGCGATCAGTGGCATATACCATAGGAGAGAGAATATCGCAGGGAATACCTCCTATGTCTTTCTCTTCCCTTTCTACACGGTTTGGTAAAAAGATCTCTGTGAATTCTTCCTCTATTTTTTTCCTGAAGGTTTCTATCTCAGCTTTTGGAGCAAATACTAGTTTCTTTAGCTTTTTTATGGCTGCCCGCCTGTCATTGACCATAAGGACAGTATAGCAAATGACGGTGAAATATGCTATATTTCCGTAACGTATCTTGTGGGGCGAACTTCTTATTTTGTCCTGCCTGTCCGTGGAGTTTAATAATGCCTATAAAGATTCAATCAGATTTACCAGCTCGCGAGGTTCTTGAGAACGAGAATATCTTCGTGATGACGGAGCAGAGAGCTGCGATTCAGGATATACGACCTCTTAAAATAGCCATTGTAAACCTTATGCCCACGAAAATTGCTACGGAGACCCAGCTCCTGAGACTTTTAGGAAATACTCCTCTTCAGATCGAGATTTCCCTTGTCCATATGGCAAGTCATGAATCAAAGAATACGGGACGAGAGCATTTGGAGAGGTTCTATATAACTACAGAGGATGTGCTGAAGCAACGTTTTGACGGTATGATCATAACAGGGGCTCCTGTGGAGCAGATTCCCTTCGAGCAGGTTGATTATTGGCCAGAGCTTTGTCAGATTATGGATTATGCCGAGAAAAACGTTTTCTGTACCCTCTTTATATGCTGGGGTGCTCAGGCCGGGCTTTATCATCATTATGGGGTTCCGAAATATTGTCTTGATAAAAAGATTTCTGGTATCTTCATGAATTATAAGACTACAGTGGCAGAGCCTCTGCTTCGTGGCTTTGATGATCTTTTTCCCTCGCCCCAGTCGCGCCACACAGAAGTACGCAGGGAAGATATTGAGAGACATCCTGAACTGACTATCCTTGCAGAGTCGGAGGAATCCGGCGTCCTGCTTGTGAAATCGAACAACAACCGGCAGATTTTCATGACAGGACATCTTGAATACGACACTAATACCTTGGAGATGGAATATCGCCGTGATTTGAAGAAGGCGCTTGCGAATGTGGATATGCCCCTGCATTATTTCCCTGATGACAATCCTGCTATGAGACCTATGTCAACCTGGCGGAGTATAGCCCATCTTTTTTATTCCAACTGGCTGAATTATTATGTTTACCAGGAGACTCCCTTCGAGCTGGGCAAGCTGTAGATATGAGAATACTTGTTGTAGATTGCTGTATAAGAAAAGAAAAATCCGCGACGAGGAAGCTGCTTGAAAGTTATTTGCGTTTCCGTTCTGATGGGGTTGACGCACCCGGTGGGGATCTTACAGAAATCGAGCGGCTTTATCTTACGGAAGAAAAGCTTGTACCCCTTACTGCCGAGGATATCGAACACCGCCAAAGCTTGCTGGACGCGGGCAATCTCAATGATCCTGTCTTCCGTTACGCAAAGCAGTTCAGCATGGCAGACGAAATACTGATCGCCGCACCTTACTGGGATTGGTCTTTTCCTTCCCTTTTGAAAGTTTATATAGAGCATGTTTCTGTTTCTGGTATAAGTTTCATATACCGTGGCCCTAGTCCCACAGGGCTTTGCAAAGCTAAGAAGATAAGATATTTCTCCACCTGCGGAGGTTTTACGGAAGGTCCTCATGAAGGAGTGTCCTATATCCGCCGTGTAGGAAAGGCATTCGGTATAAACGAGGTGCAGGAATACACTATCGAAGGACTTGATATTGATCCGGAAAAGAGAGATGAGGTTCTTGCCTCTGGTATAGAGAGATTAAAAGCACGATGGAGCGATAAGTCTGTTCCTGAAGGTTTGAGAGAAGCTCATCCGTAATCAAGTTCGTAAGCTCGGAGGCATAGGGACAAGTACCGGGTGCAACCTTTGCTTCCAATTTTCCCTTCTCTTGTGAAAAATCGTGCAATTCGTTAAGATTAGGAGCTCTTAAACTATGATAGATATTACATATACAGGATACGGAGCGCCTTTTGACGTTGCTGTCGTGGGCGGCGGTCATGCCGGAATAGAAGCCGCCCTTGCATGTGCCCATAGTGGGCTTCGGACTCTTCTCATAACACAGACAATAGATTCCATCGGTAGGATGTCGTGTAACCCTTCTATAGGTGGAATTGCCAAGGGAAATATCGTACGCGAGATTGATGCTCTGGGCGGAGAGATGGCCCACCTCATAGATAAATCTATGATACAATACAGGCTTCTTAACAGGAGTCGTGGTCCTGCAGTCCAAGCGCCTCGTAGTCAGGCGGATAAGCTTTTGTATTCCCGCTTGGCCAGGCAGACCTTGGAAGAGACTGAGAATCTTTACACCCTTCAGGATACAGTGGTTGATTTGGAGACGGTCGCAAGTAATGTGCCGCTTCCTCCCGGCTGCACATCGTCAGCCCCGGAAGGCTCTATTCCCGGTGAATGCCGGGTTGATGCGGAGAAAGCTGCCGGAAAAGCTAAGTTCGCGGAGGGACATCCTTACCGGCAGAAGCTTACAGCCGTCATAACGGAGCGTGGCCGCAGGGTTCCTGTCCGGGCTGCGATCCTTACCACGGGCACATTCCTTGGCGGACGTATTTTTATCGGAACCTATGATGCACCGTGCGGCCGGCTTGGTGAAGGTGGTGCCTATGGACTTACTGCTGCGCTGAACAGACTTGGCTTTACCACTGGCAGGCTGAAAACAGGAACACCTCCCCGTGTCCTGCGCGGTTCAATCGATTTTTCCCAGCTGGAGCTGCAGCTAGGCGATGAGGAAGTCATTCCCTTCTCCTTCGACAACACCTCCGTTGACCGTCCAATGGTTCCCTGCCACCTTGTATATACCAATGCTGAGACTCATAGGATTATCCGGGAGAATATCGGGCTTTCACCGCTTTACTCCGGCAAAATAAGTGGAGTAGGGCCCCGTTACTGCCCTTCGATAGAAGACAAAGTCATGCGTTTCGCTGAGCGGGAGCGTCACCAGCTTTTCGTGGAACCGGAAGGCTTGGAGACGGAAGAGGTTTATCTGAACGGCTTTTCGTCGTCTTTGCCGGAAGAGGTTCAGGACCGCTTCTTGCGGACTCTGCCAGGCTTTAAGAATGCGATTGTCGCACGTCCCGGCTATGCTGTGGAATATGATTATGTGGAGCCTACCCAGCTTTATCCTACTCTGGAGACAAAGCTGGTGGCAGGTCTTTTCAACGCAGGTCAGATAAACGGAACCTCCGGTTATGAGGAAGCCGCCGGACAGGGGCTTGTGGCTGGAATAAATGCAGCTCTTTATTGCAAGGCTCACCAGGAGCTTTGTGGACCTCTGAACGCGAGTGGTTCAAGTTTTGTGGGGGCTTCGGGCGCGTCCGCGAGCGATTCTGTGGGCGTAGGCGAAACTGGTGCGACCGGTGCTGGTGCGAATATTGCGGCCGGTGTGACAGGCGCGAGCAGTTCCAGTTTGGCGGCTGGCGCGGATGTCGCAAACAGGAGTGCGGCGGGCGAGGCCGGTTTTACAGGCGGGAGTGCGGCGACTGGTGCAGTGGGTTCGAGTTTGCCCGGTTTGTCGGGCGCAATAGGTGCTGTCGTCGGAAACCCGGACAGGCTCCGTGACATACCCTCCTTTGAGCCCTTTGTCCTTGACCGCAGCGAGGCTTATATCGGTGTGCTCATTGATGATCTTGTGACCCTGGGTACTAAAGAACCCTACCGTATGTTCACGGCCAGGGCTGAATACAGGCTTAATTTACGCCACGATACGGCGGACGAACGGCTTACCCCGAAAGGCTTTGCTGTGGGGCTTAAGACACAGGCGCAGCTCGACAAAGTGAACGAGAAAGTTCACGCCCGCGACGAGATACTGGAGCTACTTCACCGAAAGCCGGATGCAGAAAACCCAGGCTACAAAGAGGCGTATTGGAACGCCGCTCAAATTGACTTTAAGTACGAGCATTACATAGAAAAGCAGGACAAGCGTGTTGAGAAGATGAAGCGCATGGAAAACGCGCGCATCCCGGCAGATTTTGATTACGGTGCCATTCCGGGGCTTTCTGCCGAGAGCCGCATGAAACTGGAGAAAATCCGCCCTGTGACGCTTGGACAGGCAAGCCGCATATCCGGCATAAGAACGTCGGATATAATGCTTCTAATGGTGTATCTGCGCTAGTTTTTTATTCTGTTTCGTAAGGCTCTTCTTTCTCTGCTGCCTCAATATATTCGTCCACGGCTGTGTACCGCTTGTTGATGTGGACTTTGGCTCCGCCGGAGGCAAGCAGTTTTGCCGCCGCTGCTCCTGCTTCCGTGACTTGTGCTACCGGCACCGAAAGGAACTCCGCCACTTCCTCAGGAAAGTCACGGCACTTCATTTCGAAGGTTTCCAGCGTTTTGTATTTCGTAATTATCAGCTTCGCGCGTTTTTTCCCGATGTGGGGCAGGCTTTCGAAGCGGCTGACAACGTTGGCTTTAGTGCGCAGGGCCTGGTTCCGGCTTGTGGCGAAACGGTGCGTCTCATCGCGTACACGCTGCAGGAGCCGCAGGGCATCGCTGCGCTTGGGTAGGCAGATAGGCGTGCTGCTTCCTGGAAGGTAAAGCTCTTCGTCCTGCTTGGCCAGACCCACTATGGGGATATCAAGATTCAGTTCATCGAGCACACCCTGCACCGCATTTACCTGACCGATACCGCCGTCTATCATAAGAAGGTCCGGCATCTCGCTGCTTTCTCTAAGCAGGCGGGAGTATCTGCGGTAGGAGGCTTCCCTCATGGAAGCGAAATCGTCTATCTTGCCGTCTGTGGTTTTCAGGCGG